>JANNIB010000546.1:0-17222 GCA_031404695.1 Acidobacteriota bacterium
CATCGACGACGTGCTCGCCACCGGCGGCACGGCGCGCGCCGCCGTCAACCTCGTGCAGCGCCTAGGCAGCACGCTCCACGCCGCGGCGTTTCTCATCGAGCTCGATTTCCTGAAGGGACGCGACCAGCTGCCGGGCGTCCCGGTGTCGTCGGTGCTGCATTACTGACGGCCGCGGCCCGACCACGGGCCGGGCCGGTTTGAAACCCTAGTGTGAACGCCGCGCGCCCGTAGCTCAGGGGATAGAGCGTCCGCCTCCTAAGCGGAAGGTCGTTGGTTCAATTCCAACCGGGCGCACCACCGCCGCCGGAACCGGGAGTGGTACCCTCGAGCGCCGCATGAACCTCCACGAACTGCAGCGCCACTGGGACGCCTTCGGCGAACAGGATCCGATGTGGGCGATCCTGACCGACCCGGCGCGCAAGGGCCGCCGCTGGACGGCCGAGGAGTTCTTCGCCACCGGCGACGCCGAGATCGCCGCGCTCATCGCCGAGGCACGCGCCTTCGGCCTGCCCGCCGCGCGCCGCCGGGCGCTCGACTTCGGCTGCGGCCTCGGCCGCCTCACGCAGGCGCTGGCAACGCACTGCGACGAGGTCGTCGGACTCGACGTCGCGCCGTCGATGATCGCGCAGGCGGACAGCTTCAATCGCCACGGCGGGCGCGTGCGGTATCACGTGCAGGCGGCGCCGCCCTTCCACACGATCGCCAGCCGTTCGGTGGACGTCGTCTACACCGGACGCGTCCTGCAGCACATCGCGCCGGTCTACGCGCGTGCGTACATCCGCGAGCTGGCCCGCGTGCTGGCGCCCGGCGGCTTCCTGTCGTTCGACGCCCCGAGCCGCTGGCTCGACGCCCCGATGCTGCCCGCCGGCGCCTTGCCGGTCGGCGCCTACCGCGCGCGGGTGACGGCCACGCCGCGCCCGCACGGCGACGCCGCGCGCGTCGTGGTGGACGTGGTGGTCACCAACACCGGCACCGACGCCTGGCCGGACGGCACGCCCCTCAACCTCGGGAACCACTGGCTGGCGCGCGACGGCGCCGTGCTGGTGGCCGATGACCGGCGGGTTGCGGTGCCACTGCCGCTCGGGCCCGGCGCATCGGCAGGCGTCACGTTCGAGGCGCCCAGGGCGGCGACGCCGGGGGCGGACGTGCTCGAACTCGACCTCGTGCACGAAGGGGTCGCGTGGTTCGCCTGGCACGGGTCGCCCACGGCGCGAATCGACGTCGGGGCCGCGGCGCCCGCCGAGTCCGCCCGCCGCACGCCCGCGGCGTCCACAGCGCCGGCCTTCGAGCCGGTGATGGAAATGCACGCGGTCCCCCGGGCGGACGTCGAGGCGCTGCTGAGCGCCGCCGGCGTCCGGTTGCTGCGCGTCCGGCCGCAAGCCCACTGCGGCCCCCGGTGGGAGGCATTTCGCTACGACGTGACGGCCGACGCGGGCCGCTGATACACTGAGGGGTCGCCACCGACCCGAACGGCAGAGACTTATGAAGCACTCCGAGAAAGAGCACCTGAAGGAAAACGAAGTCGCCCACGCGCTGGCGGCGGCGTCCGACACGTTCGGCCAGAACCGCTCGCAGGTGCTCGCCATCGGCGGCGCCGTGCTGGCGCTGCTGGTGGCGGTCGGCGGCTATCTCACCTGGCAGCGCAACGCCGATAGCGAGGTCAGCGGTCTGCTGGCCGACGCGATGGTGGTCTACGAGGCCCCCGTGCAGGCGCCCGCGCCTCCCGGCATGGAAGGCGGCACCGGCGTCCCGGCGCAGGCCCCGGGCACCTATCCCACCGAGAAGGCCAAGCTCGAAGCCGCGCTGCCGAAGTTCCTGGCCGCGGCCGAGTTGTCGCCGGCCAGCACGCCCGGCCGTCTGGCGCGCCTGAACGCGGCATCGGTGCTGGTCGCGCTCGGCCGCTTCGATGAAGCGAAGACGCACTACGCGCAGCTGTCGAGCGGCACCGATATCGTCGCCAGGGGCGCGGCGCTCGGCAAGGCACAGGCCGAGATCCGGGCGGGGCAGTTCGACCCGGCCATCGAGGGCCTGAAGACGCTCAGCACCGAGACCACCGCCGGCATGCCGGTGGACGGAGTGCTGATGGAACTGGCCCGCGCCTATCGCGGCGCCGGCAAGGTCGACGACGCCCGCAAGACCCTCACCGAGATCGTCGAGAAGCACGCCGAGTCGCCGTTTGCGGCCGAAGCGCGCGCCGAACTCGACAAGATCAAGAGCTAGCCCCGCACGGCCAGACACGCCCGCGCGATCATTGGTCGGCCTCGCGCTTGAGCTCGGCCAGCAGGCGCAGCGCCTCGAGCGGCGTGGTCTGGTCGACATCGATGGCCCGGATCCGCTCGCGCAGCACGTCGTCGGCCACCGCCTGGAACAAGCCGAGCTGCTGCTGCGCCGCCGGCGCCGCGCCGCTGATGGCCGGACGTCCGCCGCGCGTGAGTTCGTCGCGTTCGAGCGCGGTCAGGATTTCGCGCGCTCGGCCGAGCACCGAGCCCGGCAGGCCGGCCAGCCGCGCCACGTGAATGCCGTAGCTGCGATCGGAGCGGCCGGGCTTGATCTTGTGCAGGAAGACGATGTCGTCCTTCCATTCCTGCACCGCGACGTGGGAGTTGACCACCCCCGGCACGCCGTCGGCCAGGTCGGTGAGCTCGTGGTAATGCGTGGCGAAGAGCGTCTTGGGCCGCGCCCGATGATTGGTGGCCAGGTGTTCGGCCACCGCCCACGCGATGCTGAGGCCGTCGAAGGTGGCGGTGCCGCGGCCCACCTCGTCGAGCACGACCAGGCTGCGCGAGGTGGCGCCGTTCAGGATGAGCGCGGTCTCCTGCATCTCGACCATGAAGGTGGACTGCCCGCGGGCGATGTTGTCGGAGGCGCCGACGCGCGCGTAGATGCGATCGACCAGCCCCAGCTTGGCATCGCGGGCCGGCACGAACGAGCCGCTCTGCGCCAGCAGCGACAGCAGCGCCACCTGACGCAGGTAGGTCGACTTGCCGCCCATGTTCGGCCCGGTCAGCACGACCAGCTGGTGCGACGAGCCGTTCAGCATCACGTCGTTGGGCACGAAGGTGCCACCGGCGAGGCGTTCCACCACCGGATGGCGAACGTCGGTCGCGCTAAGCTCGTCGCCGTCGTGCACGTGGGGCTTGGTGAAGTTGCCGAGCGCCGCCGTCTCGGCGAGGCCGGCCAGCACGTCGAGGGCGGCGATGGCACGCGCCGTCTCGAGTACCCGCGGCGACGCGGCCGAGACCTCCTTGCGCAGCGCCTCGAACAGCTCGAGCTCGCGTTCGACGCTGCGCTCATCGGCGCCGAGCACCTTTTCTTCGTGCGACTTGAGCGCCGGCGTGACGAAGCGCTCGCCGCCGGCGATGGTCTGCTTGCGGATGTAGTCGTCTGGCACCGCGTGCAGGTTCGATTTCGAGATCTCGATGTAGTAGCCGAAGACGCGGTTGAAGCGCACCTTGAGCGAGGTGATGCCGGTGCGGGTGCGGGTGCGCTCCGCCGCTTCGAGTTCGGCGATGATCTGCTTGCCGGAGCGGCTGATGCGGCGCAGCTGGTCGAGTTCGCCGTCCACGCCGTCGCGAATCGCATCGCCGTCGCGTGCCAGCGCCGGCGGCTCGTCCGCCAGCGTCGCGTCGATCGGGCCGCGCACGTCGGGCAGGTCGTCGAGCGCGGCGACCAGCTGCGTGATGAGCGGCGCCTGGCACTCGCCAAGCAGCAGCCGCGTGCGGGGCACCGCGGCCAATGAGCGGGCGAGGGCCACGAGGTCGCGCGGGCTGGCGGTGGAGAGCGCGACCTTCGAGACCAGCCGTTCGAGGTCGAGCACCACCCGCAGCGTGTCACGCACCTTGCCGCGGTCGGCAGCACGGAAGGCCAGCTCCTCGACCGCGTCGAGGCGCTCGCGGATGCGTTCAAGCGAGACCAGTGGCGCGATGAGCCAGGCCCGCAGCAGCCGTCCGCCCATCGGCGTGACCGTGCGGTCGATCTCGTCGAGCAGCGATCCGCTGCGTCCGCCCTTCGACGACTCGACCACTTCGAGGTGCTGCAGCGTGGTCGGGTCGACGAGCAGCCGATCGGCGGTCTCGCGCAACCGGATCGTGCACACGTGCGCCAGGTCGGCCTTCTGCGTCTGGCGCAGGTAGTGCACGAGCGCGCCGGCCGCTGCCACGGCCGCCGGCCGGGCCTCGAGGCCGAACCCCTGCAGGCCCGACACCCGCAACTGCTCGCACAGCGTGGCGCCGGCGCGCGCCGGATCGAACGTCCAGCCATCGACCGGCGTCACCGCGATCCGGGCCGCAGCCACCGCCGGCAGGAGCGCCGCGGCATCGACGCCGGCGGCGACGACGATCTCGCGCGGGTGCAGGACGGCGATCTCGTCGTCGAGCGCCTGGCGCGCCGAGGCGCCGCTGAACTCGGTGACCTGGAACTCGCCGGTGGACAGATCCAGCAGCGCTACGCCGAGGCGCATCTGCGGGCCCGGCACCTGGTCGAGCCCGGTGGCCGCCAGCAGGAAGGCCGGCTCGCGGGCATCGAGGTACGAGGCATCCGCCAGCGTGCCGGGCGTGATGACGCGCACGACATCGCGCTTCACGACGCCTTTGGCCTTTTTCGGATCTTCGATCTGCTCGCACACGGCCACCCGATGCCCGAGCTTCACGAGCCGCGTGATGTAGCCATCGGCGGCATGGAAGGGCACCCCGCACATCGGCACCGCGGCGCCGGAGGGGTCCTTCGATCGCGACGTCAGCGTGAGGTCGAGCGCGCGCGCGGCCACCAGCGCGTCTTCGTAGAAGAGCTCGTAGAAGTCGCCCATCCGGAACAGCATGAGCGCGAGCGGATACTGCCGTTTGGCCTCGAGATACTGCCGCATGGCCGGCGTCGTCGTTGCGCCGAGGATGGGCAGGGGCGGCGCGGACTCAGGGGCGGGAGACAGGGATACCTCGACAGGGGCGGTGCCGGCGGGCGCCGGCCATCGCGTCGTCGAGTATAGTCGGGTTGCCGCGGGCGCGGCGCGCGCATGTGGGTGCTGGCACTCGACACGACAACACGCGACGGCAGCGTCGCCCTGGTCCGCGACGACACCGTGGTCGTGGCACGGCCCGGTGACCGCAACGTCTCGCACGCTGAGCGCGTGCCCGCCGATCTGCGGGCGGTGCTGGCCGACGGGGGGCTGGCGCTCGGCGCGGTCGACCTGTTCGCCGTGGCCACCGGACCGGGCGGCTTCACCGGCCTGCGCATCGGCCTGGCGGCCATTCAGGGCCTCGCCCTGGCGCTCGATCGGCCCACGGCCGGCGTGCCGTCGCTCGACGCGCTGGCGTGGGAACTCCTCGACCGCGATCCGATCGCGCACACGGCCGGTGTCTGGATGGAGGCCTCTCGCGGCGAGGTCTTCGCCGCCGCCTTCCGGCGCACGCAGTCGGACAGCGCCGGGCCGGGGTGGCCGTTGGCGCCGCTGGCGCCGGCCACAGCCGCGACGCCGCAGGAGACGATCGCCGCCTGGGAGGGCCTGGTGCCGTCGAGCTCGGCGCTCGTCGCGGCCTGTCAGCCGGCAGCCGCGGCGCAGGCGGCAGCCGCCGGCTATCGCACGGTGCCGCCGGCGACGCACCTGGCGGCGGTGGTCGGCCGCCTCGCCTGGCGTCTGCACCAGCGCGCGCGCACGGGTCCCGCGGCCTCGATCGCCCCGGAATACGTGCGGCGTCCCGACGTCGAGATCGAGCGCGATCGCCGTCGCACCGCCGGGCCGGTCGGATGACCTCGTTCGACCGCCTCACCTCAGCCGCCGAGCTCGACGTGATCCTCGCGCTCGACGATGTCTGTTTCCATCGCCCGTGGACGCGCGCCGATTACGAACGCGAGCTGCAGGACCCGGGGCGCTGCTTCCTCTACGTCGTGCGCGTCGATGGCGCCGTGGTCGGGTATTGCTCCTTCTGGCGGATCTTCGACGAGATCCACGTCAACAACTTCGCCGTGCACCCGTCGCGCCGCCGCCAGGGCCTCGGACGGGCGCTGCTGGCGCACGTCGTGGCCGAGGCGGCGGCCTTCGGGGCCCCGAACGCCACGCTCGAGGTGCGGGCCTCGAACACCGCGGCCATCGGCCTGTACGAGGCCGGCGGCTTCTCCCGCGCCGGGCTGCGGCGCGCCTATTACACGCACCCGGTCGAAGACGCGTTGATCCTCTGGCGAGGCCGCCCCGGTCCGCCTTGAACCGTGCGGGGCACGGTGTTAGAGTCGGGCCAATGGCCCGGGCGCGTAGGGCGCCCGGGAACGGGAAAGGGCGGATGTCATGACCGACACCGAGGAAGCGCGCCGCCTGCTGCTCCAGAGCAGCGATGTCTACCGCCAGCTCACCACCGATCACCACACCCTCGACGATCGCCTCAAGCTCCTGGCCGGCAAGTCCCACCTCACCGACGACGAACAGCTCGAAGAAGTGCGTTTGAAGAAGGAGAAGCTCCGCCTCAAGGACCAGATGGAGGCGATCGTGCGCCGCCACCAGGCACCCGTCAGCGCGTTGCCCAACTAGGTCCCGCGTCGATCTCGACGACGCCGGTGGCGACCACGCCGGCGTCGTCCCACTCCCGCCCGCGCCCGGGCAACGGTACAATCCTCCTCATGTTCGGATTCGATCGCGCCGGCTGGCCGTTCCTCCTCGGCGCCGTGGTGCTGGCACTGGCGGGCGCTGGCCTCGGCGGACGCTGGTGGGCCGTCCCAGGCGTGGCCCTGGCCCTGACGTTCCTGTTCTTCTTCCGCGATCCCGAGCGGCCGTTGCCGGCCGACCAGGCGCTCATCGTGTCGCCCGCCGACGGGCTCGTGATGGCCGTGGGCCCGGCCGGGGCCGACGCTCCGCCCGGCACCTGGCAGCAGATCACGATCTTCCTGTCGCCGCTCGACGTGCACGTCAACCGTGCCCCCGTCTCGGGCCGCGTCACCAAAGTCACGCACAAGGCGGGGCAGTTCCTGCCGGCCTACAAGCCGGAGAGTGGCGCCGTCAACGAGCAGTCGGAGGTGTGGGTGGATCACGACGGCCGCATCGCCGTGTACCGCCAGGTCGTCGGCCTGCTGGCGCGGCGGGTGGTGGCGCGGGTGCGCGAGGGCGACACGCTCGTGGTCGGCCAGCGCGTCGGCGTGATGAAGTTCGGTTCCCGCATGGACGTCTTCCTGCCACCGGGAATCCCGGTGCTGGTGAAGAAGGGCGACCGCGTCGTCGCCGCCGAGACCATCCTCGGGCGATGGACCCCGGCATGAGCCAGCCCGACGTCACGCCGTCACCATCGGCCGAGCGGCGCGGGCTGCGGCGCGGCGTCTTCCTCCTGCCGAGCCTCTTCACCGTCGCCAATCTCGTCTGCGGCTGGGCGTGTGTCGTCTATGCGATGCGCGGCGAGTTCCACACCGCGGCGCCGTTCATCGGCTTTGCCGTCGTCCTCGACATGCTCGACGGCCGCATCGCGCGGATGACCGGCTCGACCAGCGCCTTCGGCGTCGAGTTCGATTCGATGGCCGACCTCATCTCGTTCGGCATGGCCCCGGCCGCGCTCACGTTCCAGTGGGGCTTGCAGCCGCTGGGCCGTCTCGGCTGGGCCGTCGGCTTCCTGTATCTTGCGGCGGCGGCTGTCCGCCTGGCCCGCTTCAACATCCAGCACGTCACCGACAAGCGCTATTTCGTCGGCATGCCAAGCCCGTCGGCGGCCGGCGTGCCGGCGGCCACCATCTTCTTCGTGGGCGACGGGCTGACCGAACGCGGGCCGGCGCTGCTGGCGCTGGTGATGCTGATGGTGCCGGCGCTGCTGATGGTGAGCACCTTCCGGTTCCGAAGCATGAAGACGATGAACCTGTCGTCGCCGGTCAATTCGAAAGTGCTCATCGTGGTCGCGGCCGCGATCGCGCTCTTCACGACCTCACCGGACGTGGTGCTGCTGGTGCTGGCCTACGGTTATCTGGTCTCCCCGATCATCGAGTGGGGCGCCACGCGGGCCGGCCGCAAGCCAGCGGTGGCGGCCGCCCAGCCGCTGGCCGACGTCGCTCCGGCCGATCCCGGCCCCGAGCCGCCGCATCCCGAGCTCTAGTTTCCCGGGAAGGCCTCACGCCGCCGGCAGCCAGATCGAGACGGTCGTGCCCACGCCGGGCGTGCTCGCGACCTCGATCGTGCCGCCGTTCAGTTCGACGTTGCGGCGCGCAATCGTGAGCCCGAGCCCGGTGCCGGTGGCCTTGGTCGAGAAGTAGGGCTCGAAGATGCGCCCGAGGGCCTCGGCGTCCATGCCGACGCCGGAGTCGGCCACATCCACCCGCACGCGGTGGTCATCCGCCGCGCTGGCCCGCACCACCAGCCGCCCGTCGCCCGGCATCGCGTGCAGCGCGTTCTCAAGCACGTTGGTGAGCGCGCGCGCCAGCAGCACGCGGTCCACGTGCAGCGTCAGCCCCTCGGCGCCTTCATGCGTGAGCGTGATGCGGCCGGCCAGGGCGGGGATATAGGGCGCCAGGATCTCGTCGAGCAGCGGCGCCAGAGCCATCGCCGCCGGGCGGGCCTGCGGCGAACTGGCGAAGCTCGAGAACTCCGACGCCAGCTGCCGGAGCAGGCGCACCTGCAGCAGGATGTTGTTGACGCAGTCGTCCACCAGTCCACCGAGTGGACGGCCACGATCGACGTGCACGCGCCGCAGGTGTTCGGCGTTCAACTGAATCGGCGTGAGCGGATTCTTGATGTCGTGCGCGACCTGCCGCGCCATCTCGGCCCAGGCCTCCAGCCGGTTGGTGCGTTCGAGCTGCGTGCGCTGGCGTCGCAGATCGCCGGCCATGCCGTTGAACGCCTCGACCAGGCGGCCGAGCTCGTCGCTGGTTCTGACCAGGACATGCGCGTCGAGATCGCCGGCCGCCAGTCGCCGCGTCGCCCGCGTGAGGCGGCTGACCGGATCGGAGATGCGTTCGGCGGCCCAGTAGCCGATGGCCGACCCGAGCAGGATGAAGGCGATCGCCGCCAGCAGCACCCGCCGGTCGAGTTCGTCCACCTGCCGTTCGATCCCGCGCTGGCGCAGCGTCAGCGGCACGCTCACGATGGCCTGCTCGTCGTCCACCCGCACCAGCGCCGAGACGACCTGATACTCGTAGTCACCGACCGACTCGCGCGCCAGGTACGTCGGCCGGCCCTCGAGCACCAACGCCCGGTAGGTATCGCCCGGGGTACGCGTGGGCAGCAGGCCCGACGCAAACAGCGTCCGTTCGCTCGAAGCGAGCAGACCGGTGCCGGCAAACACGTTGATGTCTTCGCCGATGACGCGGCTCAACCACACGAGCAGGCTGTCGTCGAGCACCGGCAGGTTGGTGGCGCCGCGCGATTCGATGGCGGCGAAGTCCTCGACGACGCGGCTGGCCGAGAGCACCGTGCGCGTCGCCTCGCGCTCGATGTCCTGACGTAGCGACGTCGCCATGTAGGCGCGGGTGACCAGCGCCAGCGCGACCACCGGCACCACCACGGCGGCGACGAAGGCGAGAAACAACGTCCGCGAGAAGCTGGCGCGCACTTCGCGGAAGAGCGCCCGGCCGGAGACCGGGGCCCGGCCGCCGATCCGCGATCCGATGGCGATGGCCGCCAGGCCCAGCCCGAACAGGACGCCGGCGAACGCCACCAGCTCGGCGACGTTCGACAGGTGGGCGAGCAGCGACGGCCGCGGATGGCCGATGGCGTAGATGGCGCCGCGATCGCTCAGCAGGTAGACGTCAGAGACGACGCCGTCGTCATCGATGGCGGCCCAGAACGGGTCGCGCGAGGCCGCCAGACGCGCAAAGAGCGGCTCGGGCAGCGTCCACGCGTCGCCCCCCGAGACATAGAGCGGGCGCCGGCTCCAGCCGTAGACGACAAACGCGACGTCGTCACGGGCCCGGCCTTCGCCGGCGGCCACCGCGGCGTCGGAGGCGCCGAGCAGCGCGACGTACGGATTCTGCGCCACCAGGAACGGCAGGTTGGCGTAGTCGAGCACCACGTGGACGACGATCGAGCCGACCACGCGGCCATCCACGCACACGCCGCGGCCGGCATGCAGCAGCCGCCGCTCTTCGGCGAAGAACGGCGACACTTCCTCGAACAGCTCCCAGCTGCAGGTCGTCTCCTGCCAGGCCTGGTCGACGGAAGTCTCGGGCAGGTTGAGCGCGAAGCGGCTGACCATCCGCCCGCCGCCGTCGTAGAGCTCGACCGACGAGGTGAGCCGCCGCGTGGCCAGCGTCGTGCGTGACCACACCAGGAATGCCGCATCGGTCGGCACGACGCCGCTCGCCACCGGGGCTGAGGCGCGCACGAGATCGGCGAGATCGGTCGAGCGATCGAGTTCGGCCAGCGCCGCCCGCAGCGACAACTGCAGATCCTGCCGCTGGTCGGCCACCTGCCGCGCGATGTCGCGCACGATGACGTCCCGGCGCCCGGCGGAGGCCGAGACGGCCAGCGACGGATAGGCGGCCAGCGACGGCGCCGCGAGAGCGGCGAAGAGCACGACCAGGCGCGCCGGTTGCGAGCCGCGCCGCATGGTGCGCAGCGCGCCGTCGAAGACCCCGGCCAGCAGCAGCGCGCCGGCGACGAGGCCGAGCGTCACTGCTACCGCGGAGCCGGTAGCGTTTGATACCACCACCGTGATGGCGCCGATGACCGCCGCCGCCAGGCCCGGCCGGCCGACGCCGGCTCGACGCGGCGACGTGAGCGCGGTCACGGCCCGCAGGCCGGCCGCGAGCATCAGCGCCGCGGCGGCGTGCAGGAAAACGAGGCCGGCCGTCGCGGCAAGTCGTCCAGGCTCGACGGGCGTCAGCGCGAAGCGGGCCACGTCACCGATCGCCACCGGCAGCACGATCGCGATCAGCCGGTGGTGCTGCAGGGCCAACGCGCCCACCGCGGCACCAGCCGCCAGATGCGCCAGGAGATCCAGGGCGCGGGGTCCGGCACCGCCGCGCCGGGCCGCGCGCAGCGCGCGCCAGCGCGCCACCACCGTGGCTGCCAGGCCGGCCAGCGCGAACGCGACGAGCGTGCCGACGGCGAAGCGGGCCTCGCGCGCCCAGACGAGCGTGGCCGTGTCGATCGCAGTCAAAGCCATGAGCCAGGCGGCGGTCGCCACCCCGCCCATGGCGGCGCTGAGCGCCACGAAGCCGCGCGCTGACGTCGCCAGGGCGCGCCAGTCGGCCAGCGGGCCCAGCAGCACGGCCAGGCCAATCGCCGCGGTGAGCCACAACAGCGCGCCGACGACCGCGGTCGCGCGGGCACGGGCCGCGGCCAGCGCCTCGGGCGCAATCCGCGCCGTGCCGAGCAGGGTGCCATCGGCCGTGGTGACATCGAAGGCGCTCGGATCTTCGTCGTGCGGCACGGGAGGTCCGACCACCACCGGGGCAATCGGCGTCGCCCATTCCGCCAGGCCGGCCGGGTCGCCGGGCGACGCGGTCAGCGTGGACACGGCCGCCTCGGCCACGACGGTGCCGATGCGGCGGCTGGTGTTGTCGGGCGAGAAGACCGGCGCCACGCGGGCCAGGCGCACGCCCAGTGGCGTCGGCAACATGAAGGTCGCCGAGCCGGCGGCCAGCCGCGACGCCGGCAGTGTCGACGGGCGTCCGTCCCAGGCGACCGGTGCGCCGTCGATGCCGTAGACCGTCAGCGCGGCGATCCGCGCGGCGTCGGCCCGCGCGTCGAGCGCGACGGCTGAGAAGAGCTGCGCCACGGCGGGGCCGTCGCTGGCGGCGGCGCGTTCGACCAGGGCGCCATCCGCGGCGACCTCGGCCACCAGGGCGTCGAGCGCGCCGGAGAGGCCGGCCATCCGCGCCCGCGCTTCGCCTTCGACCAGCCGGCGCGTGTCGGCGGCCGAGGGTCCGAGCCGCTGCCGCGACCACAGCCAGCCGCCCACCCCGACGGCCACCAGCGCCACGAGCAGCCACGCACTCACCCGGACGAGCGCGCGCCGGACGACCGGGGGACAGGACATGAAGGCTCCGCTCATTCTTGCAGGGCCCCGCGCGCGCCGACAAGACCAATCCCCCCGAGGGCCTTTGGTATAGTGCTCGACACCCACAACCGATGGCGCTTTCCGCCTCTCCCAAGCTGGCGCTGAAGCGCGGAGCCCTCATCACCGCCGCGAACTGGCAGGTCGTGGTGCTGCAGTGGGTGGCCGATTCGGTCTTTACGGCGCTGCTGGCGGTGCCGGTCGTGGGCGGTTCCCTGCTGGTGGTGCTCACCTCCGGGCTGTCGGCCGGTGATCTCGTCAATCAGGAACTCCGCCGCGCCGTGCTGGCGGTGGCGGCGGCGCTGCTGGCGCATCCGATCGCGCTCGCCGCGTTTCTTGTCGCGATGTTCGTGGTCGTGCTCGGCGGCTCGCTGGTGATGGCCTTCGTGAAGGGCGGCACCATCGCCGTGCTCGCCAGTGCCGACGCCGACGCCGGACCGATCGAACACCCGCCGCTGCGCCTCGAGCTCGTCAACCGTGCCGGCCGCTTCCGTCTCGAAACCGCAACAGCGGGGGCGCAGCGCCTGTTCGGCCGTTTCGCGCGGCTCGGCATCGGGCTGTTCGTGGCCTACGGTCTCGTCACGACGGCGGCGCTCGTCAATCTGATCGCGCTCGGCGCACCGCAATCGGCGGCCGACGCCGCCTGGCTGTTCGCGGTGACAGTCGCCGGCATCATCGCCGTCACGCTGGTGAATCTGCTGTACCTGCTGCTCCAGATCGCGGTCGCCGTGGACAACTGCGGCGCCGGCGCCGCGGTGGCGCGGGTGTCGTCGTTCCTGGTGCGGCGGCCGCGCGAGGTGGCGGTCGTGTTCGCCGTGGTGTCGACGCTGGTCGCGCTCGGCACGGCGGCCTCGTTTCTGGCGACCGCCGCGCTCGGCCTCATCGCGGCGGTGCCGTTTGTCGGTTTGGTGGCGTTGCCGCTGCAGGTGGGCGCATGGATGGTGCGCGGGCTGGTCTTCCAGTTCCTCGGGCTGACGGGGCTGGTGGCCTACCTGCGCCTCTACCGCACCAGCGGCGACGGTGGCTTGGCGGGCGGAACCGGCGGCGCCGGTTCCGGGCTCGGTGTGCCCGGCGGCTCGGCCAGCGGCACCGAGGCGGCTTCGATGCGCGGCGCAAACGCGATGAGCTGCCCCTCGGTCGAGACCGCCGTGATGCGCGTGCCGGTCACCCGTCCGCCGACGCGGAAGCGCGTCTCCCCGGCCACTTCGCTGGTGCTCGCCATCGACAGCGTCGGCGTGCCGGTGGCCGCGTCGTATCCGGCCAGTTCGGTCGACAGCGACGGCACGAGCACGGTGCCGCCGACCACGACCGGGGAGCCGGCGGGCCGATGGGGCAGCGCCCGGCGCCAGCGGAGGTTGCCCGAGCGCCGATCGAGCGCGCGCAGGATGTGGTCGTAGGCCATGACGTAGATCCGCGTGTCGTCGACGGCCGCCGAGGCGACAATCGCGGCGCCGGTCCGCCAGCGCCAGCGCACGCGGCCCGTTCGCGGGTCGAGGCTCCACAACACGCCGGCCGACGTACCGACGAGCACCTGATCGTCGAGCGCGGTCACGCCGGTGGCGCGGCCATCGGTAGCGCGCGTCCAGATGGTCTGTCCCGACGCCAGGGCCACGGCCACGGTGCGGCCATCGGCCAGGCCGAGATACAGATTGTCGAGGGCCGGCGCCGGCGCCACCTGGGCCACCGAGCCGAGCCCGACGCGCCAGACCAACTCGCCATCCTCGGCGCGAAACGCCGCCAGATCGCCGCCCTCGAAGGAGAGGACCAGCCAGCCGGTATCCCAGTACGGCGGCGCCGCCACCGTGCCCGGCAGCACGCGCTGCCAGCGCACCGCCCCGGTCGCCGCCACCAGCGCGCGCACGCCGCCCGGCACGACCACGAAGACCAGCTCACCACCGACCGCGGGCGCGAAGCTCGTCGGCACCTCGACGCGCCAGCGGGCCGCGCCGGTCTCGAGGTCGCGCGCCGTCAGGGCGCCGTCGCGTGTTGCCACGTACGCGGTCTGGTCATCGAACCCCGGGGCGGCGGCCAGGGCAACCTCGGGGGAGGTGGCCCAGCGCACGTCCATGACGCCGCCGCCCAGCAGGCTCAACGTCGCGCCCGGTGTCTGCGCGCGGGCGGGACCCGCCGCGTGCAGTACGAGCGCCACGGCGCTCAACATCGCCGCGATAGCACCACTACGTCCTGCGGTCGTGACTCGGGGCACCCCGCTATAATAGCGAGCAGCTGGCGCGCTCGCGACCCTCCCGGCCCGCATCCAACCGACCCCGTGGCACACCAGACCATTCTCGTTCTCGATTTCGGCTCCCAGGTGACCCAGCTCATCGCCCGGCGCGTGCGCGAGGCGCATGTCTACAGCGAGGTGCATCCCTGCGACGTCAGTGACGACTGGGTGCGAGCCTACGCCCGCGAGCACGCCGTGAAGGGCGTCATCCTCTCGGGCAGCCACGCCAGCACCTACGAAGCGCAGGAGCTGCGGGCGCCACAGGCGGTGTTCGAACTCGGCGTCCCGGTGCTCGGCATCTGCTACGGCATGTTCACGATGGCAGTGCAGCAGGGCGGACAGGTCGAGCCGAGCAGCCACCGCGAGTTCGGCTACGCCGAGGTCCGCGCGCACGGCCACTCGGCGCTGCTCGACGGCATCGCCGACGGGCGCAGCGACCTCGGCGACGGCACCCTGGGGGTGTGGATGAGCCACGGCGACAAGGTGACGGCGCTGCCCCCGGGCTTCACGCTGATGGCCTCGACGCCAAGCTGCCCGATCGCCGGCATGGCTGACGACGCCCGCCGGTTCTACGGCGTGCAGTTCCATCCGGAAGTGACCCACACCCGCCAGGGCGCGGCGATCCTGGAGCGATTCGTCGTCGGTATCTGCGGGGCCGCACCCGACTGGGTGATGCGCGACCACGTCGCTGAAGCGGTGGCCAAGATTCGCGCCCAGGTCGGCGACGAAGAGGTCATCCTGGGCCTGTCGGGCGGCGTCGACTCGAGCGTCGCCGCGGCGCTCATCCACCGCGCCATCGGCGACCAGCTCACCTGCGTGTTCGTCGACCACGGACTGCTGCGCCAGGACGAAGGCCGCCTGGTGATGGAGATGTTCGGCGGCCGGCTGCATGCGCGCGTCATCCACGTGGATGCCGGCGCGCAGTTCCTCGGTCAGCTCACCGGGGTCACCGACCCGGAGCAGAAGCGCAAGATCATCGGCCGCGAGTTCGTGGAGGTGTTCAAGGCCGAAGCGGCCAGGCTCAAGGCCGGCGACGGCGGCCACCAGGGCGCGACCTTCCTGGCGCAGGGCACGATCTATCCGGACGTCATCGAGTCGGGCGGCGCCACGACGAAGAAGGCCGTCACCATCAAGAGCCACCACAACGTGGGCGGTCTGCCGGCGGAGCTGGGCCTGAAGCTGCTCGAGCCGCTGCGCGATCTCTTCAAGGACGAAGTGCGCGAGCTCGGCATCGCCCTCGGCCTGCCCGCCGAGATGGTGCATCGCCATCCCTTCCCCGGGCCCGGCCTCGGCGTCCGCATCCTCGGCGAAGTGCGCCGCGAGTACGCCGACCTGCTGCGGCGCGCCGACGCGATCTTCATCGAGGAGCTGCGGCGGTGGCGCGACGAGGCGACCGGGCAGAGCTGGTACGATCTCACCAGTCAGGCGTTTGCCGTCTTCCTGCCGGTGAAGAGCGTCGGCGTGATGGGGGATGGCCGCACCTACGACTACGTCGTCGCCCTGCGCGCGGTGCAGACGAGCGACTTCATGACGGCCGACTGGGCCGAGTTGCCGTACGGGCTCCTCAAGACGGTGTCGCGCCGGATCATCAACGAAGTGCGCGGCATCAACCGCGTCACCTACGACATCAGTTCGAAGCCGCCGAGCACCATCGAGTGGGAGTAGCATGCGATCACACCCTGGAGGCTGGGGACTGGGGGCTGGGGCGTGACAGGGCAGCGCGCGCCACAGGCTCTGCAATCCGTGGTCGCTGGTGCGAAGGCTATCGATGAGTGAGTTCGTCCACCTCCACTGCCACACCGAGTTCTCGCTGCTCGACGGCGCCTGCCGCATCGACGAGCTGCTCGATCAGGCAGCGGCGCTCGAGATGCCGGCGCTGGCGGTGACCGAACACGGCAACATGTTCTCGGCCGTGGTCTTCCACGACGCGGCCCGCAAGCGCGGCATCAATCCGATTCTCGGCTGCGAGGTCTACGTCGCGCCGGGCGACCGCCGCGACAAGTCGGGCACGCCCGGCGAGACCGCCAACCACCTGGTGCTGCTGGCCGAAAACGCCGCCGGTTTCCAGAATCTCATCAAGCTGGTCTCGGCCGGCTACACCGAGGGCTTCTACTACAAGCCACGTATCGACAAGCAGCTGCTGGCGCGGCACAGCGAAGGGCTCATCGGCCTGAGCAGCTGCCTCAAGGGTGAGGTGGCGAGCGAGATCCGCACCGAACACGCCAAACGGGCCCTGGCGGCCGCAGCCACCCACCGCGACATCCTCGGCGCCGGCAACTTCTTCCTCGAGATGCAGTACCAGGGCATCGACGAGCAGCGCGTCGTCAACAACGGGTTGCTGCCGATCGCGCGCGACCTCGAGCTGCCGCTGGTGGTCACCAACGACGTCCACTACCTGCATCAGCACGACAGCAAGCCGCACGATCTGCTGCTCTGCATCGGCACCGGCAAATCGGTGCACGACGAGAAGCGCCTCAAATATCACGGCGACCAGTTCTTCCTCAAGACCGCGGCGCAGATGGCGACGGTGTTCGGCGACTACCCGGAGGCGATGAAGAACACGCTCGCCATCGCCGAGCGCTGCAACGTCGTCATCCCGTCGGGCACGCTGCACGTGCCGAACTTCGAGGTGCCGGCCGGCTTCACGCTCGACGACTACTTCGAACACGTCTCGCGCCAGGGCTTCGAGGAACGGCTGCCGCGCCTGAAGCAGCTGGCCGCCGGGAACAAGCTGCGGCACACGCTCGACGAATATTCGACCCGCCTCGACTACGAGATCGCGATGATCAAGCGCATGGGGTACACCGGATACTTCATGATCGTCTGGGATTTCATCCGCTACGCGCGCGAGGAGGGCATCCCGGTGGGACCCGGCCGCGGTTCCGCCGCCGGGTCGCTCGTCGCCTGGTCGATGCGCATCACCGACGTCGACCCGCTCGACTTCGAGCTCATTTTCGAGCGGTTCCTGAACCCGGAGCGCGTGTCGCTGCCCGATATCGACGTCGACTTCTGCGAGCGGCGCCGCGGCGAAGTGATCGACTACG
>JANNIB010000547.1:0-25987 GCA_031404695.1 Acidobacteriota bacterium
GGGTGTCCGGCGTCGCCGCGTGGGGCAGCCCGGGGGCCACCGCCGACGTCGCGGTCGGCGGCAGGGCCGGCCAGTAGATCCGGAACGTCGTACCGGCGCCGGGTTCGCTGTCGACCGTGATGACGCCGTGATAGCGGCGCACGATCCCGTTGACGACGGCGAGGCCCAGACCGGTGCCGGTGCCGGTGCCGGTGCCATCGCCACGTGTCGTGTAGAACGGCTCGAACAGGCGAGGCATGGCCTCGGCCGCGAAGCCGCGGCCGGTATCCTGCACGCTCAGCCGGGCGTAACGTTCGGCCAGCGGGCGCGGCGTGGACTCGGGCACGTCGGCGGCGGCGACATCGTCGAGCACGATCTCGATCCGGCCTGGAGCGTCGCCAATGGCCTGGCCGGCGTTGAGCACCAGGTTGGTCACCACCTGCTGCACCTGCGTGGCGCTCGTGAACATGGTGACGTGCGGATCGAGACGCGCGGCCACGGTGATGTTCTTCGGCATGGTCGAGCGCAGCAACTGGATGGCGCTGCCGATGGTCTCGGCCACGGCGACGACCGTCCGCTCGGTCGCGCGAGGCTGACTGAACTCGCGGATCTCGCGCACGAGCGCGCTGGCGCGCTCCGCCGCGTGGGTGATGGCCGCCAGGTTGGCCTGCGGGGCCCCCGGTGCGGTGGCCAGGGCCGCCTGTTCGGCGTTGCCGAGAATGATCGTGAGCAGGTTGTTGAAGTCGTGGGCGATGCCGCCGGCGAGGGTGCCAAGGGCCTCGAGCGTGTGGGCCTGCTGCAGGGCCTGTTCCAGGTCGGCACGGCGGCGCTCGTCGCTGGCACGCGCCGTGACATCGCGGAAGCTCCACACGCGTCCGACGACGGCGTCATCGACCACCTGCGGCTGCGAGTAGCGCTCGAACTGGCGGCCGTCGGCGAGCGCCAGCGTGTCGAAGCTCACCGCCTCGGCATGTCCGTAGATCTCGCCGACACGGACCCGGAAGGCCTCGCCGTCCACCACCTGGCGCACGACGTGCGAGCGCAACTGCTCGGCGTCGCGGGTGCGCGCGATCACCTCGGGTACCCCCCACAGGGACAGGAACTTCTGGTTGTAGCCGGTGACGCGGCCTCTGGTGTCCACGATGAGCAGGCCGTCAACCGTGGACTCGAAGGCGCCCTGAATCATCGACAGCGTCTGCTTGAGCGCGTCCTGCGACTCGCGCAGCGCGTGCTCCGCTTTGATCCGCTCGCTTATGTCGGTGATGAAGCCGTGCCAGCGGACGGTGCCGTCGGGCAGCCGCGTCGGCAGCGATTCCGCGCGGATCCATTTGAGCTGACCGGCGGGCGTGCGCACCTCGCCTTCGATGTTCCAGGGGGTGAGCGTCCGGTAGGAGTGCAGAATCGACGCTTCGACGCGCTGGAGTTCGGCCGGCGCGGTGATCATGGCGAACACGACGCCGGCTTCGGCCCGGATCGCGTCGGGCGCGATGCCGAAGAGATGCCGCGCGCCTTCGCTGACGAACGTGAACCCGCGGCCGCCGTCGGGCCGCACCTCGAACTCGTAGACCACTCCCGGCGCCGTCGAGACCACCTCGGCGTAGCGCTGTTCACTGCGCGCGGCCTGCTGCTGTGCGGCAGCACTGCGGTCCAGTTCAGAGGTCAACGCGGCTTCGGAGGCACGAAGGCGGTGCACCTCGAGCCACTCCACGAGCGCGATCAGCATGCTGCCGAGGGCGGTCGCCAGCCAGACGCTCCACGGCGTGTGCAGGATCCATGGCGCTGGCATCGACTGGCGCGCGGTCAGCGCGGCGAGGATCGCTCCGAGGCCGATGCTGAGCGCCGTCGCACTCAGCGCCGCCGTCGGCGACAGCACCAGCCAGGCGGCGCCGACGAGCGCGACGGTGAAGGCGTGATAGGCCGGGGAAAAGGCGCCGCCCGACAACACGGCAGCGACCACTACGGTGACAGTGCCGACGACGAGGACGCCGCGAGCGACGGTGTGCGGCCGGAGGCGCCGGCGCCGGGCGAACAGGACAGCGGCGCCGACCAGCACCACGCCGCCGAGCAGCAGGTAGTAGGCGGCCGCGTCGGGCCGCAGCACGGCCAGGAGCGCGATGGCCAGGCCGGTGACGGCCAGGCTGCGCAACGCCGAGCGCGCCGTGAGCTCGGCGAACCCGCCGTTGATGAAGGCCGGGGCCTGAGGGGGACGCACGCCAGAGGCGTGTCCGCTGGTCACAGCAGCGACGATAGCAGAAGAGGACGAGCTGCCCGCGGGTTCTATACTGGATCTGCTCCGCCGCCCGTCGGCCAGCGCGCGCCTCGTCATGGAAAAGATCATCGTCCACGCCAAGTTCCACACCGGGCACCGGCAGCTCGGCTACCCCGGCGAGTGCCGTTTCGTCCACGGTCACACCTGGCGGGGCACCGTCAGCATCTCCACCGACGTGTTTCCGCGCGACGACCTCGACATGTCGCTCGACTTCGGGCACATCAAGAAGGTGATGCGCGATCTCGACCACAAGATGCTGGTCGTCGAGGCCGACACCACGTTCACCAACCCGGAGCACTTCGAGCCCGAGGGCATCGTGGTGATCCCGGGCAAGGGACCGAGCGTCGAGAACGTCGCCCATTACGTCTTCGATCACGTGGTGGCGATCATCGGCCGCCAGTATCCCGGACGCGGACTCGATTACCGGGTGGAAGTGACCATCCAGGAAACCGAGAACAACTTCTTCATCGTCGACAAGACCGCCCGGGTCTAGTTCTCGACCGCCGCTGTGCCGCTTCTCGACACCGCCACCCGATGGTGGCCGGTGAGGAAGCGGGCCGCCGTGCGCAGCCGGCGGCAGCTGGGCGCAAGGCACCGCTCTTGCTCGTTCGCACTCCGTGCAGGTGCGCCTTCTTGCTCACGATGCGCCAGCGTCCGCCGAGCCGGCGGTGCCGGTCATGGACGTCATCGCCGGGTTGTCGCGCGCGCTCGACATCACCGAGGGCCACCCGGTCGGGCATGCCGCCCGGTCGTGCCTCATCGGCATGCGGATGGCCGATCTCGCCGGCCTCGACGACACGGCCCGGGCCGACCTGTTCCACGCGCTGCTGCTGAAAGACGTCGGCTGCTCTAGCAACGCCGCCCGCGTCCACCAGCTCTCCGGCGGCAACGACCACGAGGTGAAGCGGTCGGTCTGGATGACCGACTGGCGCAACTGGTCCGAGAAGGTCGCGCACGGCGTGAAGTGGGTGGGCCGCGGCGAACCGCTCGGTCGCCGCCTCGGCCGCCTCGCGCGTCTGGCGGCGGCGGGCCCCCGTGCCGAGCAGGAAGTGTTCCAGATCCGGTGCGACCGCGGCGCCGCCATCGCCCTCGACCTCGGGCTGTCGCGCGAGACCGCCGAGGCCATCCGTGCGATGGACGAGCACTGGGACGGCGGCGGCCAGCCGGCGCGGCTGCGCCGCGACGCCATTCCGCTGCTGGCGCAGATCATCGGCATCGCTCAGGTGATCGAAATCTTCTGGCAGCAGAGAGGCGTGGAGGCCGCGCGCGAGGTCGTGCAGCGACGACGTCGGCGCTGGTTCTCGCCGGAGCTCGCCGACCTGGCGATGGCGGCGCTCGGCGACAGCGCGTTCTGGCGCCGCCTTGGCGACGTCGCCTCGATCGACCTGCTGCACGACGTGGCGCCGGCGCCGGCGATGGTCGTGGCCGACGACGCCCGCCTCGACCGCAACGTAGATGCGTTTGCCGGCGTCATCGACGCCAAGTCGCCCTACACGCACGATCACTCGCGTCGCGTCGCCGACTACGCCGTGGCCGCTGGGCGACGCCTCGGCTTCTCGCCGGAACGGCTGGTGCGGCTGCGCCGCGCCGCCGCGCTCCACGACATCGGCAAGCTGGGCGTCTCGAACGCGATCCTCGACAAGCCGGGCGCGCTGACGCCGCCCGAGTGGCAGGCGATGCGGGCACACAGCCGACACACGCTCGAAATTCTCGACGCCGTGCCGGTCTTTCGCGAGCTCGCCGTGGATGCGGCTGCTCACCACGAACGCCTGAACGGCAGCGGCTATCATCTCGGGCTGCAGGGCGCGGCGCTGACGCCCTCGGCTCGCATCCTCGCGGTCGCGGACGTCACCGATGCACTTCGTTCCGACCGTCCCTACCGGGCCGGCCTCGAGGTCGAGCGCGTGGTCGGGATGCTGTCGGACGACGCCGCGACCGGGAAGATGTGTCCCCAGAGCGTCGCCGCCATGGTCGACGTGCTGCGGCACTGAGCGCCGCTTCCCCCCGCGGAGCCGCCACCCCGCGGCCGCAGGCTGCTACACTGCGCACGGTGCCGGCCCCTGCAGGCGGCCCAGGGGAGAGAGCCGCCGTGATCCGAGACCTGTCCTGCACGTTGCTCGTGATGTTCGTTGCCACTGCCGCCGGGGCGCAGACGCCGCCGGTGCCGGCCGTCCACATCAGTCCGGCCGAGATTGCCACGTTCCTCGAAACTGCCATCGCCAAGAGTGCCGTCGACCAGCCGATCAAGAGCGCCGACGTAAACGGCGGCAAGGCCCTCGTCGCCATGCTGCATCGCGATCGCGCCGAAGCCGGCGCCCTCATCCACACCCGCGCCACCGAGACCTACTACATCCTGCACGGCAGCGGCACGCTGGTCACCGGCGGCTCGCTGGGGGGCACGCCGAAGCCCACAGACCTGACGCGTCTTGGCGCCGGCCCGAGCCTGCAGGGCGAACGGCAGGGCGGCGAAAGCCGTCAGGTCGGTCCCGGCGACGTCATCATCATCCCGGCCGGCACCCCGCACAGCTTCAGCGTGCTCGACTCGCCGATGAGCTACCTGGTGTTTCGGTTCGATCCGGGGAAGTAGCGAGCACTGGGGGCTGGGTGCTGGGGGCTAGGGCTCGAAGGAAACCGGCGTTCAACTATCACAACTCGCGCTCCGTGAAATGCAAAGGCCCGGCGGTGAACACCGCCGGGCCCTCGCAAGAACACATTGCTCAGACTCGTCCGAGAGCCCCAGTCCCTAGCCCCTAGCCCCCAGAACCTGGGTTTTGAGCACTTCATCCACCAGGAACACGTCGGTCAGCAGCGCCCGCAGGTGGATCGACGCGTTCAGGTTGTCGACCATCTGCGAGCTGATGCCGGGCTGCGCCAGCACCAGGCGCACGGCGGCACGCGCCGCCGCGGCATCGCGATCCAGCACCTCGATGTAGGCGTCGTAGCGGTCGGCGTGGGGCGCCTCTTCGGCGGCCACGACGGCACGGAAGACGTCACCGAGGCCGAGCAGCGCCGTCTCCAGGCCCGAGAGGAACTCCCGCACCTGGGCGCCATTGCTCGATCCCTGATCGCTCGCCAGGCCCTGGGCCGCATAGGCGAGCATGAACTCGTAGGCTTCCTCGATGCGGTTGCACCGGGCGGCCATCTCGTCGCGTGTGGTCACGGGCTATTCCGCTGACGGCCGGCCGCCGACGGGGTCCGAGCCCGGCACGCGCCAACGAGTGGGATCGTGATGCTCGAGGTACTGGCGCCGCGTGATGAAGCCGAACAGCATCGACTTGGTCAGCCAGAACTTCTCGGGGCGGATGGCGAAGTAGACGTGCGCCATGGTGAGCCCGACCAGGGCCACGCCGGCGGCGCCATGCGACACATACATCCAGCTCCACGTGGCGTCGGACAGGATGTAGGGGTCGCGCGTGAAGAACGGCGTCTGCACCTTCTTCATCATGAACAGGCCGGTGGCCGTCGCTCCGATGCCGGTGACGACGATGGCCAGGTGGTAGAGACGGTTGCCGAGCGGGTACTTCGCCGCCTTGGGGCCGCCTTCCTTGCCGCTCAGCTCACGCATCATCTCGGACTTGAATTCCGGGATGTCCTTCGGACCGACCCAGATCGACCAGAAGTCCATGAAGAAGATGGCGTGAACGATGTGGTAGAGGATCGACGCCGTCAGCACCAGGCCGGCGATCCAGTGCCACTGCACCCACGCGAACTGCACCCCGACGATGGGCAGGAACGACGTGAAGAGCAGCGTGAACATCGAGGCCGCCATGATCCAGTGGAACATGCGGGCAGCCAGGCTGTGACGCTGGATCTTCTCGGGCAGCCCCTTCAGCTTCGCCTCGAGCGCGTCGACTTCCGCCGACGCGCGTTTGGTGTGCGCAGACAGGAGCATGTAGACGGAGTGTGCCGCGAGGAACACCACGCCCGCGAAGAACGACACCCACAGCAAGTCCCACGAGATGTGCGTGAAGACCGATTGTCCCCAGGGGTTGATGCCCCTGGTTAAGAAGTCGATGCCCATCCGTTGTCCCCCCCGCGGATTGCGCGCTTCACCAGGTTGCGCATCAGCGGAATCTTGTAGGCGTTGTGAGCGAGCGGCACCGCGCCCCGCACGGCCAGTTCACCGGCGGCGTTGGCGGTTTCCTCGTTGCGTGGCTTGCCGGCGACGAACTGCTCGACGGCTTCGAGCCGCATCGGCTGCGCGGCCACCGCGTTGACGACGATGCGCGCGCGTTCGATGGTGGTGCCGCTGACCTTCAGGGCCGCGGCGATATTGACCAGCGGGAAGTCCCACACCTTCCGGTCGGCGACCTTCTCGGTGTAGAACTCGGCGCCCGCCCACGTGCCCGGGATCCGGATCGCGGTGAGCAGCTCACCCGGCTGCAGCGTCGTCAGCCGCATGATGTCGGTGCCCGGACCGACGAAGTAGTCCTGCGCGGCCACGATGCGTTCGCCGCCGGAGGAGCGGATGACCATCTGCGCGTCGAGCGCGATCATCGCCGGCGCCGTGTCGGACGGGTTGACCGCCACGCAGCGGTCGGCGCCGAAGATGGCGTGCTCGCGGTTGACGGCCGTGGGCGTGTCGGCGTAGCAGACGTTGCCGCCGGCGCGGTAGCACGACCAGCCGGCCCGGTAATACCAGCAGCGCGTATCCTGCGACAGGTTGCCGCCGATGGTGCCCTGGTTGCGGATCTGCGGCGATGCCGCCGCTTCCGCGCCCTGGAAGAGCAGGCCGAACTTCTCGCGCACGAGCGGGTCGCGCACGACTTCGGTGAGGGTGGTCATGGCGCCGATTTCGATGCCATCGCCCGACGCCTTGACGCCGCGCAGCGCGTCGATGGCGCCCAGTTCCACCACCACCGCCGGTTTGCGGATGCGGTCTTTCAGCCAGTCGAAGCTGTCGAGCCCTCCGGCCAGTACCCAGGCGTCGGCGCCGTGCCGATCGAGCAGGCCCAGCGCGTCGTCCAGACTCGCCGGCTGGAACAACTCGAACGCCGGCATCATGTCGTGAATCACAGCCATGATTCGATGCTCCCCTTAGATGTGCGCCGTGAGCGCATCGTGCTGCCAGGTCTTGGATTCGATCGACGTCAGCAGCAGGTCTGGCGTCATCGGGTAGCGACGGAAAGCCTCGTCGCCGAGGGCGTTGACGAGAGCCGCGGCGACCGCGCCGCAGCCGGCGCCGACCGGCGGCTCACCGATGCCGCGGGCGCCTACCGGCGTCTCGGGATCGGGGATGTCCGTGGCCGCAATCTTGATGGTGGCCGGGATGTCCATGATGGACGGCGGCTTGTTGTGGTGGAAGCGGCGGGCCAGGCAGACGCCGTATTGCTTGTCGTAGACCCAGCGCTGCGAGATGGCGTGGCCGATGCCGAGCATCGAACCGCCGAAGGTCTGGCCATTGAGGTTGCGCGGGTGGAGGACCGTTCCCACGTCCGCGACCGCCGTGTAATCCACGACGCGCCAGGCACCCGTTTCGGTGTCCACTTCGACTTCGGCGAAGCCGGCCACGAACGAGTGCGTGTTGCCGTCACGCTTGTAGGTGTCCTTGGCCACGCCGATGAGACCCTGGCCGGCCACGACCTTCAGCGCGTTCTTGGTGAACACGTTGATGTCTTCGGGCGCTTCATGGCCGTCGTACTTGCCGCCCAGCTCGATCGCCTTCTTCGCCACCTCGGCGAAGCTCAGCGACCCGACCTTGCCGTTGGAGACGGTGTAGCTGGCCGGCGAGCCGCCCCGGATCTTCGCGGCAACTTCCTGCATCTTGGTCTTGAGGTCGGTGGCGGCAGCGTGAGCGGCCCGCGTCATCGCGTGCACCGTCTGGCTGCCGGCCGAGACGCACGACCAAGGCAGGCCCTTGGCGGTGTTGCCCCAGACCACTTCGAAGTGCTCCCACGGCGTGTCGAGCACTTCCGCGTAGACGCGCTGGCAGTCGATCACCGACTCGGTGCCGAGGTTGCCGATTCCGCTCTGCACCTGCACCTTGCCGTCGGGGCGCACGATGGCCAGACCATCGAAGCCGATCGAGCCGGCGGTGTAAGGGCCGACGGCGACGCCGATGCCCCGCACCTTGGTGCCGCGCTTCTGACCGGCGGTGACCTTCTTCTCGTCCCAGCCGAAGAGCACCTTGCCCTGGTCGAGCGCCTCGCGGACATTCGCCTGGGTGACGTAGGCCTGCTTCTTGGTGGCCGGCAAAACCGGACCGTACGGCGCCTTGCCGACCGGCGCGTTGACCTTCAGCAGTTCGACATGATCGACGCCGAGCTTGCGCGCGGCCTTGGCCATGATCGGATCCAGCAGCGCGTTCATCTGCATGCCGCCGGGCGACCGCTGCGACGTGCGCGGCGGCGTGTTGGTGAGCACCGTGATGCCGCGCCAGCGGTAGGTCTCGGGCTGGAAGTTCAGCGACGCCATGGCCCCGGCCGAGCGGTAGTCGCCCTGCGGGTTGTAGGGGCCGTTGTCCTGGATGGTGAAGAAGTCCATCGCCACGATGCGGCCGTCCTTGCGGAAGCCCACCTTGGCGCGACCGAAGATGCCGGCGCGCGCGCGGCCGATGTAGTGCTCTTCTTCGCGCGTGATGCGCATCATCACCGGCACGCCGTTGAGCTTCTTCGACATCAGCGCCGGGATGGCCATGCTGCCGCTGCCCGGGATCTTGCTGCCGAAGCCGCCGCCGGTGAACTCGCTGATGAGCACCACTTCTTCGGCCTTCAGGCCGACCATGCGGGCGATGTTCGGCACCGTCTGCGCGACGCTCTGCGTGGAGCCGTGCAGGAACAGCTTGCCGTTCTGCCAGTAGGCCATGGCCGTGCGCGTCTCGAGCGGCTGGTGGCCCGTGGACTGCGTGTAGAGCGTCTCGTCGAGGATGAGGTCGGCCTTCTTGAAGCCTTCCTCGACATCGCCGACCGCAAACGTGTCGGGCACTTCGCCCATCGGCAGACGGCCTTCATTCGCTTCGAGGAAGTCGGCGTCGGTCCACTTGACGTTGGCCACCTTCAGGGTGGGGCCGGCGCCGGTGTAGACGTTGCCCTGCGTGCGGGCATTCGCACCGGCCGGACGCAGGCTGTCGATCGGATCGACGACGAACGGCAGGGCCTCGTAGTCGACGCGAATGAGCTCGATGGCTTCAACCGCCGTGTTCTCGTCGACCGCGGCGATCGCCAGAATCGGCTCGCCCTGATACACGGGCTCGTCGGTGAGGGCGGTTTCGGGCGGCAGCGGCGGGGCCGGCGGCGGCTGGCCGCCTGGCGGCGTGGGCGGTGCCGGCGGAGCGGGGAAGTCGCTGGCGCGCAGAATGCCCTTCACGCCGGGCAGCGCCAGGGCGGCGGTGGCGTCGACGCTTACGACGCGCGCGTGCGGCATCGGGCTGAGCAGCAGCTTGACGAACAGCATGCCCTCGGCGCGGTAATCTTCGGCGTACTTCGCTTTGCCCGTGACCTTGGCCACGAGGTCGGGCGTGGTGTAGTTCTTGCCGATGTATTTGTAGTCGTTGGCCACGTTACGCCCCCCGCGACAGTTCTGCGCCCTTCATCAGCGCGGTGAGAATCTTGTCGTAGTCCTGGCAGCGGCAGAGGTTGCCGGAGACGCCGTGTGCCAGTTCCTGCCGGGTCGGATTCGGATTCGTCTTGAGGAAGCCGACGGTCGCCATCACGAAGCCCGGCATGCAGAAAGCGCACTGGAAGCCCTGCTCGGCGATGACGCCCTGCTGCACCGGGTGCAGCGTGCCGTCGGGCGAGGCCAGACCTTCAATGGTTGCCACCTTGCGGCCGCGCAGTGTGTGCGTCAGCATCGAGCAGGCATAGTGCGGGACGTCATCGACGAGCACGGTGCAGGCGCCGCATTCGGCCCGGTCGCAGCCGAGCTTGGTGCCCGTGAGCCCCAGCTTGTAGCGGAGCGTCATGGCCAGCGTCTCCTGCTTGAGCACGTCGACGCGCCGCACTTGGCCGTTCACGGTGATGGAAATCAAGCGCTCGCCGGCGCCGGTCGCCGGCTGACCGGCAATCGAGGTCCGGAACAGATACGCGCTGGTCGAAACCGCGGCACCGGCCGCAATCACGCCCTTGATGAAGTCGCGCCGGGATGCCCCGCCGCGCGGTGTCTCTGGTGCGGTGTGGCCCATGTCCATGTCTGACATCGCGTTCCTCGCTGTGACGAGAGAGGTATTACCAACTTTCCCGCGAGATAGTAACAGCATTTCACGCAATCCGGGCACGGCCCCGCGGGTGCGGGCCGTTAACCTCGGTTGAACGGTCGTTCGATTCGCTGGCGGCCGGTCAGCCGAGCCAGCCGGGTTTCCACGTCGCATCGAATATGCGCATGAGATTCCCCCCGACGAGCTTCTGGATATCGCCGTCGGAGACCCCGTGCGCGCACAGGCATTCGACGAGCGCCGGGAAGTCCTGGATCCCGTTGAAGTCGGCCGGCTGCCGGTTGTTGCTGTCGGGCGGCTGGGCGAGCTGGTCGAAGCGGTCGGTCACCGATCCATAAGGGAGGGCGTCGGGGTTGCGGGCGTGCCGGGGGTAGGCTCCCATGGTGCCCATCGAGTCGGTGGAGACGCCCACGTGGTCGATGCCCACCAGGTCCACGGCGTGCGCCACGCACCGCCACCAGTCGTCGAGCGTGGGCATGCCGGGGGTGCCGGCCCAGATGAGCGGCGCCCAGGTGGTCACGCAGACGACCCCGCCCAGGGCCGCGACCGCCCGGATCTGGTCGTCGTCGATGTTGCGCGGGTTGTCGGCGACCGCTTTCGGGTTCGAATGCGAGGCAATGAGCGGCCGGGTGGCCACGGCGCAGGCGTCGAAAAAGGTCCGCCGCCCGGCGTGGGTCAGATCAATGGTGACGCCGTAGCGTTCCATCTCGCGGACCATCACACGGCCGAGTTGGCTGAGCCCGCCGTCGTGCCGCTCGAGGCAGCCGTCGCCGAGCAGGTTGCTCTCGTTATAGGTGAGCTGGCAGATGCGCAGGCCGAGCTGCTTCCAGAGGAGCAGGTTCGCCGGGTTGGCGCCGAGGAAGTGCGCGTCCTGCGAGAGCAGGATGTGCGCAAGCTTGCCCTCGGCCTTGGCGCGGCGAATGGCGTCGGGAGAGTCGGCGAAGCAGAAAGTGGGCTCATCGTGGATGACCTGCAGGAAGTCGCGGACGCGCGGATAGGTCTCTGCCGCGTCTTCGTTCGGCATCGGGATCGTGAGCGCCACGGCGGTGAGCCCGGACTGGTCGGTGCGCTCGGTGCGGCGCAGCAGGTACTGCACGCAGGGGTCGATGACGATGGAGTCGCGGTGCAGGCGGAGTGCGCGATCGCTCGGTGGCATCGCGCAAGAGAATAGCCCACGCGGACGGAACGTAGGTTCGCTCCCCTGGATCGGGAGGCCGAACACCTCCGAACGCGGCGCCCGCGACCCCGCAGTCTCCACCGCTCTCGCTGCTGCTGACGACGATGCGGCCCCAGCGCGCCGGCATCCGGCGCCGACGCAGGCGCGGCCCAGCTGCACCCCGCTCATCACAGCCTTGGGCCACTCGAGCGTGGCTAGCGGGGTACGCCGCGCCGACCTCGCGTATATAGTTAGCGGCGCGCCGGCCGTCCCCCCCCCGACCGCGACGCACGGAGCCCACATCATGCGTAGATGTCTTGCTCTCCTCGCCACGTTCGCGGTCGCGTGGGCCGTGTCATCCACTCCGACGCCGGCGTTCGCCCAGACGGGCGCTGCCAGCGTCACCGGGCTCATCGTCGACGATACCGGCGGGGCGCTTCCGGGCGCGCTGGTGACGGCAACGAATCGGGCGACCGGTGTGACCTACACCGCCACGACCAACGACGCCGGAAACTACACGATTCCAGTGCTGAATGTCGGCACCTACGACGTGAAGGTGGAACTGTCGGGGTTCAGCAGCGCCACCCGCGGCGGCGTGATCCTCGAGGCGCGCCAGGTGTCGCGCCTCGACTTCCGGCTGGCCGTGGGCGCAATACAGCAGACCGTCGAGGTCACCGGCGCGTCTCCGATCCTGCAGACCGAAACCACTACCGTCGGCGAGGTCATCTCCGGCACCACCGTGCAGGCGCTGCCACTGAACGGCCGCAACACCGGCCAATTGACGCTACTGCTGCCCGGCACCATCACCTACAACCCGCGCGGCTTCACCAACATCGGCAGCATCAACATGAACCGGCCGTTCGTGAACGGCAACCGCGAGCAGACCAACAACTTCACGGTCGACGGCCTCGACGTCAACGAGACGCTCGACAACCGCGTCGCCTACCAGCCTTCCCCCGACGCGTTGGCCGAGATCGCCGTCGAGACCAACAACTACTCGGCCGATGTCGGCAACGTGGGCGGCGCGCTGGTGGCCAACGTCATCAAGTCGGGCACCAATCAGTACCGCGGCAACGTCTTCGAGTTCTACCGCAACAGCGATTTCGACGCCAATACCTGGGAGAACAACCGCTCGGGCGCGGCGAAGCAGGAGCGGCGTCAGGACATCTACGGCGGCACACTGGGTGGACCGGTCGCACGCGATCGCCTGTTCTTCTTCGGCGACTACCAGGGCTCTCGGCAGGACGCGCCGGGGTTCGGCACCGCGTCGGTGGCGCCCGAGGCGTGGCGGCGCGGCGACCTGTCGAGTGTGACGGCGGTCATCCGCGATCCGCTGACCGGGCAGCCGTTTCCGGGAAATCAGATCCCGGTTGGGCGCTTCAGCCCGACTGCGCGCGCGCTGCTGAACGACGCCGCCAACTATCCGTTGCCCAACCGCACGGTGCCGGGCGGCATCATCGGCAACTTCGTGGGCGAGACGCTGCTCAGGATCCGCGCCCATCAGGGCGACGCGCGCGTTGACTGGAACGCCTCGGCCAACGACAAGCTGTTCGCCCGCTACTCGTTTGCCACCTATGAGGACAGGCGCGACGTCAACCCGTTTGCCCTGGTGCTGCCGGCCCGCAACGACCAGCCGTTCTGGAACGTGGGCGCCAACTGGAACCGCGTCCTGGGACCGTCGATCGTCAACGAGCTGCTGGTCGGCTTCAGCCATACGCGCGTGCTGCTCGAGACCTACGACTGGGCCGGCCTTGGCGGCGGCAACGCCCGCTACGGCATCGCCGGCGGGCAGCCGATCGACGGCCTGAGTCAGATCGCCTGGGGCAGCGGGCTGACCTCGCCCGGCGCCATCGCGCCCGATTCCGACACGCTCGCGAAGACATTTCAGATCAACGAGCGTCTCACCTGGCTGACCGGCCGGCACACCGTCAAGTTCGGCGGCCAGTGGCTGCGCTACGACCAGCAGCGCTTCTACGCCGGCAACAACGGGCTTCTCGGCTTCCTCACCTACAACGGCGCCTTCACCGGCTTCGCGTTCTCGGACTTCCTGCTCGACATGGTCGCGAGCAAGGGCCGCGGCGGCGGCGACCCGGGCGATCCGTGGACGCACCTCCAGAACCGCATCGGCCTGTTCGTGCAGGACGACATCAAGCTGCGGCCCAACCTCACGGTGAACCTCGGGTTGCGCTGGGCCTACACCTCGCCGCTGGTCGAGCAGGACAACCGCCAGTCGAACTTCGATCTGGTGACCGGGCAGCAGCAGCTTGCCAGCGACGGCAGCATCGAAGACCGCGCGCTCTACGCGCCGTACTACAGGGGCTTCGAGCCGCGCCTCGGCGCCGCCTGGACGCTCGGCGAGCGCTGGGTGGTGCGTGGCGGTTACGGCATCTCGCAGTTCATGGAGGGCACCGGGGCCAACTTGCGCCTGCCGCTCAACCCGCCGTTCTTCTTCGAATCGGCGGTGAACTACGACGTGACGACCGGCGCCGGCAACGCCGCCAGCGGCTTTGCGGGTCTGGTTCCCGGCACGACGCCGTCGGGCAACGTGCGCGCCTACGATCGCAACCTGCGGCCGCAGTTCTCGCAGCAGTGGAACGCGTTTGTGGAGTACCAGGTCAACTCATCGATGTCGGCGCAGGTGGGCTACGTCGGCCACCACGCGCAGTATCTGGTGACGCCGGTGGAGGGCAATCAGGCGCTGCCGGGCGTGGGCGATCCCGCCACCTGGGCGCCCAAGCCCACGCGGCGGCCACTGTTTGCGGCGCAGCCGCTGGTGACGACGATCGCCACCACGGCGTCGCGCGGCGGCAGCCGGCATCACTCACTGCAGGCCAGTGTGCGCCAGCGCTCGTTCCGTGGCCTGGAGTTCCTGGCGTCGTACACGCTCGGCAAGACGCGCACCAACAACCGCGGGTTCTACGGCGTGTTCGGTGGCACCGGGCTGCAGGGCGTGACCAGTGCCACCGAGGGCGCCTACTGGCAGAACACCTACGCCCCCGACGCCGAGTGGGGACCCGCCTTCCACGACGCGCGGCACAACGTCACGCTGTCTGGCACCTGGCAGCTCCCGATCGGGCGCGAGCGGCGCTTCGGCGCCAACTGGAGTCGCGCGGTCGACGCCATCGCCGGCGGCTGGCAGGTGGGCGGGATCGTGACGGCACGGACCGGTCTGCCGGTCACGGTCATCGACTCGCGAGCCCGGTCGCTGCAAGGCGAGCGTGGTGCGGAGCGGCCCAACTGCGTCGGCGACTGGAAGCCGGACGACCAGACGCTGGGCCGGTGGCTGGACATCAACGGCTTTGCCGCCGCGGTGCTCGGCACCTTCGGCAACTGCCCGGTCGGCGTGGCTCGGGCGCCCGGCTACAAGAACGTCGACGTGATGCTGGGCAAGCGCTTCGCATTCACCGACGCACGCTACGGCGAGGTGCGGCTCGAGGCGTTCAACGTCTTCAACATCCCGAGTTTCGGGCCCCCGGCCCGCGACATCGCGACCCTGAACACGTTTGGTCAGATCACCAGCACCATCAGTTCGCCCCGCGTTTTGGAGCTGGTGTTCAAAATCTACTTCTAGTTCAGCACGCTCGGCGGCCGTCAGGGTTGCTTGCGTTCGGTCGCGCGGGTGCCGCGCAGCATGTTCTCGAGAGAATAGTTGCCCTCGTGACAGGCGAACTCGTAGATGCGCTCGGCCGACCGGGTCATCGTCAGCTCGCCCTTCCACGGCCGCGTGTAGGCGGTCGGGTCGTCGATCTCGAACTGGTAGAGCAGCGTGTCGGGGTCGAACAGGCTGAAGCGTTCGACCACGTGCAGATTCTCGTCGAAGGCGAAGTTGCCACCGGCGTCGCCGTAGAAGCCGCTGCCATCCACGACGTTGGTCGTGTCGACGACGAGCGTGTTGCCGTCCCAGCGGCCGATGGAATCCCCCATCCACTGGCGGACGGTCTTCGGCAGGTGGCCCCGGCCGTCGGTGTAGATGATGCGCGCGTCGTGGATCATCTCCGCATGCACCACGACGGCGTCGATTGCGACCACGATCTGGTAGTTGCTGTTGTAGGTGTAGGGCAACAACGGCGGCCCCGCCGTCAGGAACGACGCGCACTGATCCTGCAGGCCCAGATCCTCGGGGTCGTGCTGCGCGCGCATCCGCGCCAGGCGGGTCTGGCGGATGGCGGCCGCCGCAGGCGTGAGGGCGGGAATGCGGCCATCGGGCGGCTCGGTCACGATCGAGGTTCGCCGCGTCTTGACCGTGCGGGTGCCGAACTCGCGATAGAAAGTGTTGTAGGTGCCGGTGCTGGTCGTGGAGGGCGCCGCACCAGGCAGCGGCTCGGCGTTCCGTTCAGCCACCTGACGCTCGAACTCGGCGGCTTCGGCCACGGTGAAGATGGCTTTGTCCTTCAAGGCGGCCGGACGTTCCAGCGGCGTCACGCTGGCCGAGTTCCAGATGCCCTCGAAGGCCTGCCGCGGGTCGCGCGGCGTCCGCTGCCCTGACACCAGCGTCGAGCCGAGGAAAAGCGCCGCGATGGCGGCCAGGACCTGCGTGCGTCGGAGCATCCCGCATCCTCTCACGGGTCGGGCGATCTACACTCGTCGCCACGGAGACCGCGCATGACGCCGACTCGACCGATCCTCGCCGCCGTCCTCGTTCTTGGTGCCCTCGGTGTGGTGTCGCGCGGCCAGCAGCGCGGGCCCGACCCCGAGCCGCCCACGCGTGGCGCGGCGCCGGCAGCCGCACTCCGGCCACTGGTGGCCGGGCCGAACGGCGGCGTGTCCACGGGCCATCCGCTGGTGACCTCCGCGGCGCTCGAGGTGCTGCTGAAGGGCGGGAACGCGTTTGACGCCGGCGCGGCGTCGATGCTCGTCGGCGGCGTGGTCGAGCAGGATCTCTACAGCCTCGGCGGCGAAGGGCTGGTGCTCGTCTATCCCGTTCTCGAGAAAAAGGTCACCAGCATCAACGGCCAGGGCTGGGCCCCGAAGGCCGTGGACGTCGACTGGTACACCTCGCGCGGCAAGACGGTCGAGGGCGCCGGACTCGATCCGGCCGTCGTGCCAGGCACCCTGCACGCCGCGCTCACGGTGCTCGAGAAGTGGGGCACGCTGAGCTTCGAGACCGTGGCGGCGCGGGCGATCGAATACGCGCGCGACGGGTTCCCGATCCGCCAGAGCACCGTGGACACGATTCGCCGCCAACGCGAGTTCATGCGCAAGTGGCCCGGCAACGAACGGATGTGGCTGAAGCCCGACGGCTCGTTCTACGCCGCCGGCGACACCATCAAGCTGCCGGGCCTGGCGCGCACGCTCACGCGGATGGTCGAGGCCGAGCGGGCCGCAAAGGCGAAAGGCCGGGCTTCCGGCGTCGTCGCCGCGCGCGATCGGTTCTACAAGGGCGACATCGCGAAAGAGATGGTGGCGTTCCTTCAGCGGCATCAGGCGCCCTTCGACCTCAGTGACTTCGCGGAGTACACGGCCCGCCTCGAAGAACCGGCGTCCACCACGTATCGCGGTTACACCGTCTACAAGCATGGCTTCACGAGTCAGGGTCCGGTGCTGCTGCAGACGCTCAACATCCTCGAGACGTTCGACCTCGCCGGCATGAAGCACGACAGCGCCGACTACGTGCACACCGTCACCGAGGCGATGAAGCTCGCCTACGCCGATCGCGACACCTACTACGCCGACACCGCCTTCGTGCAGGTGCCGGCGGAGGGGCTGCTCTCGAAGGACTACGCGAAACAGCGGGCGGCGCTCATCAACCCGCGGCAGGCGTCGAAGTCGTTCATCGCCGGCGACCCGCTCGCCTTCGACTCGAAGGTGAAGACGTGGCCGTTTGCGAAGTTCAGCATCGCCGACGGCACTGCCGCGAGCCACGGCGACCTGGCCGCATTCTCAGGGCACGGGCCGGCCGCGGAAGCGGCCTTGGCCAGAGAATGGCTCTCGCGCGGACTGGATTCGGCCGGCGTGTCGAAAGACACCACGCACATGGCCGTCATCGACAACGCCGGCAACGTGTTCGACGCGACGCCGAGCGGCGGCTGGATCACGGGCGCCGTGATACTCGGCGACACCGGCATCGGCATGAGCGTGCGCGGCGAGCAGTTCTGGCTCGACAAGACGCGCGCCGCGCAGATTCGCCCGCGGTCGCGGCCGCGCTACACGCTCACCCCGAGCCTGGTCTTCAAGGACGGTCAGCCGCTCATGGCGCTCGGCACCCCGGGCGGCGACAACCAGGACCAGACGATTCTGCAGGCCTTCCTCAACATCGTGGAGTTCTGGGACGGCTGGTACCCCAACCTGCATACGGCACTCGAGTGGCCGCGCTTCCAGACGCTCCACTTCCACGGCTCGTTCTGGCCGCACGAAGCGGGCTTCAACAAGCTCAATCTCGAGGCGGTCATTCCGGATGCCGTCTTCCACGAGCTGAAGACGCGCGGACACGACGTGAGCCGCATCCGCGCGTTCGGCATGTCGGGCTGCGCCACGACGGTGATGATCGATCCGAAGACCGAGAGCCGGCTCGCCGGCGCCGACCCGCGCCGCGACTGCTACGCCGCCGCCTACTGACGACTCACTTCGCGCCCAGCATCCGCCGCAGCGCCCCGCCGATGGCGCCGCTCACCACGGTGGCGCCACCGGCCACGACGGCGTTCGACACCGGCGAATCGCCGAGCGCGGTCGAGACCAGGCTGCCGAGCACGCCAGCGACGCCGCCAGCGATCGCGCCATTTCCCGCCGCGGCCCCGGTGCCCGCGGCCCCAGGCGCGGCGAGCCACCCGGTGACACCGCCCAGCAGCGTGCCGATGGCCGGGAACCACCAGGCCTGATGTTCGAGGGGCAGGTAGTGGCCGATGACGACCATCGCGATCTGCAGCGCGGTGCCGGTGCCAGTGCCCGTGACGAGGGGAGCAGCCATTGACGGAGTCTCCTACTTGAACTTCGACCAGTCGATCGGACCCGACACGAACCGCTCGCGCAGCTGCGTCAGGAGTTGCGCATTGCCCTTCGCGAGGTATTCGGAGGCGGCGTCCCACTCGGCGCCGGTCTGCCATCCCGTCTGCAGCAGCGTCACTCTGGTGGCGGCGCCCGCGACTTCGAAGCGGAAGCTCGCCGTGGTGCGCTCGCGTCGCACGGTCGGGAACCGTTCGGGAGCGCGCGCGCGCATGACGACCTCGGCGCGTGGCACCAGCGACACGATGGTGCCCCCGCCCGTGGCCGTCGGCGTGTACTGCACCATCCAGTCGCCGCCGGGCCCGAGGTCCACTCGGGCGTCCTTCCAGAGCCACGACTGCCGGCCGGCCTGCGTCGTGAAAGCGGTCCACACTTCGTCGAGCGATGCGGGCACGACCACCTCGAAGCGGAGTGCCTTCTCCGGCGCGGCAAGGTGCTGCACGGACAGCGCGGGCGTCGGCAGGGCCAGCAAGGCGAGCAGCGGCACGATCGCGATGGTCATCGTCGAGCGACCTTTCGAAGGGGCCGGCGCGGTGTTCGGCGCCCGGCAGGGTTACGCGGCAGGGTCGCCAGGTAGGCGGCCAACTGCCGGATGCAGATGTCGAACGGGGCGATGGCGCGATAGGCGCGAGACTGCATGACGGCGCCCTCCATCACGGTGAGGACGAAGGAGGCGACGGCGTCGGGCTCGGCGATGCCGTCGCGCCGCAGGGCATCCGCCACGGCCATCTTCCAGCCGTCGAAGTTCCGGGCGATGAGCGCATGGGCCGGGGTGTTCTCGGGATCGATCTCGAGGGCGAGCCTGCCGATCGGACATCCGTAGGTGCAGCCGGTGTCGACCAGACGCGCGCGGTACGAGGCCAGCAGCCCCAGCACTTCGTCGAGCGGCCCCCGGGCCCGGGCCCGCACCGGCGCCAGCACGCGCGGTTCGAGGGCGTCGAGATAGGTCTCGAGCACCGTGCGCAGCAGCGCGTCCTTGCTGTCGAAGAAGTGGTAGAAGCTGCCGCTGTTGGCCTGCGCGCGGCCGAGGATCTCGGACAGCCCGGTGGCGGCGTAGCCCTTGTCCCAGAACAGATAGCGCGCCGCTTCGATCAGGCGTTCGCGCGTACCGGGGGCGGCACGGGTCATTTGATTGGTCACTCAAGTAACACGCCGTGCCGGGCCTGTCAATCGACCCACGTGATTGGCCGGGACTAGTTGGGGGACGAACAGGGAAAGGCGCCGCGCACGAGCGACTGCCACGCCACCCCGGCAGCCGCGAACACCTCGGCGAGCGCATCGCGCCGGGCGGTGGCCGCGACGCGTTCGGCCGGTCGGCGCACGGCCCGTTCGCACAGCGTCTGCATCGCCCAGGCCGCCGCGTCTGCCTGATCCTGAGGAGAGAGCCGAGCCAGCAGCGCCAGGCCATCGCGTTCGGTGTCGGAGCCGAGCACCAGCAGGTAGAACGCCGCGGCGCCGAGGCGGCGGGCCTGTTCGTAGGTGGCGTTGCCGCCCAGATTCGCGGCGACCTCGGCGCCGAGGGCGCTCACACGGGCACGGGGAGCCGGCTCGTGCTGACGCGCCAGCGCGTGGACGGCCGCATCGATGGCGCCGTCGGCGAGCGGCCGATCGAGCGTCGCCACCAGGTGCTCGCGCGCCGCCGGCGTGTCGAGTTCGCCCAGCAGGCGCAGGGCGTCGTCGCCGGCGGCCGCACTGGCCGCCGGCGTCTGGAGCGTCGCGATGAGCGCACCGAAGGGCGCACCCACGGCCCGGTCGGGGCCGCCGGCCACGAAGGCGGCCCACCGCACGAGACGCCACACGTTGGTGTCGGCGGGCGCGGCCGCGATGGCGTCGACGAGCAGGGGCACGACACGTCGATCGCGGACCGCCGCGAGCCCCGCCAGACCGCAGGTGGCGTGGTCGCGTGCGCTCGCGAGCGCCAGGAGCGCCGAGCGCCCGGCCTCGCCAAGCGGCTCGACCAGCGCGGCGATCTCACGCGGCGGACGGTCGATGGCCGCACAGACGACGGTCCGCACGTCCTGCGCGGCGGCGCCGCCCGCGGTCGAAACGACCAGGACGCACCATGCGACGACGTGGCTGAGCGTTCGGCGCATGCATCCTCCGCGGTCCGGAACCGAGGCGGATGATACACCCCGGCGGGCACGCGGCCGGGCCGCCGTCAGATCGTCACGAAGTCGTGGCCCCTCAGGGGAATCGTCAGCACCGGGCACGGCGCCTTGCGGACGACGTTCTCGGCCACGCTGCCGATGAGCAGGTGCGCCACGGCGCCGCGGCCATGCGTCCCCATGACGATGAGGTCGATCTGGTGCTCGCGCGCGTAGGTGACGATGGAGGCAAACGGGGCCCCTCGTGCCGTGACGAGCCGCGCCCGGTAGGTCTTGATCTCGTCGCGGGTCAGCAGGGTCGCGAGTTCGGCCTCGGCGCGGGCGTAGGCCTCGGCCTCGATGGCTGGGCTCGGCACCATCGCCATTTCAGCGGCGAAGTACTGGCCGGCCGCCAGGTCCAGCACGTGCAGCAGGTGCACCTCGGCGCCGAAGCTGGCGGCCAGCGGCAGCGCGTACTTCAGCGCGGCGGCCGACGCCTCGCTGAAGTCGGTTGGCACGAGGATTCGCGTCAGGGTGAAGGTCGCCATGGTCAGGCTCCGGTGGCGCCAGGCCGTACGGTGAGCACCGGGCAGCTCGCGTGGCGCAGCACGTAATTGGCCGTGGAGCCGAACATCAGCAGGTCGAGCGCGCCGCGTCCCTGCACCCCCATCACGAGCAGGTCCGGGGCCTCCTGCGCCGCCACCTCGAGAATCTGCTGCGCCGGGTGTCCGTAGACCAGGCGGTCGTGCACGTTGCACCGCACGCGCACGTCCGCCGCCACCGCGCTGTCGAGCGCCTCGCGCGCATGCGTGTCACGGGCGGCATGGAAAGCGGCGAAGTCCGGACCGGTGAAATCTCCGCCGTAGGGCAGGGCCTCGACCACCGAGACCAGTGTGAGCTTCGCGCCGGTGCGCTCGGCCAGCGACACGGCGTAGGCAACACCCGCTGCCGAGGCGGTGGACCCATCGAGCGCGCACAACAGGTGGCCGATGCGTTCGGTCGCGTGCGCATCGGCAAGGGCGGCATGCGGCACCGCCAGCACCGCGCAGGTCGCCTTGCGCAGCACCTTCTCGGCCACCGAGCCGAGCACCAGGCGCTCGACGCCGCCGCGGCCGTGCGTGCCGAGCACGATGAGGTCGGCCTGCCATTCCTGCGCCGCGGCCAGCACCTCGTGCACGGCACTGCCGTCACGCAACTCGACGTCCACCGCCATCCCCGGACGGCGGACCCGCGCCGCTTCCGCCTCCAGCGCCTGCTGCCCCTGGACGCGCTGCGACTCGTAGAGCTGCACATTGCCGGGGACATCGCCGAGCGGCGCGACGATCGGGAACGGCGTGAGCACGTGCAGCACGCGCACGGCCGAGCCATACGACGCGGCGAGGGCGGCGGCGTAGGTCAGCGCGGCCGTCGAGAACTCCGAGAAGTCGGTCGGGCACAGCACCCGGGTGAAGGCGGGGCGATGGGACGACGTCATGAGGGCCTCCGGTGGCGCGGAAACGAGCCGAGGTCCCGCAGCTGCATTGTGCTTCGCAAACGCCGTGCCTCCGCGCCGTGGCCGCGACGGCGGCAATTCGCCGCTGTTCGCCGCCAGGACGACGGCGGACGGCTGGATCAGGCTGGTTCTTCCCTGACATACCGGAATTCTCCGCAAGCGGCGGCGCTGTCGATGCAGGCCGTGTGGTGGCAGGCCGGCGCAACGACACTGGCGCTGGTGGCACGACTTTGGATACAAGGGGGATACGGCGCGTAGACCGGGGTGTCAGCGCGCGCCGGCCCACCCGGAGTGGGGCATCCATGCTGCCAGTCGAAGTCGTCTTCCTCCACGTCCGCCGCAGTCCAGCCGTCGAAACCAGAGTTCGCACCAGCGCCGAAGAACTTTCGGCCCTCTTTCCCTCAATCACACGATGCCGCGTGGTGGTCGAGGTGCCCGCCCGCCATCACACCAGCGGCAAGCGCTTTCGGGTACGGATCGAACTGGCGCTGCTGCGCCGGGAAGACGTGGTGGTCGAGCGCGGCCCGGCCGGCCGCGGCGTCGGATTGGCCGACGACCGGCCGGCCCTCCACAAAGCCGACGAAGTGGACGGCGCCTTCACCGACATCTCGGTGGTGCTGCATGGCGCCTTCGCGGCCGCCAGGAAGCGCCTGCAGACCGTCGAGCAGCGCCGCCGCGCCACCGCGCGGTCTCGCGCGCTCAAGGCGAAAGCGAAGGCCGACCGGCCGGCCCGCGCCCGCCGCAGCGCTGCTGATTGAGACGCCCGGCGTCTACACGTGCGAGGTCGTGACGTCGTGGGTGCGGCGTCCGGCCTCGAGCGCGGTGAGCACCAGGTCGGCGGTGACCGGCGCGCGCCGGAATACGTCGTCGCCCACCGCGTCCGCGATGGCCGCCAGCACGGCGCCGAAGCCGGCGCCCACCGGCGGCTCGCCGACGCCGCGCGCGCCCACGGGCGTGTCGGGGTCAGCGAGGTCGAGCGCGGCCTGGTGCAGGCCATCGGCCGGCACGTCCATGATCGTCAGCGGTTTGGTGTGGTGGAAGCGCCGGGCGAGCGCCACGCCGTACTGCTGGTCGTAGACCGACTTCTGACACAGCGCGTGGCCGATCCCAAGGCAACCGCCGCCGAGGATCTGGCCGCCGAGGCTGCGCGGATTCACCACCGTGCCGACGTCGGCCACCGCCGTGTACTCCACGAGCGTGACCGCACCGGTCTCGACGTCCACTTCGACTTCCGCGAAGCCGACGACGTAGGAATGGGTGTCGCCGTCATGGGGATAGGTGTCTTTGGCGACGCCCATGAGCCCCTGACCGGCGAGCGCCGTCGCCGAGGCCCGTGTCATGGCGTGGATGTCGGCCGGCAGTTCATGGCCGTCGAAGCGTCCACCGCGCGCGACGGCGCGCGTGGCGGCCTCCGCAAACGACAGGCCGCGGCTGCCGGGCCGCGCCACGCGCCCGTCGGCCACGCGGTAGGCGTCTGGTGTGCCGCCGAGTTCGAGCGCGGCGATCTCCTGCAGCTTGCGGATGGCGTCGTTGGCCGCGGCGTGGTTGGCGCGCGACATGGCGTGGATGGTCTGGCTGCCATCCGAGGTGCAGGTCCACGGCAGGTGCTTGCTGGTATCACCCCAGGTCACGACCACGTCGTCCCAGGCCATGCCGAGGATGTCGGCGGCCACGCGCGCCGTGTCGATGATCGAGTGGGTGCCGAGATTGCCGGCGCCCGACTGCACGTACAGCTTGCCGTCGGGCTTGAGCAGCAGCAGGCCGTCGTAGTTGACCGAGTAGCCGCCGATGAAGGGACTCACCGCGACGCCGATGCCACGGGCCTTGGTGCCGCGGCGGACGCGGCTGCGGGTCTTGCGTTCGGTCCAGTTGAAGAGGGCGGCGCCGCGGTCGAGCGCCTCGGTGACAAACGCGCTCGTAACGTAGCCGCGCGTGCCGTCGGCACGGGCCGGGCCCAGAGGCGCCTTGCCGGCTGGCGCGTTGACGCGGTGCAGGGCGACGCTGTCGACGCCGAGCTGCCGCGCCGCCTTGGCGAGAATCGGCTCCATGATCGCGTTCTGCTGCATGCCGCCTGGTGAGCGCTGCGAGGTGCGTGGCGGCGTGTTGGTCAGCACCGAGAGGCCACGGAACGTCATCGCGACCGGCTGGTAGGCGAGCGAGCAGATACCGGGCGCCGAGACGAGGTCGTACTGATCTTCGTAGGGCCCGGCGTCCTGCACGAGGAACATGTCCACCGCGAGCAGCCGCCCGTCTTTCGCAAACCCCGCCTTCACGCGGCCGATGAGGCTGGGCCGGGTGCGGCCGATGTAGTGCTCCTCCTCGCGCGTGATGCGCATCATCACCGGGGCGTTGGTCTTCTTCGCCAGCAGCGCCGGGATCGCCATCGAATGCGCGCCCGGGATCTTGCTGCCGAAGCCGCCGCCCGTGTATTCGCTGATGATGACGACCTTGCTCTCTTCGACGCCGACCCAGCGCGCCACTGCGCCGACCGTCTGCGCGACGCTCTGCGTGGAGCCGTGCAGATAGAGCGTGCCGTTCTGCCACCAGGCCATCGCCGAACGCGTCTCGAGCGGCTGGTGATGCGTGGCCGGCGTATGGAACGTCTCGTCGAGCACGAGCGCGGCGGCGGCAAAGCCGGCCTCGACGTCGCCGTAGGTCCAGGTGGTGCCGTGCGAGCCGGTGGGGAGGGTGCCTTCCGGTGTCCCGGCGAAGAGCTCGGCGGGCCACTTCACGGTGGTCAGCTTGCCGTCCACGAAGGCATTGCCTTCGAGGCGCGCGTTGCTGCCGCCGGGACGCAGGCTGACGAGCGGATCGACCACAAACGGCAGCGGTTCGACATCGAGCGTCACGAGTTCGAGCGCGGCGGCCGCCGTGGCTTCGTCGATGGCGGCAATCGCCAGGATCGGTTCGCCCTGGTAGACCGGCTCCATCGTGAGCGCGCGCTCGGGCGGCAGACCGCCCTCGGCGGCCTTCACCGCCGGCAGGTCGTCGGCCGTGAGCACGGCCTTCACACCGGGCAACGCCAGCGCCGCCGCGGCATCGATCGACCGCACGCGGCAGTGCGGCATCGGGCTCAGGAGCAGCTTGCAGAACAGCATGCCGTCGACGCGGAAGTCCTCGGCATACCGGGCCCGGCCCGTGACCTTGGCAACGAGGTCGGGCGTGGTGTAGTTGCGGCCGACGAGCTTCGGGTTCGCCATGCGGCCAAGCTTACGCCGGTTGCTACGGTCGCGGCGAGCGCTCGAGCAGGTCGGCGGCGCGGGTGACGCGCGCCCTATTGGCGTCGGCTTTGGCGACCAGCAGCGCCAGCTGCGCGGCGGCCCGCGGCCAGTCGCCGGCCTCGGCCGCTTCGGTCACCCCCGGCAGACTCATCGCGGCGTAGGTGTAGCGCGGCGCGAAGAGCAGGTGCTTGAACCAGGCCCGGCCGGGGATCCCGGGCTCGTGCAGCCACGTCCGCTCGAAGGCGAGCAGCTCGCGGTTGACCGCGTCGGCGGTCTCGCGCCTGATGGGGCCAGCCGCAAGTGCCAGCCGCATGCGCGAGGCCAGGGTGGTGCCCGCGGCGCCGAGGCGCTGCACGGCGGCCGTCAGCGGCGCCGTGTCGAGCCGCGCCGACGCCTGGGGAATGTCGCGAAGCTGGCGGATGAAGCTCTCGACCGCGCTCGCATAAGTCGGCACGTCGAAGGGCAGCAGCTCGGCATTCGCGAAGCGCAGCGCCATCGTGCCCCAGAGCTGCGCCATGAGGTGCGCATACTTGAAGCCAGGGTCGCCAATCGTCGCCACCCAGTGGTGGCTGTCGTAGGCTGAGTGGTACACGCCGTACGGGCCGTTGAAACTCATGTCCACCACCGGCACGCCGACGTGGTTGATGAAGACCGTGTGGTCGGAGCCGCTGCCAATGCGGGTGACCACGAGTTCACCG
>JANNIB010000548.1:0-1779 GCA_031404695.1 Acidobacteriota bacterium
AGCGGCGCTTCAGGCGCGTCAGGCCATCCACCGAGTCGGGCCAGGGGCGCCCGCGATGCCAGGCGCGGTTGAGCTCGGCCTTGTCCGCTTCGCTCAGGGAGGTGACGCCGTGCTTCGCCAGCAGCGTGTCGAGTGACATGCGGTGCAGCCGGTCAAGCTTGGTCCACGGCAGTGCGCCCGTGCGCACCTTGTTCATCGAGGGCCCGTACGCGCCGCGCCACTCATCGGCGAACGCCGGCCAGTCGAGCGTGAAGCCGCGGGCCTTGGCGAGCCGGGTCCCTTCCTCCACCACGACGCTGCGCCAGTCGACGACGGTGCCGAAGGTGTCGAACACCAGCAGCTTGACGTCGGAGAAGGCGGCGCCCGGGACCGGAGGGGTGCGCCCGGCCTGAGGCGTCGCGCCCAGGCCCTGGAGCCGTTCGCCGGCCAGCACCGCGCCCGCCACGCCTGCCGCTCCGGCCATCACCGCACGCCGCGTCGGTTTCAGTGAGTCACGCACACGCACTCCATTCTTCAACGGCGACATGCCGGCAGCCACTCTCACGGCCGCCTACAGGCCGCCCGGGCAGGCCAAGGGCAAGGTGGTCGACCGCGCGCCGACGTCCGGGCGTTCGGCTGCGGTTCCATGAGGGTGTCATGGCGCAGGAGTGTGCCACAGCGCGAGCCGGTAGGCGATACAATCCGCTCGTCTCGAGCGCGCTCCTTGCCTGAATTCGGTTGATCATCTGGCCGGCGCGACTCGAAGGAGGCCCGGTGGACGTCGTTGGTGCTCTGTTCGTCTCGCTGGCAGTGCTCGTCGCCATCTACATCACGCGCTGGTGGACCGCGCTCGCTCGATCGCGCTCGTTGCCACCCGGCGCATTGGAGCGCGTGGCGGCACCGGGGCTGCTTCACGCCGCCATCGGCTTCATCACCAATTTCTTCGACACGCTCGGCATCGGCTCGTTCGCGACGACCACGGCGATTTACAAGCTGCGGAAGCTGGTGCCGGACGAACGCATCCCCGCAACGATGCTGGTCGGCCACGTCCTGCCTGTCGCGACACAGGCGTTCGCGTTCATCAGCGTGGTGGCGGTCGATCGCCAGCAGCTCGTCTTGCTCATCATCGCGATGATGGCCGGCGGCTGGCTCGGCGCCGGCACCGTCTCGCGTCTGCCGCGCCGCGTGATTCAGCTCGGCATGGCCACCGCGCTGCTGCTCGCCGGGCTGTTCATGACCATGGGGCTGCTGAATCTGTTTCCGGCCGGCGGCGACGCTCTCAGCTTGACGCCTGGGCGTCTCGTCGTCGCGCTGGTCGCCAACTTCGTCCTGGGCGCGCTCGTGCCCCTCGGCATCGGCCACTATGGACCGAGCCTGGTGCTGTTCGCGCTGCTGGGCATGGAGCCCCGCGCGGCATTTCCGATCATGATGGGTGCGGGCGCGTTCATGGGGCTGGTCGCGGCGATGCGGTTCGTCGGCACCGGCCGCTATGTCGCGTCCGCGGCGCTGGGGCTCACCCTTGCCGGCGTTCCCGCCGTGTTGATTGCCGTGTGGCTGGTGCGGTCGTTGCCCCTGGACCTCGTGCGCTGGGGCGTCCTGGTCGTGGTGTTCTACACGGCCGTGACGCTGATACGTTCGGCGGCCGAGGAACGGCGGACTCTCGCCGCTGCACGCGGCACGGCTCCCGCGGGCGCCTGACCCGCCGGTGTCGAGCGGCGCAGGTCGTGCCGGCGTCGGGTCGCCGGCGTAACCGCAAAGGCTGTTGCCTTCCACGCCGTCTCGCCGTCTAATGGCGCCTTC
>JANNIB010000549.1:0-3920 GCA_031404695.1 Acidobacteriota bacterium
GCAGCTACGTCATCAATTACAACCTCGGCGAGGACATGGCGCGCGCCTATGTCGAGAAGCGCGCCGGCGCCGATCCCGAGAAGCGCTGGCAGGTGTTCACCAGCCTGATCTCGTCGCCTCGGCTGCCGTCGAATCTGAAGGAGTAGCACCCATGCGCGCGGTGGAAATCGGCGCGTTCGGACCGCCCGCGGGGCTGCGCCTGGTCGAGCGGGCCGGCCCGACGCCCGGACCGGGCGAGGTGCTCATCGCCGTCGAGGCCGCCGGCGTGAACCGGCCCGACGTGCTGCAGCGGCTCGGAAAGTACGCGCCGCCGCCCGGCGCCTCCGACCTGCCGGGCCTCGAGGTGGCGGGTCGCGTCGTCGAGCTTGGCCCGGCGCCCGACAGCGTGGCCGGACACTGGCAGATCGGCGACGGAGTGTGCGCGCTGGTCGCCGGCGGCGGCTACGCCGAACTGTGCGTGGCACCGGCGGAGCAGTGCCTGCCGGTACCCGCCGGTTACTCGATGGTCGAGGCCGCCGCGATTCCCGAGACGTTCTTCACCGTCTGGACCAACGTGTTCGAGCGCGGGCGGCTGTCGCCCGGCGAGACGCTGCTCGTGCACGGCGGCACCAGCGGCATCGGCACGACCGCCATTCAGCTCGGGCGCGCCTTCGGCGCCACCGTGTTCGCCACCGCGGGCTCGGCGGAGAAGTGCGCCGCCTGTGTCGCGCTCGGCGCGGCGCTGGCAGTCAACTACCAGGAGCACGACTGGGTGGCGGCCTTCAAGGCGGCCACCGGCGGTCGTGGCGTCGACGTGGTCCTGGACATGGTGGGCGGCGACTATGTCGCGAAGAACCTCGAGCTGCTGGCCATCGAGGGACGACTGGTGCAGATCGCCTTCCTGAAGGCGTCGAAGACCGAAATCGACCTGATGCAGGTGATGCGGCGGCGGCTCACCATCACGGGCTCGACGCTGCGTCCGCGCAGCGTTGCTGAGAAGGGCGCGATCGCCCGCGCGCTCGAGGCGCAGGTGTGGCCGAAGCTGGCCAGCCGCGAGGTGGCGCCGGTGGTGCACGCGACGTTCCCGCTGGCAGAGGCGGCCGCGGCGCACGTGTTGATGGAGAGCAGCCGGCACATCGGCAAGATCGTGCTGGTCGTGTGAGGCCAGGCTCGGCGTCGGCGCGCCCGGCGGCCACCGACCCTGGCCCGCTATACTGAGCGACTCCCATGTCCGCGCCGGACCGGCTCTTCACACCGCGCTTCTTCGTGATGTGCGGTTTCAACTTCGTGGTCTTCCTGTCGGCCTTCCAACTGCTGCCGACGGCGCCGTTCCGCATTCGCGATCTCGGCGGCAGCGCCATTGCCGCCGGGTTGTTCCTCGGCTTCCTGACCTACGCGTCGGCGCTGAGCGGGCCGGTCACCGGCGGCATCGCCGACCGTGTCGGCAAGCGGCGGGTGCTGCTGGTGTCGAGCGCCGCGATTGCGGTGTTTTCGCTCGTCTACAGCGTGCTGCCGCGCTACGAGCTGATGCTGGCGCTGGTCATCGTGCATGGACTCTTCTGGTCGGGCCTGCTGGTGGCCGCCAGCTCGTATGTGACCGATATCGTGCCGCCGCACCGCCGCGCCGAGGGGATGAGCTACTGGGGCATGTCGACGATCTTCGCGGTGTCGATGGCCCCGGCCATCGGCCTGTGGGTCTACGAACGCGGCGGCTGGCGCACGCTCTGCCTCGAGGCGGCCGGGCTGAGCGTGCTGATGTTCGTCATCGCCTGGACCATGCTGCCGAAAGACGGGCCGCGCCGGGCCGAACGGGCGGCGTGGTCGTGGTCGTCGCTCGTCGAATGGAAGGTGCTGGCCCTGTCGTTCACGATGTTCCTCTACTCGTTCGGCTACGGCGGCATCACCAGTTTCGTCGCCATGTACAGCGAGGCGTCGGGGGTGCATCCGGCCTCGCTGTACTTCACGGTGTTCTCGATCGCGATCCTGGTGACCCGGCCCTACGTGGCGCGGCTTGGCGACCGCATCGGCCACAAGAAGGTGTTAGTGCCGTGCCTGGGGCTAGTGGTTGCCGGCTTCGCGCTGCTGTCAGTCGGCGGCAGCCGCGGCATGTTCATCGCCTCGGCGCTGTTCTTCGGCACCGGCTTCGGGTCGGCCTATCCGCTTTTTCTCGGCCACGTGATGCGCCACGTGGCGCCCGAGCGCCGGGGCGCCGCGTTTGGCAGCATCATCGCCGCCTTCGATACTGGCATCGGCACCGGCTCGATGGTCATCGGCTGGATCGTGCAGCACTACGGCTACCGCAGTGCCTACGGCGTGGCTGCCGCCCTGGCGCTGCTGACGGTGCCGTACTTCCTGACCGTGGAACCGAAGGTGCTGCCGCCGGGCACGCCGGTCCACTCGTAAGCACCATCAGGGACTGTCCCTTTTCTGGGCGGAGCGGGACTTGTGGTAGAAACTACGACACTGCGTCGTAGTCGAGGTTCGGGCCGAGCCACCGTTCGACCTCGGAGACCGACATGGCTTTGCGGGCCGCGTAGTCGGCCACCTGGTCTCGCCCGATCTTGCCGAGCGTGAAGTAGCGCGACTCCGGATGCGCGAAGTAGAGACCGCTGACGCTCGAGCCCGGCCACATCGCATACGACTCGGTGAGCTGCATGCCGGTGGAGGCCTCGACGTCCAGCACCTGCCACAAGGTGCCCTTCTCGGTGTGATCCGGGCAGGCCGGATAGCCGGCGGCCGGCCGGATGCCCCGGTACTTCTCCTGAATCAGTTCGGCCGGCGTGAACGTCTCGCTCCCACCGTAGCCCCACTCATCGCGGACGCGCTTGTGCAGGCATTCGGCAAACGCCTCGGCCAGGCGGTCGGCGACGGCTTCGGCCATGATCGCGTTGTAGTCGTCGTGCTGGGCGCGGAACTGGTCGCACAGCTCGCGCAGGCCCAAGCCGGTCGTGACCGCGAAGGCGCCGACATGGTCGGCCAGGCCGGTGGTGTTCGGCGCTACGAAGTCGGCCAGCGACAGGCACGGATGGCCGTCGCCGCGGTCGGTCTGCTGGCGCAGGAAATGCAGGTGCGTGAGGACGTCCGCGCGATCCTCATCGGTATAGAGCACGACGTCGTCGCCCACGGTATTGGCAGGGAAGAGGCCATAGACGCCGCGGGCGCGGATCAGGCGCTCACTGATGAGGCGATCGAGCAGGGCGTTGGCCTCGGCGAAGATCTGCCGGGCCTGCGGGCCGTACTTCGGGTCGTCGAGGATCCGCGGGTAGACGCCCTTCAGTTCCCAGGTGTGGAAGAACGGCGTCCAGTCGATGTACTCCCGCAGGGTCGCCAGCGGGAAGTCGTCCAGCACCCGGACGCCGGTGAAGGCCGGCGGCGGGAGATCGTCCGCCCGCCAGGCGATCGCCGGCCGGCGGGCGCGCGCGGTTGCGAGATCGACCAGCGGCTGACGCGTCGATCCGTGGCTGCGGCGAATCACCTCGTAGTCGGCCCGGTGCTGCGCCACGAACGCGGCCTTGTTGTCGCGGCTCAGGAGGCTGGTGGTCACCGGCACCGCGCGGCTGGCGTCGAGCACGTGCACCACCGGCTCCTTGTAGTGCGGCGCGATCTTGATCGCCGTATGCGCGCGGCTGGTGGTGGCGCCGCCGCCGATGAGCAGCGGCAGCGTGAAGCCCTGGCGCTCCATCTCGCGCGCCACGTGCACCATCTCGTCGAGCGACGGCGTGATGAGCCCGGACAGCCCGATCAGGTCCGCGCCCTCGGCCATCGCGGTCTCGAGGATCTTCGCGCACGGCACCATCACCCCGAGGTCGATCACCTCGTAGTTGTTGCAGCCGAGCACCACGCCGACGATGTTCTTGCCGATGTCGTGGACATCGCCCTTGACGGTGGCGAGCACGATCTTGCCCTGCGCGCGCACGGCCTGGCCGGCAGCCGCCATCTCG
>JANNIB010000550.1:0-6961 GCA_031404695.1 Acidobacteriota bacterium
CCCGGTCGTCGCCGCGCAGGTACTCGTCGACCTGCAGCCAGTTCATGTCGCTGATGCGCACGTCGGTCTCCAGTCGCTGGCCACGCGCCGGCCGCGAGTCGTCGTTCGAGATGCCGGGCTAGATGACGCCGAGTTCCCGGCCCACCTGCGCCATCCGGTCGAGGGCGAACTGCAGATCCTCGCGGGTGTGCGTGGCCGACATGATCGTGCGCAGGCGCGCCTGATCCTTGGCCACGGTGGGGAAGCCGATGCTCTGGGCGAACACGCCCTGGGCAAAGAGCTTGTCCGACATGGTGGCGGCAAGCGCTGCCTCGCCCACGATGACCGGCGTGATCGGGCTCTCGCTGTGCCCGGTGTTGAAGCCGAGCGAAGTCAGCCCCGCCTTGAAGAAGCGGGTGTTGTCCCAGAGCTGGTCGATCCACTGCGGCTCGGTTTCGAGCACGTCGAGCGCGGCGATGCAGGCGGCGGTGACGGCTGGCGGGTGCGAGGTGGAGAACAGGAACGGCCGCGCGCGGTGCTGCAGGAAGTCGATGAGCGCGCTGGTGCCAGCGACGTAGCCGCCGAGCACGCCGATGGCCTTGGAGAGCGTGCCCACCTGGATGTCCACGCGGCCGTGGCAGCCGAAGTGATCGACGGTGCCGCGGCCCTGGCGGCCGAAGACGCCGCTGGCGTGCGCGTCGTCCACCATCATGATGCAGCCGAACTCGTCGGCGAGATCGCAGAGGGCCGGCAGCGGGCCGAGATCGCCGTCCATCGAGAAGACGCCGTCGGTGATGAGCAGCTTGCGCTGCGCGGCCGGGAGATCCTGGAGAATCGCCCGCGCCGCGGCGATGTCCTTGTGCGGGAACACCTTGATTGGCGCCTTGCTCAGACGGCAGCCGTCGATGATGCTGGCGTGGTTCAGGCTGTCGCTGATGATGACGTCGTCTTTTGTCAGCACTGCCGAGACCGTACCGGCATTGGCCGCAAAGCCGCTCTGGAAGACCACCACCGCTTCGACGTTCTTGAACGTCGCCAGGCGCCGTTCGAGCTCGACGTGCATGGCCATCGTGCCGGAAATGGTGCGCACCGCGCCCGAGCCCACGCCAAACTCCCGCACCGCGTCGAGCGCCGCCTGACGCAGCTTCGGGTGCGTCGTCAGCCCGAGGTAGTTGTTCGACGACAGGTTCACGACCGACAGGTGGTCGTAGGTGGCGTGTGACAGCGCCTCGCCCTCGAGCACGCGCAGCGTGCGGTGCAGACCCTGCGCTTTGAGCGCGTCGAGTTCGGCGTTCAGGAATGCCAGCGGATCGGGGCGGGATGACATCAAGGGATTATAGACAGTGTCGTCGCCGGGCAGCCATTGCTCAGCTTGTGCGGTAGCATGGAAACATGTCTGCAGGCTGGCGCGCGACGTGGCAGCGGGGATACCTCGAGATCGCGGTGCTGCTGCTGGCCCTGACGGCGGTGCTGCTTGCGGCTCCCCTGAACAGCGATTCCGCCTACAACATGATGGTGGCCCGCCGGTTACTCGAAGGCGACCGGCTGTACGTCAACATCATGGACTTCAACCCGCCCCTGATCTTCTGGTTGATGACCATCCCCACCGTCATCGGCAGGGCCTTCGACTGGTCTGACGCGCGCGTGGTCAGCCTGTTCGTGTCGGCGGTCGTGTGGACGTCGGGAGGGCTGGCGGTCGCAGTCGTGACGCAGACGCCGGAGACCGGGCGGTTCCTGCGCTTCTCCATCATCGCCAGCCTTCTGGCGGCCCTTGCGCTGATGCTCTTCTACCAGGTTGGTCAGCGGGAGCAGCTCGCCGCCATGCTGTCGTTGCCCTATGCGCTGCTGGCGGCGAGAGCTGCCAGCGCGCAGGTCTCAACGCCTCGGCTCGGGGTGGTGTGCGGACTGCTGGCGGGCGTCGGGATGGCGATCAAGCCCTTCTTTGCCGCCCCGGTGATGGCCATGGAAGCGGTGGTCTTCTTCCTCCGTGGCAGCCGCGCACTCGTGAGACCCGAGGTCGCAGCGGCGGTGCTGGTGCAGTTCCTCTACGTCGGGAGTGTATGGGTCGTGGACTCGCCGTACTTCACGCGAATGGTGCCGCTCGCGATGGAGTGGTACGGGGCCTACGAAGTTGACCGTGCCGCGCTGATGACCGAACTCCGCGTCCTCATCCTCACCGCGATCGGCATCGGGGCGATGGCCGTTCCGCATTGGCTTCCGCGCGGTTTTGCCGGCGTGTGTGCGCGCGTCTTCGGAGCCGCGACGCTCGGTTGGCTCGCGTCCTACATTGCACAGGGCAAGGGTTGGTCCTACCACCTGCTGCCGGCCGAGGCCTTTGCCCTCGCCTCTCTCGCGGCCCTGGGTGTCGCGATGCAGGGCATCAGGGGAGCAGGGTTCGCGCGCGCCGCCCGGCGCTTCGGAGCCGCCGTCGCGGTGGGCGCCGTTGCGGCGTCGCCATTGCTCGCCGAAGTGACCCGCCGGGCAGCGGCGGACGTCCTGCGGCCCCGCGTGGTCAGCGAGGACTGGTTTGCCGGGATGCTGGCCGTCATCGAGCGCCATGCCGGAGGCGAACCGGTGTTCGTCATGTCGACCAGTGCGTGGCCGGCCTTTCCGATCGTCAACATGGCGCGCCTGCCATGGCCCTATCCCTACCAGTTGCTGTGGCCGATTCCAGCGCTGTACACGGGCTCTGACGAGCGGTTCTATCGGAGCCCCGGTCAACAAGACGTGTTGGAGGCCGAGTTCTTCGAAAGCGTCGTCGGCGGCCTGGTCCGCGTACCGCCGAAGCTGATCATCGTCGAACGCGGTGCTGATCTTCAGGGCATGCGCGGGCGCACGTTCGACTTCATCCAGTATTTTTCGGGCTCGCCGGAGTTCGGATCGCTGTTCCAGCGCTATCGTCGACTCGCCCTCATCGAGAAGTGGGAGATCTTCGAACGCCGTGACGATGTCGCCGCACGCGGCGAGGCGACGTTACTTCCATCCCCGTAACGTCACCATCGCCACGTCTTCGAGCCGCCCACCGCGCTCACCCACGTCCACCGCGCCGATGGTGACCGCGTGATCGCGCATGAAGGCGGCAACCGTGTGGGTCCAGGCGGCGTCGTACGGCCCTGTTCGCCAGCCGGACCCGGGAAGCGGCGGCGGTCCGGGCAGCCGTGGTGCCGGGCCTGGAGGGCTGGCCTTCAGATTGCCGGAATACCAGACCGTTCGCCCCGACTGCAACGTCGCCTGAATGCGCGTGAGCAAGGGCTGGAGCGGATCGCGGTGCTGCATGGCCGCCTTCACGAGATCGTACCGGTGGACCGTCATGTCGGTCAGCGGCGGCACACTCAGCACATCCGCCTGGCCAGAGTAGTAGCGTGTGAACGAGACGCTCCACTCCCACGGGTGAATCACGATGAGATCACCGGCGACCGCGGCATTCGTGAGCCGGGCGCCGACCAGGTGCATGTTCGTCAGCGGCTCCGTGAGAGCCGACCAGGCGACCGGCGCGCCCGCCGCGAGCACGCCCGCCGCCACGACCACCCGGACGACCGGGGTGATGGTCCACTGCAGGGAGGCCGCCGCGAGGTCGCAGCCGATGGCAACGACGGCGATGAGTCCCAGGAAGTACCACGGCTCCGGGTGATACTCGAAGAGGCGATAGAAGGCGAGGAGCGCGGCCACTGATGCGACGGTCGTGGCCAGCAGGAACAGGGCCCCGGTTCGAACGCGAACCGCCAGCGCCAGCAGCGCGCCCAGCCCGACCACCGCCCACGCCGCCGTGACCACCGCACCAGATACGCTCACGGTGAGAGCGAACTGCCTGGCGAGATACGGCAGCGTCACTGGCGCCGCCGCGAGCGCGTTCCACCCGGCGCGGCTGGCCATCACCGGCCAGTACGGAAGCAGCGAGCTCGCCGCCGCCACGCCGATGCCGATCGGCACGCCGAAATGCCGCCAGCGGCCCTCCCACGTCAGGACTGTCAGGCTGCCGGCGATGGCCGCCGAAAGCAGCACCGCATTCTGGTAGGTGCACTGAACGCTCAGAATGGCGGCGAGGGCCGCGATGGCGATTCGCCGCCGCGACGGTGTGTCGATCGCTTCCTTGAGCAGCACCAGCGAGACGATCGCCAGTGCCGCGCCAAGGCCCCACGCGCGCGCCGACCCGGCCCAGCGAATCACGTGCGGATTGACGGCGAGCAGCGACAGCGCAACCAGCGGCACCGTGCCCCCCAGCCGGCGCGCCGCGAACCACAACGCCGCCGGCAGCGTCAGGGAGCACAGGCACCCCAGCAGCCGCAACCACGGGTCCGACACGCCGCCCATCGCCATCCAGCCGCGCAGGAGCAGCATCCACAACAGGGGATATGAATCGAACTGTGTCTTCGCCCACATCTCCGGCCACGACACGATCGCCTGTGTGTTGACGCTGTTGACCTCGTCCCGCCACAGCGCCGGCGACGCCACGGCGAAATGGATCGTCAGCGCCACGTAGAGCAGTGTCGCAGCCGCCGCGATCGCGAGTTCCAGGGTTCGAGGCGACGCGCGCCTGCCGCCACGTGATTGCATGTGTGTCGGGATTTTACAGCCTGCGTCGCGAAGGCTGCCATCGCAGGGCCGTTGCCACGGCGTGTTGGAGCGGTCGCCAGTGCCTTGAAGTGACGGACCGTGCAACTCCGGCGCCCGCGTCGCGTGTGCGATAATTTCGCGGCAATGAAGTCCAAGCTCTTCCTGCTGTTGGCCGTGATCGTCACCAGTGCACTCTTCGCATACTACTGGACGCCGTACGCCATCGACGATGCCTGGATCACCTATCGCTACGCCGAGCACATCGGCGCCGGCGACGGCTTCGTCTACAACCCCGGCGAACGCGTGCTCGGGACGAGCACGCCGCTCTACACGCTGCTGCTGGCTGGCGCTCACGCGCTGGGCATGTCGGTGCCGGTCGTCAGCTACGTCGTCGGGTTCGCGGCCACGCTCGGCACCATCGTCGGCGTGTTCCTGCTGACGCGCCTGCTGCATTCCGAACTGGCCGCCTTCCTCGCGGTCGCGGTCCTGGTGATGACGCCGCAGTTCCACAAGGTGGCCACCTACGGCATGGAGACGCCGCTCTACGTCTGCATGATCGTCTACGCTTTCTACGCCTACGCCACCAGGCGACACACCGTGGCCTTCGCACTGGCCGCCGGATGCCTGGTGACGCGCCTCGACGGCGCCGCCGTGGGCGCCGCGCTCTTCGGCGCCTACCTGGTCGAGTACCGGCGCCTGCCGTGGAAGCACATCGCGCTCTACCTCGCGATTGCGGTGCCGTGGTTCGTCTACTCGCAGCTCTACTTCGGCACGTTCCTGCCCAACTCGTTCCTCGCCAAACGCCAGCACATGAACACGTCGCTCCAGGGGTGGATGCTCCGCTGGATCGTGGTGCGCGCGGCTGCCGTGCCGGCGGCCGTGGGCGGTCTGGCCACGCTCTTTGCCACGCGCACCCGGCTCCTGGCACTGCCGATGCTGCTGTGGTCGTCGGCGTACGTCACGGCCTATACGCTCTCGAGCCTGTGGCGGCACCAGTGGTACTTCATGCCGATCACGGTGCCGCTGGCGATCTTCGGCGCCATTGGCGTCGTTCGGGTGAGCGAGTGGCTGGTGCGCGACCGACAGGCACGGCAGTGGGCCGTTGGCGCGACGGCGGTGCTGCTGCTCGCCCCCGACGTTCTCACCACGGTCCGTCAGTTGCGGTCGGGCCCCTACTACGACCCCATCGAGGGCGTGCGCTACGACGTGGCCCGATGGATGCGCGACAACGTGCCGCGTTCGGCCGTCATCACCACCGGGGGCATCGGCGTCGTCGGCTACTTCACCGGCAACTACATCCTCGACTCGGCGGGACTGGTGAGTCCGCAGGTCGTCGGGCAGGTCGGTCCGGAGTTCTTCCTCGATACAGCGGTGAACCAGTTCCGTCCCGACTACGTCCTGATCAGCCGCTACGAGATGCCCGACTTCGTGCCGGACGACTACGCCTTCGTCAAGACGTGGCCCACGCCGTCGGAGGAAGTCCCGTACTACCGGCTCGCCTGCCGCGTCCCGTGCGTGGGCGGACTGCCGCTCGAGACCGCGCCGTAACGGCGCCATTTCGGGCGTCACCGACAAGGTCGGCGTGCGTGGCGCGCACGGTGTGGATCGCGATCGAGCCGCCGGCCCAGGTGGACGTCGGCGAGACTGGACCAGCCGCCTACGGCAAGGCGAACGCCTGTAACCCGCTCGACAGCTGCACGACGACGTACTGCTTGCCCTGGTGCATGTAGGTCATCAGTCCATACCGGCTGGCGCCCGCGGTCGGGATCGCGCCCAGGCGCTGTCCGGTGCGCTTGTCAATGGCGAAGAGCTTGGTCGCGTTGTCGGCGGTCTGTCCGGGCGCCAGCAGCATCGTCGCCGTCGCAATCAGGCCGCCCACGCTGGTGCGGCCGACGTTGGGGTTCACGCTGTCGACACCCTTGAGCAGCGCGCTATTCCGAATGGCGTCCTGCTGCGCCTGCGGCGCATCGCCGTTCGGGATGACCCACAGGTGTTCGCCGGTGTTGAGGTCGATCGCCGTGATACGGCCGATCGGCCCCTTGAAGAGGGGCAATCCGCCGAGCGGATCGCTGGCACCGGCTGCCGCCGCCGCCGCTCGTGCCGCCGCAGCACCGGCGCCACCGCCGCCGCCGCCTTCCTCGCCGCCACCGGGACGCCCGCCACCGGCCTTCACGCCTGCCTTCCTGGCGGCGTCCGGATACATCTCGACCGCGGCGTTGACCGACGCCGGCGTGCAGCCGGCGCTCGTCGGCACCCAGGCCGTCACGGTCGTGCCGGTCTGGCCGAAACAATCGAGCTCGGTGCCTGGCACGACGACGCGGGCACCGCCGCCGCTGTGCGAGGGGATGTAGATGATGCCGGTGGTGGTATCCGCAGCCGGCGGATGGGTGATGTTCGACCCTCCGGTTTCACCCGGATAGAAACGACC
>JANNIB010000551.1:0-14568 GCA_031404695.1 Acidobacteriota bacterium
AGCCCCGCGAGCAGCACGAAGGTGTTCATCGCGCCCCCTCGGGCTTCAGCACACACTGCGGGCACCCCGGACAGGTGCGGGCGTGCGCCTCGATGGCCGCCGTGGCGTGCACCACGCCCACGGCCGACGCCAGGATGCGTCCGGCCACGGCGTTGGTCTTGTTGAGCAGCGCGATATGGATGGTGTTGTTGGCGACTTTCTGCCCGACCGTCCAGATGTCCGACACACCGCCGCGGATGGCGCGGGCCGTGTTGAGGATCAGCACGAGGAGCACCGCTACCACGACGACTACCACCAGGTAGATCACGAGCGATGCGGTCCAGACTTGCGCCACGGCCTCTGCGGTTGGTCGAGGGTCCATCGTGTCCTCCGCCTCAGGATGTGCGCGTGAGCGCCCCGGCGAGCGCCCCGCCATGCGCTTCGATGGACTGCACCGTCGTCAGCAGGTCGGCGGCGACCTCGTTGGTCGATTGGAGCTGCCAGATGGGCAGCGTGTTCACACGAATGGCTTCAGCAGCGGTCTTGGCTCTGAGCGCCTCGCGCAGGATGCTGCGTGCGGTGACGATGATGGCGATGAGGAGCGCCGCCGCCAGCAGCACGACCACTACCGCGACGCCGAGCCAGAGCCGCCACGCCGCCCACAGGTCCGCGTCCGTCATGACACGCCCTTCCCCTCGGAGTCTGCGCGCACCGCTGAGTCGTCGAGGTAGTCGCTCCGCCGTCCCGGTCGATCCACACCCCAGAGCCAGGCTTCTTCACCAGGCCGGCGCCCAGGCCGGCGCGCGCTCAGTTGGAACCACTTCTCGTAGAAGTAGTGCAGGATGCGGTCGGGCACGGAGTCGGGCGCGACGTCGGCCCAGCCACTCGGTACCTCGCCCAGACGCTGCCACCGCTTCTCGCGATTCACTTCGCGGGTCGACAACCGTCGCAGTCGCCGGATCACGGCGCCGGTCGTTCTCGACACACCGGAGGACACGAGCGAGCCGGGCGCGGTCTTGAAGAAGGGACTGAACTTGTCGGGGAACCCCGGCATCGTGCAGCCGATGCACACGCCGCCGGCCTTCATGCAGCCGCCCATGTGATTGATGGCGCCGCGCGACACGATGTTGCAGTGCACCACGGGGCCCCAGCACCCCAGTTCCACCAGACATTCCGGGTCGCCGTATTCCTTGGCGAAGAGGCCTTCCTCGTAGTAGCCGGCCAGCGTGCAGCCGTGATGGACGGTCTTGGTGAACAGCCACGCCGGGCGGCCCAGCTCATCGAAGGCGGGGAGCGGTCCGAGCCCCTGCAGGAAGAGCAGCACGGCGAAGATGGTCTCGGTGATGTTGTCGCCCACCGGCGCGCAGCCGGGGATGTTGATCACCGGCAGTCCGAAGGCGCTGCGGAAGCTCTTGCCGAGAAAGTCGGCGGTGCCCATGGCGCCAGTCGGATTGCCTTCCGCTGCGGGAATGCCGCCCCACGTGGCGCAGGTGCCAACGGCGATCACCGCCGCCGCGCCCGGAGCCAGGCGCGACAGCCATTCGGCGGTGGGGATGGGTTGGGGCACGTCGTTGCCAGGTCGCAACTCGACGCCCATGCCCGACCAGTAGCCGCCGGTGCGGGCCGCGATGCGCTCATCGGCGACCGACCCTTCCATGCACACCACATAGGGCGCATCGAGTTCGCCCTTCCACGCGGCGTGATGTGCGGCCATGAAGTCGTGACCCGCTTCGACGGCCAGCACGGGATGGTGCAGGATCACTTTCGGCATGGCCGGCACGATGCCGAGCAGCAGCCCTTCGAGCGCCGGATTGGTCGCGCCCGACACGGCGATCGTGCAGCCGTCGCAGCTCATGCCGGCGAGCCAGAAGACGTGGATGACGTCTAGGGGACCGAGCGGCAGACGGGCGGGCGCCGCACTGGCGGCGGGCCACGCATTGGCGGGAGTCGGCGGTGCGGTCGGAGACGAGCCCATCGACACCTCCCTGGCAGGATCGTTCTCCGAGCATACCTCTGAGTGCGAGAAGCACAAGGGAAATCACCGGGCATCGGCGACGCCGTCGGCGACCAGGTGCAGGCCGAGCACGGTGAGGGTCAGGGCCAGACCCGGAAAGACTGCCAGCCACCAGGCCACGCGCAGGAAGTGATGGGCCTCGTGCAGGAGCGCACCCCAGGTCATCACCGACGGGTCGCCAAGGCCCAGGAAGCTGACCCCGGCCTCGGCCAGGATGGCGCCACTGGCCTGGAACGCGGCGTGGGCCACGAGCGGGGGCAAGGCCGTCGGCAGGATGTGACGCCACACGATGCGCACGGGTCGCGCGCCCACCGCCCGCGCTGACATGACGTAGTCGAACGTCACGGCGCTCAGCACCTGCGCCCGCACCAGGCGCGCCGTGCTCGACCACGAGGTGAGCGCCACGACCAGGATGACCAGTCCCAGACCGCTGCCCAGGAGCGCCACCGCCGTCACCACCAGGAAGAAGCGCGGCACGACCTGGAACACCTCGGTGACGCGCATCAGCACCTCGTCCGTCCGCCCTCCAGCGTAGCCTGCAGTGGCGCCGACCAGTACACCGAGCGACATCGCGATGGCCGTGGCCGAGAGCGCCACCAGCAGGCTGATGCGAGTGCCGTGCACGATGGCGGTGAAGAGGTCCCGACCGAAGTCATCCGAGCCGAACGGGTGTTGCCACGACGGCGGCAGCAAGACGTGGTCGGATGTCGTGAAGGGGTCGCCTGGAGCCAGCAGGTCGGCACCTACCGCCACGAGACACACCGCGCTGAGCAGCACGAGTCCGGCCCGCGCGGCGCCGCGCGCGGCGCCGCGCTCCAACCCCGGCGGCGCGGCGCTGGTCATGCCGCCAACCGCGGGTCGGCCACGACGTAGAGCGTGTCGGTCACGACGTTGGCGACCACGACCACCAGCGACACGGTCAGCAGGACCGCGACGACCAGGGGGTAGTCGCGTTGCGACGAGGCATCGAGCAGCAGGCGGCCGATGCCCGGCCATCCGAACACCACCTCCACCAGGGCGGCGCCGGTGAGCAAGGAGCCCATCTGATGGCCAATCAAGGTGACAACCGGCAACAGGGCGTTGGGAAAGGCGTGCCCGAGGACGGCCCGAGCGGTCGAGCTTCCCCGCGCCCGGGCCGCGCGCACGTACTCCCGTCGCGTCTCCACCGACATGCTGCCCCGCAGCACCCGCGCCAGCAGCGCCAGGAACCCGAAGCTCAGGCACACGGCCGGCAGCACCAGATGCCACGCCACATCGGCGAGGTCGGCCGACGAATGTTCGCGCAGGGACGTGAGTCCCCCGACCGGAAAGATGGGCACGACGACCGCGAGCAGGAGCAGCAGCAGCTGGCCCGTCCAGAACACCGGCGCCGCGAAGATCGCCGAGGTCGCGACGCGCAGCCACAAATCCGCGCGCGACGCGGGCGCCACGGCCGCCACCAGCCCGATCGCCAGGCCGGCGCATACGGCGATGGCCAGGGCCGCGCCCGAGAGCAGCACGGTGGCCGGCAGGCGTTCGCCGATCACGTCGAGCACGGGCCGTTGGTAGGCGTAGGAGTGTCCGAAGTCGCCTTGGACGACGGCGCCCAGATAGCGGACGTACTGCTCGGCCAGGGGCCGATCGAGACCGTAGCGTCCGCGCATCTCGGCGTAGTAGCCGGCATCGCCACCTTCACCAGCCATCATGTAAACCGGGTCGCCCGGGGCCAGGTGGATGAGGAAGAAGGTGAGGGTGACGATTCCGCCCACGACCGGGACAGCCTGCGCCGCTCGGCGCAGCGCGAAACGTCCCAGGCGCGTCGCCGTCACGGCGTGCCGGCCTCGGCGACGGTTTCCGCGAAGGCACCGGACCACAGGCGGAATCCCGAGAAGCGCCGGCGATAGGCCCGGGCGCCGTCGCTGTCGATGATCCAGAAGTAGGGCAGATCCTCGACCAGGACCCGCTGCAAGGAGGCATAGAGATGGGCCCGGGCCGCGCGGTCGAGCGTGGTGGCGGCCCGCTGGAACAGTTCGTCGGCCGCCGCACTGCGGTAGCCGGCGCCGTTCGAGAACGGAATCGGGCCGATGTTGTTCGACGCATAGACGCGCCGCACGCCAATCTCGGGGTCGGCGCCATTGCAGAACGACGCGAAGCCCAGATCGAACTCCTTGCGCACGAACGTCTTTTCGACCGAGGCGTTGAAGTCGAGTGCTTCGAGCCGCAGATCGATGCCCACCTGCTTCAGTTGGTCGCGCAGAGCCTGGCCGAGCCGGCTCGACGTGGTCGGATGCGTGAAGGTCAACGTGAGGCGTGGGTCCGGCCCCTCCCGTCCATAGCCCGCCTCGTCGAGCAGACGTTCGGCCTGCGCCGGGTCGTGCGGATACGCGCGCACGTCTGGCGCATAGGCCCAGCGCAGTTGCCGGCTGATGGGGCCCGTGGAGGGCGTGCCTTGTCCGAAGTAGACGCGGTCAGTGAGCACCTGCCGGTCGAGCGCCTGGTAGATCGCCCGGCGCACCCGCAGGTCGCGCAAGGCCGGCCGCAACAGGTTGGGGATCACGACGTCCTGGCAGAACGAGCCGCCGGAGCCGCCCGAGGCGCGCACGACGGTGAGCGACTGGTCCCCCTGGAGTCGCGGCAGGTCAGCCCCCGGGACGCTCGGCAGGTAGTCGATCTCGCCCCGTTCGAGCGCCATCACGCCAGTGGCGGCCGACGGGGTGATCCGGAACACGAGCCGATCGATCGCCGGCAAGCCGGTGCGGAAGTAATCGGGATTCCGCGCCAGCTCCACGAACTCGCCCTTCCGATACGTGACGAACCTGAACGGCCCGGTGCCGATCGGCTGCAGATTGGCCGGCGCCGAGAGCACGTCGGTGCCCTCGAAGCGGTGCCGCGGCAGGATCGACGCTTCCACCACGTCCAGGCGCTGCAGTAGCGGCGCGTAGGGCTCACGGAAGCGGAATACCACGGTGTGCGCGTCGGGCGCGTCGATGCTGGTCAGCACGCTGCTGAGCGCCGCACGAGTGCGCGAATGGAACGGCAGCAACGCTTTCTCGAACGTGAAGGTCACGTCGGCACTGGTGAAGGGCTGTCCGTCGTGCCACCGCACGCCGCGGCGCAGGTGAAACGTGTAGGTGCGGCCGCCGTCGGCCACCTCCCAGCGCTCGGCCAGTTCTGGCACCGGCGAGAGCGTGTCGTCGAGGCCGACCAGCCCGTTGAAGATCTGATCGGTCACGGGGTGCACATTGCCCGACGTCGTGATCGCGGGATTGAACGATCCCGGGTCGTTGTTCTGCGCGACCACCAGTGTCGACGGGGCCGGTCGGGCCGGCGCGGTCTGAGTACAGCCGGAGACGCCAGCGTAGATCGCAAGGGCAGGGAGAACACGCACGAGCCCGCGCAAGACCGCCCGCACCGCTGTCATCGACTGCAGTGTAGCAGGGGCCGTCGTCAGCGTTCCCCGGGGGTGTGACGCCCGCGCCGGACGGCCGCTTGCGACGCAGCGGGATGTAGCCCAGCATGGAGGCGAATGGCCACGCCCGCCCCGATCCGCTGTCGACTGCTCGTGACCGGCATCGTGCAGGGCGTGGGTTTCCGGCCGTTCGTGTCTCGCACAGCCCGGCGCCTCGGCCTGACCGGGTTCGTGCGCAACACGAGCGACGGCGTGGCGATCGAAGTCGAAGGGAACGCGACCGATATCGCCCGTCTGCGGCAGGCCCTGCGCGACGAGGCGCCCCCGCTGGCCCGGATCTCGGACATCACCATCGCGGCCATCGCCGTGCTCTCGACGGCGTCGTTCGAGATCATCGACAGCGCGCCGACGACGGGCCGCTCATGGCCCCCGCCCGACGTCGGGATCTGCGACCCCTGTCGCGGCGAGCTGACCGACCCCGCGAACCGCCGCTTCCGCCATCCCTTCATCACCTGCACCGACTGCGGACCGCGTTTCACCATCATTCACGCCCTGCCCTACGACCGACCGGCCACGGCGATGGCGCCGTTTGTCATGTGTGCGCCGTGCCAGGCCGAGTACGGCGCGCCGCACGGGCGTCGTCTGCACGCCGAGTCGATTGCCTGCTTGCAGTGCGGACCGCAGCTGTGGCTGGAGCAGGCTGGAAGCGTCGAGCGCACGGCGACCGCTGACCAGGCCCTGGTCGAGGCGGTGCGTGTGATCGCTGGCGGGGGCATCCTGGCCGTGAAGGGCGTGGGCGGCTTCCACCTGATGTGCGACGCGACCAACGACGACGCGGTCGGGCGCCTGCGAGCGCGGAAGCAGCGAGCGAGCAAGCCGTTGGCCGTGGTCGTAGCCGATCCAGAGCGGGCGCGTCGCATCGGGCGGTGGTCCACGGCGGCCATGGCGGCCCTGACCTCGGCGGCGCGGCCGATCGTGATCGTCGATGCGCACGAGGGCAGCGACCTCGCTCGAAGCGTACACCCCGGTCTGCGCCAGATCGGGCTCATGGTGCCGCACGCGCCGCTGCACGAGCTGCTCGTGCGGGACTGGACCACGCATGTCGATGCGCGCGCGCACGGGGCGTCGGGCGCGCTCGTGATGACGTCGGGCAACCGCTCCGAGGAGCCGGTTGCGATTGACGCCGGTGAGGCGCGCGCGCGGCTGGCGGATCTGGCGGACGCGTTCCTCATGCACGACCGCGCGATCGTCGTCCGGTGCGACGACTCGATCGTCGCCGATGTCGGCGCCGAGACGATGCTGCCGCTGCGGCGATCGCGCGGCACCAGTCCCGTGCCGGTGCCCCTGGCACACGCGGGGCGTGCGGTGCTGGCCGTGGGCGGCGAACTGAAGGCCGCCTTCTGTCTCGCGCTCGACGGCCAGGCGGTGCCAGGCGCACACCTCGGCGACATGGCGCACGCCGAGTCGCTCGATGCCTTCTCGGTCGCCGTCGACCACGTGTGTCGGCTGTTCCACGTGGAGCCAGAGCTCTACGTGTGCGACGCGCACCCCGGGTATCTGTCGGGTCAGTGGGCCCGCGACGCGGCTGATGGCCGCCTGGTGCAGGTGCAGCACCATCACGCCCACGCCGCCAGCCTGATGGCCGAGCACGGCCTTGGCCTCGACGAAGAGCTGCTGACGGTCTGTTTCGACGGCACCGGCTACGGCAGCGACGGCGCGATCTGGGGAGGGGAGGTGATCGTCGCGTGCTACGACGGGTTCCAGCGCCTGGCTCACCTGGCGTACGCGCCGCTGCCCGGCGGCGACAGTGCCGCGCGACACCCGGCGCGACTGGCGCTGACGTATCTGTCGGCTGCCGGCGTGCCGTGGCACGACGCGCTGGCCCCGGTGCGCGCGTGTCCGGCGACGGAGCAGCGCCTGATCGCTGCGCAACTGGCGAGCGGCGCGGCGATCGTGCCGACCAGCAGCATGGGCCGGCTGTTCGACGTGGTGGCCGCACTGGCCGGGGTGTGCCAGCACGCCTCCTACGAAGGGCAGGCGGCGATGGAACTGGAGGCCATGGCCGCGGACGATGATCGGCCCGCCGGCAGATACCGGTTCACGTGGTCGGCCTCCGCCGACGCTCCGGTCGCGATCGACTGGCGGCCGGTCGTGCGCGCGGTCGCGGCCGATGCCGTGGCCGGCGTCGGGCCCGACGTGATCAGCGCGGCCTTCCACGCGGCGGTCGTCGACCTGGTGGCAGACGTCGCGACGCAGGGGCTGGCCAGCGCACGGCTCAGACGGGTGGGTCTCACCGGCGGCGTGTTCCAGAACCGGCGACTGGCCAGACTGACGACGCAGGCGTTGGCGCGACACGGCCTGCAGGTGTTGACTCACCGCGAGGTTCCGCCCAATGATGGCGGTCTCGCACTGGGCCAGGCGGCCATCGGGGCCGCCCGCCTCGCACGGCTCGATCGGGGCTGAATCATGTGCCTTGGCATTCCCGGCCGTCTCGTCTCCAAATTCGATCTCCATGGCCAGCCGATGGGCCGCGTGGATTTCGGTGGCGTGGTGAAATCGATCTGCCTGGCCTATGTGCCCGAGATCGCGGTCGGCGAGTACACCATCGTGCACGTCGGCTTCGCCATCGCCGTCGTCGACGAGCAGTCGGCCCTGGAGTCGCTCGAGCTGTTCCGTCAGATGGGGCTGCTCGAAGAGGAGCTCGGCCCGGAGAGCGTCGGATGAAGTACCTCGACGAGTTCCGCGATCCGGCCCTTGCAACGCGGATTCTCGACGAGATCCGCGAGCGCACAACCCGCCCGTGGAGTGTCATGGAGGTGTGCGGCGGCCAGACGCACTCGATCATCCGGCACGGCATCGACCAGTTGCTACCGGCGCAGATCACGCTGATCCACGGCCCCGGCTGCCCGGTGTGCGTGACCCCACTCGACGTCATCGACCAGGCGCTCAACATCGCCGCCCGGCCCGGCGTGATCTTCTGTTCCTTCGGTGACATGCTGCGCGTGCCCGGCAGCGAGAGCGATCTGTTCCGAGTGAAGAGCCGCGGCGGGGATGTGCGGATCGTCTATTCGCCGCTCGACGCCGTGGACGTGGCGCGCCATCACCCCGACCGCGAGGTGGTGTTCTTCGCGGTGGGCTTCGAGACCACGGCACCCGCCAACGCCATGGCCGTGGTGCAGGCGCAGCGCGAAGGGTTGACCAACTTCTCGGTGCTCGTGTCGCACGTGCTGGTGCCGCCGGCGATGGAGGCGATCCTGGCGTCGCCGAAGAACCGCGTGCAAGGGTTCCTGGCCGCGGGTCACGTGTGTACCGTGATGGGCACGGCGCAGTACCAGCCCATCGTCGACCGCTACCGTGTGCCGATCGTGGTCACCGGCTTCGAACCGCTCGACGTGCTGGAAGGCGTTCGCCGCGTGGTGGCGCAGCTCGAAGACGGCCGCGCGGAGCTCGAGAATGCCTACGCCCGGGCGGTGCCCGACGGCGGCAACGCGGCGGCGCTGGCGGTGCTCGGCGACGTGTTCGAGGTGGTCGATCGCAACTGGCGCGGGATCGGCGCCATTGGCGCCAGCGGGTGGCGCCTGCGCGAACCGTATCGCCAGTTCGACGCCGCGCTGCGCTACGACACCACCGGCATCCGCACCTGCGAATCGGCGCAGTGCCGGAGCGGCGAGGTGCTGCAGGGCCAGATCAAACCGCACGAGTGCGCGGCCTTCGGCGCCGCCTGCACCCCGCGCACACCCCTGGGCGCCACGATGGTGTCGAGCGAAGGCGCCTGTGCGGCCTACTTCAACTACGGGCGCTTCGGTCCGCTCACGCCGCTCGCCGCCTCGAGCGTGTCGTGAACGCGCCGCCAGATCCGGCGCAGTGGACCTGTCCGCTGCCGCTGCGCGACTACCCCGAGATCGTGCTCGGCCACGGCGGCGGCGGTCAGCTCTCGGCCGAACTGGTCGAGCACCTCTTCGTGCCCGCGTTCGGCAATGCCGCGCTGTCCGACCTCGGTGATGCGGCTGTAGTGGACGTGCCACCAGGGCGCCTTGTGCTGACCACCGATTCGTTCGTCGTGCGCCCGCTGTTCTTTCCCGGTGGCGACATCGGTAGCTTGGCGGTACACGGCACTGTCAACGACCTCGCCATGCGGGGCGCGCGACCGCTCTACCTGACGGCGGGGTTCATCCTTGAAGAGGGGCTGTCGCTCGAGACGCTCGGCCGCATCGTGCACAGCATGGCCGCGGCGGCGCGCCTCGCGTCCGTTCAGATCGTCGCCGGCGACACCAAGGTGGTCGAACGGGGCCACGGCGACGGGGTGTACATCAACACCGCCGGCGTAGGTGTACTTGCTGGCGGACGCGTGATTGGCCCGGCCGCGGCGCAGGTGGGCGACGCGGTGATCGTGAGCGGCCCCATCGGCGACCACGGCATGGCGATCATGAGCGTGCGTGAGGGGCTGACCTTCGAGTCGGCCATCGTGTCAGACTCAGCCGCGCTCCACGACCTCGTCGCCACGATGCTCGCCACTGGTGGCGATGTGCACGTGCTTCGCGATCCGACGCGCGGCGGCGTGGCGGCGGCACTCAACGAGGTGGCCCGAGCGGCGCGCGTGTCGATTGAACTCGATGAAGCCGCCCTGCCGGTGCGGGCGGACGTACGTGGTGCCTGCGAGATTCTGGGTCTCGACCCGCTGCTGGTCGCCAACGAAGGCAAGCTCGTGGCCTGCGTGGCGGCGGGGGACGCCGACCGCGTTCTGGCGGCGATGCGGCGGCATCCGCTCGGCGCCGACGCCGTGCGCGTCGGTGATGTCGTGGCGGGTCCGGCGGGGCGCGTCGTGGTGCGCACGACATTCGGCGCTCGTCGCGTGGTGCCGCTTCCGGTTGGCGAACAGCTGCCGCGGATCTGTTGATCAGTCGACGGTCTTTCAGACCGGTGCTTTCCGTCTGGCGACCGAGTTCCGCAGGCTTGGCGTCGCAAACACGTTGGCGACAGCCAGATGTCCGCGATCGCGGACCCCGACATCGTCTCGCCAGCGCGGCTCGAGGCACACGACGATCACCGCGGCCGTGAGCAAGGCCCCGCGCTGCAGGTGGCCGATGCGCGTCGGCTCAGACCTCAGCGCGACTTGCCCCATAGCGCCTCGAGGCGCTGCGCCCGTCCGCAGTTCCACTTGTAGAACTTGTAGCGAACGGGATTCTTCTTGTAGTAGTCCTGATGATAGTCCTCGGCCTTGTAGAAGGCTGCGGCCGACACCACCGGCACGGCCACGCCCGTGCCCAGCTGCGTGGCGATCCGCGCCTTCGAGGCTTCGGCCCGCTGCTGCTGATCATCCGAGTGGTAGAAGATCGCCGGGCGATACTGATCGCCGCGATCGCAGAACTGGCCGCCGCCATCGACGGCGTCGACGTTGTGCCAGAACGTCTGCAGCAGGGTGTCGTAACTCACACGGGATGGGTCGTAGATGACCTGAAGCGCCTCGGTATGTCCGGTGCCACCCGACGACACCGCCTCGTATGACGGATTCTTCGTACGGCCGCCCGTGTAGCCTGACGTGGTCGTCAACACCCCGTCGATCTTGTCGAAGGCTTCCTCAACGCACCAGAAGCAGCCGGCCGCGAAGACCGCGGTCGCGGGGGTCTGCGTCCCGTCGGTTTGAGGGGTCGCGGGTGTCGTGGCGGCGCTGAAGGCGATGGCGAGTGCGACGCCGAGGGCGTATCGGTTCATGATTCAGGCTCCGTTCGGTCTGAAGCGCAGCGCAGCGCAGCGCCGTTCAGGCAATGGCGCTTGCCCGTGGGTGGCGGGCCGTCGTCGAAGACGTGCCCCAGATGACCTCCGCACCGGCGGCAGTGCACCTCCGTACGCACGGCGAACAGGCTGCGGTCGATCGACGCGCCGACGGCATCGGGTAGCGCTGCCGTGAAGCTCGGCCAGCCGGTGCCGCTGTCGAACTTCGAGTCCGACGAGTACACCGGCAGGTCGCAGCCCGCGCAGTGAAAGACGCCCGCCCGATGCTCGTCGTTGAGCGGGCTGGAGCCGGGGCGTTCCGTGCCGCTCTCCCGCAGGACATGGAACTGATCAGGGGTCAGCATCTTTCGCCATTCAGCGTCGGTCCTGGTGATCTCGAAGGTCCGGTCCGACAGCTCGCCGGCCGCCACGACGTCGTCAGATCCACCGGTGCACGCGTGAAGGGCGGTGGGCACGACGGCGACGGCGAGGAGGAAAGTGCGTCGTTTCACCGGAGGTCCTTTCGAGAGTACTGATCACCTTGCGCGAGACCTTGGTGGTCGCAGGCCTGCCAAGTAGATACCCGGAGCCCACGAGTCTATTCCGAGTCGGCCCACGAGGACGGCCGAGCGACGCCCGCCTTCATCAGACATTTCCCCGGCGCCTTGCCGTCGTTTCAGTGCGGGAATATTCCCGGCCCGGCATACATTGGAAGCTCATGCGGGACACCGTGCCACCAGCGGCGCCGGCGTGGGGCACCTTCGAGTCGGAGGCGCTGCCACACCTCGATCGGCTGTTCCGCCTGGCGATGTGGCTCGAACGGGACCGCGCCGCCGCCGAAGATCTCGTGCAGGAGACGCTGATCCAGGCGCTGCGCTCCTTTCACCGCTACACCCCGGGGACGAATTGCCGCGCCTGGCTGGTCGCCATCATGCAGCACCTGCGGAGCAATCGGCGGCGGGCCGCCTACCGGCACCGCGAAGTCGAGGACGTCGACGGTCAAATCGCCGACACCGTGCCGTTCGTGCCGGCCGTGCCGCAGACGCTCACCGACGAGGACATGCTGGCGGCGCTGCGGGGAATTCCCGAGCCCTATCAGGACATCATCCTGTTGTGTGATGTGGAAGACATGACCTATAAGGAAATCGCGGAAGCGCTGTCGATTCCGATTGGCACGGTGATGTCGCGTCTGCACCGCGGACGGGCGGCGCTGCGCAAGCAGCTCGCCTTCTCGGCGCGCGAGCACGAGACGTCCGACCAACCCGCCGACGCACCGGCGAGGAGGACACTGTGACCGCCGACTGCCGTGCGATTCGCGAGCGCGCCGACGCCTTCCTGACCGGGCAGCTCCTCATCGAGACCACGCAGGATGTCGTGCGGCATCTGGACGACTGCCCAGCGTGCCGTGCCGAGTTCGAGTCCCGCCGCCGTCTGCGTGACACCCTCAAGTCGGCATTCGAGCGCGCCAGCGACCTGCAGCCCCGGGCCGAGTTCGTGAATGCGCTGCGCGCCCGGCTGGCCGACGAGGCCGCCACGCCGATCCGGCCGACGGCGCCGTGGCGCCGATGGGGCGCTCTCGCCGCCAGCCTGCTGCTGGTAGCGGTGCTCGGCCTCGCGGCACTGCCGTGGCTCTCGGCCTCGGGCCTGGCGGCGCTTGCGCGGCTCGCCGTGGGCGATCATGAGAACTGCGCCCTCACCTTCCGATTGGCGGAGACGCCCATCACCCTGGAGCAGGCCGCGCATGAGTACGACGCAGCGTTCCGCAGACTCCAGACCGTCGAACCCGTGACCACGGCGCTACCGGGTGGACCGCTCGAAGTCGTCGACCGCCACTCGTGCGTGTGGGACGGTGTGCGGTTCGCCCACCTCGTATTGCGCTACAAGGAGACGTTGGTTTCGGTGGTCGTCGCGTCTGACGCCGGCGCCGCCGCGTCCTGGATTCCGTGGTCGCAGCTCTCCCATGACCCGGCAACGCTGCCGTCCGCCCATGGTCAGCAGGTGGCGTCGTTCCGTGGCACCGCGCATACCGTATTCGTCGTGTCCACACTGCCCGCCGAAGACGTGCAGGCGGTGGCCCGCGTGATGGCCGCCCCGGTGGTCCAGGCGCTCGCCGGCGCCTGATCGACCAGCCGGCGGGAATATTCGGGGCGTCGCCGGTGATTGAGCCGGCATGCAGAGACACCGATGGCACGCCGGCAGCCTGACCATGGTCCTCGTCGCGGGCGTCATGGCGACAGCGGACGGCCGGGGCGCTTCTCCCCACGTGCAGACCGGCCCTCGCACTGTCGTCGTCGCCGAGCTGTTCACGTCCGAGGGCTGTTCCAGCTGCCCGGCCGCCGACGATCTGCTGCGCGAATGGCTCGCGACGCAGCCGGTTCCCGGCGTGGAGATCGTGGGGCTGAGCGAACACGTGGACTACTGGGACCGTCTTGGCTGGCGCGATCCGTTTTCCTCGTCGATGTTCTCGGCCCGACAGTCCGCGTATGACGCGGCGGTGTTCCGCAGCCACCGCGTCTACACGCCTCAGCTGGTGATCAACGGCCGGTTCGAAGCGATCGGTAGCGATGCTGGCGCCGTCCGTCGCGTCCTGCTCGAAGCGGCTCGTCAGCCCAAGGCCCGCATCGAGGTGTCGGCGTCGGCCGACGGACCCGAGCGGCTGCAGGTGCGCGTGCACGTGCAGGTGCCGGCCGGGGTGTCACGACACGGCGTTGCAGAGGTCGTGCTGGCGGTGACCGAAGACGGTCTGGCGACGATGGTGGCGCGGGGCGAGAACGGCGGCCGTACACTGCGCCACGCCGCCGTGACGCGCACGCTCACGACCATCGGCGTCGTCGATGCGTCCGCTGGAGACTCCACCCTGCACGGCGCCGTGCCACTCTCGGCCGGGTGGTCGAGGTCGAACGTGCGGCTCGTGGCCTTGGTGCAGGAGCGGGACAGCCGGCGAATTCTGGGCGCCGCAACCGTTGGGCTCGAGACCACGACCGCGCGTTTCGGAGGGCAGCCATGAGCCCCACACCATCGCTGCGGACCACCCGGCGCGAGCTGCTGAAACTGAGCCCAGCGCTGCTACTCGGCGCGTTCGCCGTGCCGGCGTGGCGCGACCGTCTGCTCTCGGCGGGCGTTGAATGGAGCGACCGCGCATCGGCCGCGCTCTTCCGCGGGACGCACCCGGCGTCGACGTTCGCCGAGGCTGACCTGACCCCGTTCGAGCAGTTTCCCTACAACGGGTTCGGCCCGCCCGACGTTGACTTCGACCGGTGGACACTCGCCGTCGGCGGGGCCGTCGCCAAGCCCGGGCCGTACGACTTGGCGACCGTGCGCGCGCTGCCCAGGCAGGTGCAGAACACCCGGCACGTGTGCGTGGAGGGCTGGGACGTGGGGGGCCGCTTCGGCGGCGCGCGCCTGTCAGACTTCCTGGCGCTGGTGGGCGCCGACCCAGCCGCGCCATTCCTGACCATGACCTGCGCGGACGGCT
>JANNIB010000552.1:0-12467 GCA_031404695.1 Acidobacteriota bacterium
GCGATGCGTTGCGAGAGATCCTCTCCCTCGACCAGTTCCATCACCAGCGCGGTGAACTCTGGCGTCTTCTCGAGGCCATAGATGGTGGCGATGTGCGGATGATTAAGAGCCGCGAGCACTTCGGCTTCGCGCTGAAATCGCGCCAGCCGCTCGGCGTCACCGGCTAGCGACGCGGGCAGCACCTTGATCGCCACCTGACGCTTCAAGTTCGTGTCGCTGGCCCGGTAGACCTCACCCATGCCGCCGGCGCCGAGGGGGCCTGCCACCTCGTAGGGGCCGATGCGCGTGCCGGGAGCCAGGCTCATCCGTGGCGAATCTTATCCCGGTTCGATTCCTGCTACGCGGCACCGGCGACGGAGCGCAGTTTCTGCGGCGCGTGCTCCCTCGATCCGCGATTCACGCCTGATCGAGCGTGGCACGCCACTCGCAAACATCCCGTCTCGTGGCCGGGTATAGAATCCGACTGTGGACGAGGAGGACGCGATGCCAATCCCATCGCCCGACGCGCGCCTTACCTACGACGACTTCCTGCTGTTTCCGGACGACGGCCTCCGGCACGAGATCATCGACGGGGCGCACTACGTGACGCCGTCACCGAACCTGCATCATCAGGAGCTCGTGGGGCGCATCTTCCTGTCTCTTGGAGCCGTTCTCGAGGATCGCCCCGACAAAGGCCGGCTGTTCCTGTCGCCATTCGACGTCGTCTTCTCGTTTCACGACGTGGTCGAGCCCGACCTCGTGTTCGTCGCATCAGACCAGCTCGACATCCTGACGGCCAGGAATATCCAGGGCACGCCAGCGCTGGTGATTGAAGTCCTGTCGCCCTCCACGCGGAAACGCGACCGTGAGATCAAGCGCCAGCTCTACGATCGCGCCGGCGTGCGGGAATATTGGCTCGTGGACCCGGACATGAGTGCCGTCACCGTCCACCGGCGCACCACCGACGGTGCCTTTCCTGCCGCCGCCCACTTGACGGCCGAACGTCGCGACACGCTCGAGACGCCGCTGGTGCCTGCATGGTCGGTGACGCTCGCTCGCTTGTTCCGCTAGACGCCGTCCGCGCGGGCGCACGCCCATGCTGATACGCTAGAGGGATCGCGGCCCCGCCGCGGGCCCCACCATGCCCCTGCTCACGCTCGACCATATCTCCCACGCCTACGGCCACCTGCCCCTGCTCGACGACGTCTCGCTGCAGATTCAACCCGGCGAGCGCCTGGCGCTCATCGGCCGCAACGGCACCGGCAAGTCCACCTTCATGCAGATCGTCAGCGGCGAGCTCGCGCCCGACGCCGGCATTGTCTGGCGCGACACCGGCGTGCAGGTGGCGCGTCTGGTGCAGGACGTGCCGCTCGACACCCACGACACGGTGTTCGACGTGGTGGCGCAGGGCCTGGGCGACCTGGCCGCCATCATCGCCGCCTACCACCACGCCTCGACCGAAGTCGCGCACGGCAACCTCGAGGCGCTCGACCGCATGGGCCGGCTGCAGCACGAGCTGGAGGAGCGCGACGGCTGGAGCCTCGAACAGCGCGTCGAGTTGGTGCTGACGCGCCTCGAGCTGCCCGCAGACGTGCCGGTGGATACACTCTCGGGCGGCTGGCGCCGCCGCGTGCTGCTCGCGCGCGCGCTCGTAGCGCAGCCGGACGTGCTGCTGCTCGATGAGCCGACCAACCACCTCGACATCGAGGCCATCGAGTGGCTCGAAGGCTTCCTCGCCGACTACGCCGGCGCGGTGCTTTTCATCACCCACGACCGGGCCTTCCTCGAGCGCCTCGCGACGCGTGTCATCGAGCTCGACCGCGGCCATCTCACCTCGTGGCCAGGCGACTACGGTACCTTCCTCCAGAAGAAGGAGGAATGGCTCGCCATCGAATCGCTTGCCGCCGAGAAGTTCGACAAGCGGCTGGCCGAGGAAGAGGTGTGGCTGCGCCGCGGCATCAAGGCCCGGCGCACCCGCGATGAAGGCCGCGTCAAGCGCCTCCTGGAAATGCGCACCGAGCGCGCGGCCCGGCGCAACGTCGTCGGCAACGTCAAGATGTCGGTCGAACAGGCCGAGTCGTCGGGCAAGCTCGTGTTCGAAGCCGAAGGCGTCACCAAGGCCTACGGCGATCGCGTCATCGTGCGCGACCTGACCACTCGGGTGATGCGCGGCGATCGCATCGGGCTCATCGGCCCAAACGGCGCCGGCAAGACCACGCTGCTGCGCCTGCTGCTCGGCGACCTCCTGCCCGACGCCGGCACCATCCGTCACGGGGCGAATGTCCAGATCGCCTACTACGACCAGCAACGTGAGCAGCTCGACCCCGAGCGCACGGTGGTCGACACGGTGGGCGACGGCAACGACCGCATCACCGTGGCCGGCCGCACCCGCCACGTGCACGGCTATCTCGAAGACTTCCTGTTCTCGCCCGAGCGCGCGCGGTCGCCGGTGAAGGCGTTGTCGGGCGGCGAACGCAATCGCCTGCTGCTGGCGCGGCTCTTCACGCGCCCGGCCAACGTGCTGGTGCTCGACGAGCCGACCAACGATCTCGACCTCGAGACGCTCGAGCTGCTCGAAGCGCAGCTGGTCGACTGGCCCGGCACGCTGCTGCTCGTGAGCCACGACCGGCGCTTCCTCGATCACGTGGTGACGAGCACGCTGGCCTTCGAAGGCGATGGGCGCGTGAGCGAATACGTGGGCGGCTACGACGACTGGCTGCGCCAGCGGGCGGCGGCACCGGCCGCGACGGCCGGTGCGCGCACCAGCGCCCCGCTCTCGGCGCCGATGTCCGGCGCCGTGTCTCCCGCAGCGCCGGTGGCGCCGCCCGCCCTGGTGCCGGCCGAGCCGGCACCGTCAGCCCGCAAGGCCACCAACAAAGAACGCCTGGAGCGCGAGGCGTTGCCGGCGAAGATCGAGGCCCTCGAAGCCGAGTTGAAGCGGCTCGAGGCCGTGGTGGCGTCCCCCGACTTCTACAAGAAGCCGGCCGGCGACATCACGGTGACCATGGGGCGCCTCGGAGCCGTGCCCGACGAGCTGCTCGCCGCCTACGCGCGCTGGGACGAACTGAACGGGTTGCGATAGGCTGAGGCGCGTGCTGCCGCTCGTCCTCGCCCTCGCCGCGCTCCTGGCCCTCGACGTCGCGCCGGCGCTCGCCCACGGCGTGTCGGCGGCCGACCGTGCCTTCATGGAACAGGGCGGCCTGATGGCGTTCCTCTACCTGGGCGCCAAACACATGGTCACCGGCTACGACCACCTGCTGTTTCTCGTCGGCGTCATCTTCTTCCTCTACCGGATGAACGACGTCGCGCTCTACGTGACGCTCTTCGCCGTGGGCCACAGCGTGACGCTGCTGTACGGCGTGCTGTCGGGCACCCATGTGAACGCCTACCTCGTGGACGCCATCATCGGCTTCTCGGTGGTCTACAAGGCCCTCGACAACCTGGGCGCCTTCCGCGTCTGGTTCGGCGTGCAGCCAGACACCCGGGCGGCGGTGCTGCTCTTCGGGCTCATCCACGGCTTCGGCCTGGCCACCAAGCTGCAGGACTTCGCGCTGCCACGCGTTGGCCTGGCGCCGAAGATCGTGGCGTTCAACGCCGGCGTCGAGATCGGCCAGCTGCTGGCGCTCAGTGTCATCCTGCTGGCGATGGCCTACTGGCGGCGCACTGCCGCCTTCTCGCGACAGGCATTCGCCGCCAACGTCATCGTGATGGCGTGCGGGTTCGCGCTGATGGGCTATCAGCTCACGGGATACTTCGTGTCATGACGACGCCAGTGACCGCCTCCGTACCTGCACTCCTGCGCGCTACCGCCGTGGCCGCCGCAGGAGCCGGCGTCGTCCTCGTGGCCGTCGTGCTGCCGGCCGAATACGGCATCGACCCGACGGGATTCGGCCGCGCCACCGGGCTCTACCGCGCGCCAGCCGCGCAGGCGGCTGCGTTGCCCGAGAGCAGTGCATCGGGCACCGGCGCGACGCCGGCGGGCGTGGGCTCCCTCTTCACGAGCGAGACCGCGTATCGCGCCGACGAGATGTCGATCACGCTGGCGGCCGGCGAAGGCGCCGAGATCAAGGCCGAGATGCGCGCCGGCGAGCGCCTGGTCTACTCGTGGACGTCGACGGGCGGCGGCGTCGATGTGGACATGCACGGCGAGGCGGCCGACAAGACCGGCGGCGACCGCAGCTACAAGACCGGGGAGTTCGAGACGGCCGGCCACGGCGCCCTCGAAGCCCCGATGGCCGGGAATCATGGCTGGTTCTGGCAGAACCTGAACGACACCCCGGTCACCATCACGGTCAAGACCGCCGGCTTCTACCGCCGCCTGTTCCGCCCCTGACAGCCGGCGATTTGTAACGGGGTCTGTCACGGTCACGACATGTAACGGTGCCTGTCACCGTCACGACGTGGCAGGAATCGCGATCTTCCGTGACCGTGACAGACCCCGTTACAAATCGCCAGGCATGCGGTTCGCTTCTCGGCCCCACCCGTTTCGGGTATACCCTACGCGCTGGGCTCGAGAGCCCCGGGAGGTCGGCGATGACGCGACGCGTGGTGACGGTGATGGCAATGGCGGGGCTGGTGCTGGGTGCCGCCACCCGGCAGGTGACGGCACATCACTCGTTCGCGGCGGAGTACGACCGCGACAAGCCGGTGACGCTGGTGGGCGCGGTCACCAAAGTCGAGTGGATGAACCCGCACGTCTACTTCTACATCGACGTGAAAGACGCCTCCGGCGCCGTGGCCCACTGGGCGATCGAAGGCGGCGCGCCGACGTCGCTCTATCGGGCCGGCTGGCGCAAGGACTCGCTCAAGGTCGGCGACGCGCTCACCGTGCACGGCTACCTCGCCCGCGACGGCAGCAAGCTGGCCAACATGCGTAACGCCGTCTTCCCCGACGGCCGCGAGGTGTTCGGCGGCCAGCAGTACTACTCGCCGACGGTGCCGAAGCCGAAGGGCCACTGATGCGACGCATGGTCTTCGCCATCGCCTTCGTGCTGGCTGCGCTCCTGCTGTTGGCAGGGCCCGCATCCGCCCAGGGCCCGGCGCCGGCGCGGCCGGACCTCAGCGGCTTCTGGATCAATCAGTACACACCCGACCTCTCGGTGGCCCTCGGCCGCCAGCCGCCCTTCACGGCGCTCGGCGCCGAGCGCTGGCGCACCGTGGACACCTCGAAGGATCCGACCGGCATCTGCCTGCCGGTGGGCCCGTCGCGCGGCTTCACGGCGCCGTTTCCGTTCCTGCTGGTGCAGCAGGCCGACTACGTGGGCATCCTCTTCGAGTACCAGTCGATCTGGCGCGCGATCTACCTCGATGGACGGCCGCATCCCGACGACATCGCCGACTACCCGTATTTCATGGGCCACTCGATCGGGAAGTGGGACGGCGACACGCTGATCGTCGATACGACCGGCATCGACGTGCGCACGTGGCTCGACACCGCTGGCCACGAACACAGCGAACAGTTGCGTCTGACCGAGCGCTTCAGGAAACCGGCGCCGACCCGATGGAGTGGACGGCCACCTATACCGACCCGGTGTTCTTCACGCGGCCGTGGTCGATCACGCGCACCTTCACGCGCGGCAAGCCCGGCGACCGTCTGCTGCCCTACACCTGCAACGAGAACAACAAGGACGTCGAGCACCTGCAGAAGTACCAGCCGAACCTGAACTACAAGCACACGCCGGAGCCCGACGACAAGACCCCGCCGAAGCCGCCCGGCGGACCAGGCCGCTAGGCGCGAGCGCGGCCGGCCAGCAGGAACGTCAGCACGGCGTCGGTGAACGCCGCGGCGCACTCGACGTTCGACAGATGCGCGGCATCGAACTCGACCAGCCGCGCGCCGGGAATGGTCGCCGCCAGCCACGCGCCGGCCTCGGGTGGCGTCGCCATGTCGAGGCGGCCGGTCACGACCAGACAGGCGCTGCGCACCTGGGCGGTCGCCGCCCGCAGGTCCGCGTCGCGCAGCGCGGCGCAACAACCGAGATAGCCCGCCGGCGACATGCGGCTGATCGTCGATGACATCCGCCCGATCGTGGCCGGTTCGGCCTCGATGAACGCTGTCGTGAACCAGCGCGCCATCGTCGCCGCTGCCAATGCCTCGAGGCCGCTGTCGCGCACGACCCGCGTCCGCTCTTCCCACAGCGCGGTGGATCCAATCCGCGCCGCGGTGTTGGCGAGCACCAGGCGGTCGACGCGCGCGGCCGCGTGGACGGCCAGCCACAGGGCGGTCAGGCCGCCGATCGACACCCCGCACACGCTGGCCGTCTCGACGCCCTCGGCATCGAGCAACGACACGACGTCGCGGCCGAGCCGACCGATGTCGTAGTCGCCGGGAGGCGCATCAGACGCGCCGTGCCCGCGCGTGTCGTAGCGCAGCACGCGGAAATGTGCGGTCAGCCGGTCGATCTGCCGGTCCCACAAGGTGCGGTCGGTACCGAGCGAGTTCGACAGCACCAGCATCGGCGCGGTGGCCGGCCCGGTGAGGTCGTAGGCGAGACGACAGCCGTCGTCAGTCGTGTGCACCGCCATGGCCAGGCTATCCGTCAAGCGGACCATGCTCGGCCACCACCGCCGAGAGCTCCGCGAAGGCATGGTGGGCCGCCGGCACGCCGCAGTAGATCGCCTGCTGCAACACGACTTCCTTGATCTCGTCGGCGGTGAACCCGCCGTGCTCGAGCGCCGCGCGGATGTGCATCCGCAGTTCCTCCCAGCGCCCGAGCGCCACCATCGTGCCGATGACGAGCACGCGCCGGCTGCGCAGGTCGAGCCCCGGCCGGGTCCAGATCTCGCCCCAGGCATAGCGGGTGATGAGGTCCTGGAACTCGGCGGTGAGCGGCGTCGCGGCGGCCATGGCGCGATCGACGTGTTCGTCGCCGAGCACGGCGCGCCTGATGGCCATGCCGGCGTCGCGGCGGTGGGTGTCGTCCATGGGGTCGCTACTCCTTCTCGCGGTGCCAGCGCGCCAGCACGCGTTGCACGCCCGCCGCCGCGGCCTCGGCGAATGCCATCGGATCCAGCGCGGCGTGGATGCCGGAGGGCCCGAGGATCGCCGCGATCTGCGCGTCATCCGCCGCGAGCACGGCCAACGGACGTTGGTCCGTGATGGCCCGCGTGCAGGCGGCCTCGACGAGCGCGTGCGCCGCCGCCCGCCCGAGCGCTGGCGTGAGCGCGGCCACCAGCCCCTCGGCACGCGCGACGCCGCCGGCGGCGTCGAGCGTGGCGCGCATCCGCGCCGTGTCCACATCGAGATCAGCAAGCGCCTCGGCGATCGCCGTTGCGGCGTCGGCAGTGAGCATCGCCAACCGCGGCAGCGTCTCCCATTCCGCCTGCCAGGCGCCGGCCGCGCGTTCGTGCTCCTGCACCATCGCCGCGAACATCGTGGCGACGAGCCCCGGCGCCTGCATCGCCGCGGCGACTGCGCGCACGGCGCGCACCGGGTTGCGCTTGTGGGGCATCGACGACGAGCCGCCGCGCCCCGGGGCCGCCGCCTCAGCGGCCTCGCCGACCTCACTTTGCGCCAGCAGGGTGAGGTCGCGGCCAATCTTGCCCAGCACGCCGCAGGTCAGTCCCAACGCCGCCGCGGCCTCGGCGAAGCGGCTGCGCTCGGTGTGCCAGGCGATATCGGCCACGCCCAGGCCCAGGCGTGCCGCCAGCGCCGTCGCCACCGCGGGTCCGTGCAGACCGAGGCTGAACAGCGTGCCGGTGGCGCCGCCGAACTGCAGATCGCAGGGCACCGCGGCCAGCCGCACGCGGGCGCGCTCGAGACCATCGAGCCACACCGCGGCTTTGGCACCGAAGGTCGTCGGCGTGGCCTGCTGCAGCCAGGTGCGGCCGGCAATCGGCGTCCGCACGTGGCGGCGCGCCAGCGCCGCGGCGCCGCCGGCGGCGCAGTCGAGGCTCGCCGTGATGCCCGCGATCGCGTCGCGGAGCTGGAGCACCAGCGCGGAGTCGATGACGTCCTGACTGGTGGCCCCGAGGTGCACGTGTCCGGCGGCCACCGGATCGATCGAGGCCACGGCGCTGGTCAACTGTCGCACGAGTGGGATGAGCAGGTTCCCCGCCTCCGCCGCTTCGTCACCAAGCACGCGCAGGTCGAAGCGCTCGACCCGGGCGGCGGCGCGCACCGGAGCAACGCTCGAGGCCGGCACGACGCCGGCCTCGGCCAGCGCTTCGACGAGCGCCACCTCGACGTCGAGCATCGCCTGCACATGTCGTTCGGTCGTGAGCACCCGGGCACCGTCTGGAGTCATGGCTGCGGAACGTTGGGAATGATACTCGCGGATGACAGGGCTTCCGCGGTTACCATCGTCACCGCATGGCCGTGCCGGTCGCCGCGATCGCGATCTTCGTCGCCGTCTTCGCGCTGGCCACCGTGCGTCGGGCGCACCTGGGCATCGTGATGCTGCCGGCGGCGGCGGCCACCGGGGTGTGGCTGGCGGGGATTCCGCTTCGCGACGTCATCGGCGGCTTCCCAGTGAACATCCTGGTGCTGCTCTTGGGCGTCACCTACTTCTTCGGCATCGCACAGGTGAACGGCACCGTGGACCGCGTGATCGCGACCGTCCTCGGTCGCACCGGAGCGAATGCGGCGACGCTGCCGGTCGTCTTCTTCTGTCTGGCCGCACTGGCGTCGGCCATGGGCTCGCCCCAGGCCGGACTGGTGCTGGCGCCGATCGGGATGCCGGTGGCACGCCGGGCCGGCATCGACGCCATGCTGATGGCCGTCGCCCTCAACTCGGGCATCAGTGCCGGCGCCTTCGCGCCGACGAGCCTCTTCGGGATCGTGACGCACCGGGTGGCGCGGCAGGCCGGGATCGGCCTCGACGCCTTCACGCTGCTCGCCGTGGCCACCGCCGCCAACCTCGTGCTGCTCGGGGTGGCGCTGGTCCTGTTCCGTCGATCGCCCACCGACGCGCGCGAGCACGGACGCAGCTCCCTCCCGATCGAGCGGCCGGCCACCGCCAGCCCCGTCGGCGCGGACGCGGGCCGCGGCGTCGAGCCATCGCAAGGGGCCACCATGGCGTGTCTTGTCGGCCTGGTCGCCAGCATCATCGGCTGCGCGATCCTGGGGCTCGAACCCGACATCGGGATCACGGCGCTCGCCTTCGGCGCGGCGCTGACGCTGCTCCATCCGTCGCTCGGCCCGCGCGCCTTCGCCCGAATCGACTGGTCGTCGGCGCTGGTCGTGGGCGGCATCGTCACCTTCGTCGGCGTGCTCCAGCGCGTGGGTGCGGTGGACCTGCTGGGCCGGGGCGCGCTCGGTCTCGGCTCGCCGCTGGTGTCGGCGGTGCTCGTCTGCGCGATTGCGGCGCTGGTCTCGGCGTTTGCGTCGACCACCGGCGTGCTGGCGGCGCTGGTGCCGCTGGCAGTGCCGGTGGCGGCCTCAGGCGAGGTGGCCGGCTGGGCGCTCATCACCGCGCTCGGCGTCTGCGCCACCATCGTCGATGCCTCGCCGTTCTCGAACACGGGCGCGACGCTGGTGGCGTCGGCAGCCGAAGAGGAGCGGCCGCGGCTGCGCTCGTTGCTGCTGCGCTGGGGTCTGGTGATGGTCGTCGTCGGGCCGGCGCTCGTCGTGCCGGTGCTGGTGCTCGTCAGCCGCTGGTGACCTCACTCAGACGTCGAAGAATACCGTCTCGCCCTCGCCCTGCACGACGACGTCGAAGCGATACGTGCCGCCGGCACGCGGTTGCGCGACGAGCGTGTCGCGGCGATCAGCCGGCACCGCGGCCAGCACGACGTCGCGCCCGGTGTCGGGCTCATCCGCGAAATACACGCGTGTCAGATACTCCCTGAGGATGCCGCGGCCCAACACGCGGACGGCGAAGTGCGGCGCGTGGACGCCGTCGGCGTCGAGGCGCGTCTGCGGTTTCACGGTGTCGAGGCGGTAGCCGCCGTCGGAGGCGGTCCACACGCGCCCGACCATCGCAAAGCCTACGGCCCAGAACTCGAGCACGCCGTCGGGAATCCCCTGCCCGGCCCCGTCCATCAGCTGCCCCTCGATCGCGATCGTCGTGGTAAGGCCCGGGGCCGTCATCGCCGCGCGGCCCGCGCGCAGCCCGAGGTGCAGGTACGGGCCCACCGTCTGGAACGGCGAGAGCCTGGCGGTCACGTCGTCTCCATCGGCGTGGCGTCGCGGCCGCGCAGCACCAGGTCGAAGCGATAGCCAAGCGCGAAGGCGGGCGTGGTGAGCGCGAGGTCGAAGGCCGACACCAGGCGCGAGCGCGCCTGCGCGTCGGGTACGGCGTTCAAGATCGGATCGAGCGCCAGCAGCGGATCCCCCGGGAAGTACATCTGCGTGACCAGCCGCGTCAGGAACGCGTGGCCGAAGAGCGAGAAGTGGATGTGCGCGGGACGCCAGGCGTTCGCATGATTGCGCCACGGATAGGCGCCCGGACGGATGGTCACGAACCGGTAGTGGCCGTCGGCGTCGGTCAGCGCGCGTCCGGCACCGGTGAAGTTTGCGTCCACCGGCGCGTTCCACTGGTCCGCCTGATGCGCATAGCGGCCGGCGGCATTGGCCTGCCACACCTCGATGAGCGTGTCGGGCACCGGCCGGCCGCCCTCGTCGAGCACCCGGCCCTCGATGACGATCCGCTGGCCCACGGGCTCGGCGGCGTGCTGGCGCGTGAGGTCGTGATCGAGCACGCCGACCGCCTCGCGTCCGAACACCGGGCCGCTGCGCTCGGTGAGCGTCTGCGGCACGATGACCAGGGGTCGTGTGGGATGGCGCAAGGCGGTGGCGCGATAGCCCGGCGCATCCGCGGGTGGATGCACCCCGGCTTCGCCGGCAGGGATCGAAGGGATCGACGGATCGGGCGCCATCGGCGCCTGCATGGTAGTCGAAGCCCGCCCGCGCTGACGACTGGACGCGCGGCGGCTGCATTGACACACCGGGCGGCGCCCACTAGTGTGGCCGGCACTCATGTCGACGGCGCCCTCGCCTCTGCCGGACTCCGCGTCTGCCGCCCGGCCGGTGGGCGCCGACCTGCTGCGGGTGGCCGCCGCCTGCGCCGCCGGTGCCCTGCTGCTGGCGCTTCCCGCGCCCGCCGGGATGCCGCCGGCCGCCCAACGCGTGGCTGCCCTCTTCGCGACCTGCCTCGTGCTGTGGGTGAGCGAGGCGGTGCCGATCGCGGTCACGGCGCTGGTCGCCGTGGTGCTGCAGCCGCTGGTCGGCGTGGCGCCACTGCCTGGGGCCGTCACCAGCTTCATCAGTCCGGTCTTCTTCTTCGTGCTGGTGATGTTCGTCATCGCGCAGGGATTCACCAACACCGGGCTCGACCGGCGCTTCGCCTGCTGGCTGCTGGCCAAGGCACGCGGATCGAGTCACCGGGCGGTGCTGCTCTTCATGGTCGGCACCGCGGCCATGTCGACCGTGGTCTCAGACGTGCCGTGCTGCGCTGTCTTCATGGCGGTGGCGCTCGGCCTCTTCGACAAGATGGGCCTCACGCCCGGCCGCTCGGACTTCGCCAGAGCGGTGATGATCGGCATTCCGGTGGCGTCGCTCATCGGCGGCGTCGGCACGCCGGCCGGCAGCTCGATCAACATCCTGGGCCTGACCTTCATTGAGCAGTACGGACAGGTGCGGGTGCCGTTTGTCCACTGGATGGCGATCGGCATCCCGATGGTCGTCGTCCTGGTGCCGCTGGCCGCCGCGGTGATCCTGTGGTGCTATCCGCCCGAGCGCGACACCATCGACGGCATCGACTTCCAGGCCGAACTCGACACGATGGGGCCGCTGCGCTCCGGTGAACGCAAGGTGCTCGCGCTGATGACCGTGATGCTCGCGCTGTGGATCGCCAGCTCGTGGCGGCGCGAGATCGACGTCGTGGTGGTGGCCGTGCTCGGGGCGGCAGCGATGTTTCTGCCGGGGATGCGCATCTTCACGTCGTGGAAGCAGGCCGAACGAGGCACCGCGTGGGACACGCTGCTCATGATCGGCAGCGTCACGTCGCTGGGTGCTGTGTCGGCGAGCTCAGGACTGGCCGGGTGGCTGGTGCAGGGGGCGCTGGGCGGCCTTGAGACATGGCCGACGTGGGCGGTGCTGGCGACCGTGAGCACTTTCATCGTCGTGATTCACCTGCTGGTGCCGGTGAACCCGGCCATCATCGCCGCGATGGTGCCGCCGATTGCGCTGCTGGCGACGTCCACCGGCCAGAACCCGGCGCTGTACGGCCTGCCGGTCGTCTTCACGGCCTCGTGCGCATTCCTGCTGCCGCTCGACGCGGTGCCGCTGGTGACCTACGGCAAGGGCTACTACCGCATGTTCGACATGTTCCTGCCGGGCGCCATCATCAGCGTGGCGTGGGTGGCGCTGATGACGGCGCTGTTGCTCACGATCGGCCCGTGGCTGGGCCTGCTCTAGTTGTAACGGGGTCTGTCACGGTCTCCGCACGTCTTCGGTGACAGACCCCGTTTACATCACGTGACCGTGACAGACCCCGTTACAAGGGTGGCGGAAACTGCTACCAGCCGGGGGCGAAGGTCCGGCAGCC
>JANNIB010000553.1:0-2241 GCA_031404695.1 Acidobacteriota bacterium
GGAGATCGACCGTCAGGCCGGTCTCTTCCACCGTCAGCGGCGCGCGCGGCAGCTCCGGGCGCGGCGGGGCATCGGCGGGCGCCTTCATCGCGGCGGCTCCGGGGGCGGCGCGGGGACGGCCCTGGCCTGGTCGCTGGCGACGGGCCGCGGACGGCCGAGCCCCGCCACCGCCGTGCACCAGTTGCGTCTGGTGTAGCTGGCCGACGGTTCGAGCGCGAAGGCATGGGCGAACTGCTGCGCGGCGTCGTCGCGCGCGGCGAGCGCCCAGAGCACCGAACCCAGCGTGGTGTGGGCCGCCGCCGAGTCGGGGCCATAGCGCACGGCCAGGTGGGCGTGGCGAAGGGCGCGTTCGGGCAGCCCCCAGTCGCGCCACAGCCGCGCCACCGCGTCATGCAGACCGGCATGCCGCGGGTAGCGCACGAGACCGGCCGCCAGATGATCGTAGGCGCGATCGTGCACGCCGTAGCTGGCGTAGGCGCCGGCGACGTCGAGGTGCGCGGCGGGCGTCGGTGACGCGGCCAGCGCCGCCAGGCGCGCGCGCAGCAGCGGCGAGGTCGATTCCAGCGTGGTCGCCGTCACCGCGGTCGCGACCGGCGGTGGCGGAGTGGCCCCGGGGGCCGGCTCGGGTGCCGCCGACCGCGGTGCGACCGGACCGCCGATGCCGGCCGGTGCGCTCAGATTCACCGCCGGCTCGCCGGGCACGATGAAACGACCGGCGAAAGACGCCGGCCGGGCCGTGGCGCAGGCGCCGCCCGCCAGCGACGCCGTCACCAGCGCGCAGGTGAGCGCGGCGCGGCGCCATCCGCCTATTCGTGGCGGCTCAGGCGATCGCTGCGGCGCTTGAAATACGCGAGCAGCAGCACGGCGCCCACGACGTACATGATGATTTGCCAGGTTTCCACGCTTGATCCTCCATGTAGCCCCACGCATGTCGGTGACTACTTCGAGCCCAACCCCACGATGAACTGCCGGTAGATCTGCACCATCGCCGGGCCCAGGACGACGGTGAAGAACGCCGGAAAGATACAGAAGACGAGCGGAAACAGCAGTTTGACGCCGACCTTGGCGGCGCGTTCCTCGGCGCGCTGGCGCCGCTTGGTGCGCGAGGTGTCGGCGTGGGTGCGCAGCGCCTGGCCGACACTGGTGCCGAAGCGGTCGGTCTGCACCAGCATCGCGACCAGCGAGCGGACATCGTCGACCTTGGTGCGTTCGGCGAAGTTCTTGAAGGCTTCCATGCGCGCCTTGCCGGCGCGAGTCTCGGAGCCGATGAGCTCGAGTTCGCGGGCCAGCGACGGGTAGGCGATCTGCAGTTCCTCGGCGACGCGGGCGATCGCCTGGTCGATGCCCGAACCGGCCTCGAGACAGACGATGAGCAGGTCGGTCGCATCCGGCAGGCCGTTGCGGATCTCGCGCCGCCGGTCGTCGATCTTGCGGCCCAGCCAGAACACCGGCAGGTAGTAGCTGACGGCGCCGGCGATGACGCCGATGAGGAGCGGCTGCCCCGGCCCGAACGTGACGACGATCGACAGAAAGGCCACCAGCGGCAGCACGATCTGCACGCCCGAGAAGAGAATCGCCGGCCATTCGCCGTGATAGCCCGCGCTCGCCAGCATCCGCTGGATATGGCCCATGTGCTGTGGCGACTTGGGCACGAACGAGCGGACGCGGCGGGCCAGCTGGCTGGGCCCTTCCGAGATGACCGACTCGCGCGGGCGCGGCGCGGTCGGCGTACCGGCGACCACCTCCGACAACCGGCGCTTCAGCCCCGCCGGCTCCGTGAAGTGCCACAGGGCGGTGCCGGTGGCCGTCGCCAGCGCCAGGAAAAGCCCGGAGAACAGCAGCGTCTCCATCTAGTACTCCACCTGCACCAGTCTGGAGATGATCAAGGTGCCGATGATCTGCAGGGTGAGGGCCACCAGCAGCAGGCGGACGCCGAGCGGGTCGTCAACGAGGACGCGGATGAACTGCGGCGACACGATGTAGATGACCACCGCCAGGGCCGGAGCGAGCAGCGACAGCACCCAGGCGGTGATGCGGCCGTGCGCCGAGACGACGCGGATCTGCCGCTTCACCTTGAAACGCTCGCGCATCACCCCCGCGAGGTTGTCGAGCACTTCGGCCAGGTTGCCGCCGGCTTCGCGCTGGGTGAGGACGGCGGTGACGAAGAAGCGCGCGTCGAGCACCGGCACCCGCCGCGCCATGCCCTTGAGCGCGTCCGGCATCGCCATGCCGAAGTTCTGC
>JANNIB010000554.1:0-33791 GCA_031404695.1 Acidobacteriota bacterium
TGCTCCTTGCAGAAGGCCAGCAGCTCGGCCTCGGTGGCCGCGCCCTTCAGGGTCACGGCGGCGGCCACTTCCTCGCCCCACATCTTGTGCGGCACGCCGAAGCACACCGCCTCGCCGACCGACGGGTGGGTCAGCAGCACCTCGTCGATCTCGCGCGGCGAGATCTTCTCGCCGCCGCGGTTGATCATCTCCTTCAAGCGGCCCGACAGCGTCAGATAGCCGTGCTCGTCGAGGAAGCCCTGGTCGCCGGTGCGGAACCACTCGCCGAAGAACGCCGTGGCGTTGGCCTCGGGGTTGTTCTCGTAGCCCTTGACCACGTTCGGTCCGTGGATGCAGACTTCGCCGCGTTCGCCGGTCGCCAGCTCCTGGCCGTTGGCGTCGCGAATGCTGATACCGACGTTGGTGCCGGGGCCGACCGCACCCGGCTTACGCGACCCCGGCGGCAGGGGGTTGGACGCCATCTGATGCGCCGCTTCGGTCATGCCGTAGGCCTCGAGCACCGGAGCGCCGAACGCCGCTTCGAGATCGTGCATCACCGGCGGTGGCAGCGAGGCGCTGCACGAGCGGATGAAGCGCAGGTTCTCGGCCCCGGCCGGCTTGGCCGTGCCCGGCTCGACGCGGGCCAGCAGCAGTTGGTGGATGGTCGGCACCGCCGAATACCAGGTGGCGCCGTATTCCCTGGCGACCCGCCAGAACGACAGCGGGCTGAACTTGGTGGGCACGACGACGGTGCCGCCGCTGGCCAGCGTGGCCAGGGTCGACGCGACCAGGCCGTGGACGTGGAAGAGCGGCATCACGCACAGCGACACATCATCGGGCGTGAGCTGGTAGGTGGCGGCGATATTGTGCGCCGAGATGGTCAGGTTGGCGTGGCTGAGCGGCACGCGCTTGGGCCTGCCGGTGCTGCCGCTCGTGTGCAGGATGAGCGCGACGTCATCGATGGCGGGGGACGGCACCGACCCGCCGAGCGGCGTGCCGCCGAGCGTGAGCGTCCCCGAGGCGTCCAAGTCCACCGCCAGGATCGGGACGTCGCCGGCGGCCTTGCGGGCCTCGTCGAGCCCGTCGGGCGGCAGCAGCAGGATCCTGGCGCTCGTGTCGGCGAGGAAGAAGCGGAACTCGTCTTCCTTGTAGCCGGGGTTGAGCGGGGCCGCCGTCCCCGCCTCGGCTGCCGCCAGGAACGCCACGATCGCTGGCAGCCCGTTGGGCAGGGCCATGCCCACGCGGTCGCCGCGGCCGATGCCGGCGGCCGCCAGGGCTCCGGCAAAGCCACTGACCATCGCGCGCAGCTGGGGTTAGGAGCTGCGGTGCTGGTGATCGGGGAGCGCTTTAGCGGTCCGATCGGCCGGTGCCGAGTCGAGCAGGCCGAGCAGGGTGGTGGGCGTGGGCTGAGCGGCGGTCATGGCCGAGCAATGTGCCTCACTCTCCGGCTGACGTCAATGAGAAGGCGCATGAGCGCGGGGTGGCCCCGGAGGAGGGGATCGTCGCTGCGGACGATATCGGGCCGCCGATGCCGCGCGTGACGCCGACGGGCGACCGCGGGCTAGCCGTTCTTTTTGGCCATCGCCGTCCTGAGCAGCGACAGCCCCGCGTAGAGCACGACCACCACCACCAGCCAGCGGATCGCTTCGAGCGGCAGCGACTTCACCACATACGCCGCCACGAGTACGCCGGGGATCCCGCCGAGCGCGATGCCAAGAGCGGCCTTGCCGTCGTACTTGTCGGAGCGCGCGAACTTGATGCCGGCAAGCGGCAATCCGTAGGCGGCTGATCCCATCATGATCGGAAACGCCGAGCGCGGACTCATGCCGAGCAGGCTGAACACGATGAGGCTCGGCGCATAACTGCCGATGCCGAGCGCGTTCAGCGAGCAGAAGACGAAGTTCAGCGCGGTGGCCACGACCAAGGTGCCGCCGGTGAAGCCCACGGCGTCGCCGCCGCCGGGGATCAACTGCAGGTTCGTGACCGTCATGAACGCCGCGCCGACCACGAGCGCGATCGCCATCCCGAGCTGCACCTTGCGCCGCGGCAAGCGCGACACGATGCCCGCGCCCACGTAGCCGCCCAGGGCGCCTACCGGCACCATCAGGCCGAGCGTCAGCGGATCGACGACGATCGCCGTGACGAACGCGAACGCCTCGATGGCCACCGGCACCGACGAGCCGACGTTGAGCGTGCCGGGAATCCACTCGTCTTTCACCATCTTCGTGAAGCGGAAGATGGCCGTGGTCGGCGCGTAGTTGCCGATGCCGAGCGTATCGAAAAAAAGAGTGACGGCGCCGATGGCCAGTTGCAGCCACGTCGGCGACCCGTGCGGATGCCCGCGGCGCGCGCTCTGCCACCAGACGGCGACGAACCAGAGGACGACGAGCGCGAGGCCCGTGAGCAGGAGGGGGATGGGGGAGAGCATGCGGCGGGGGCTATCTTGTGCCGCAATGCCCGGAGCAGCAAGGCCTCAGGCGAGGCCCTGCCGCTGCCGTGAGAACTACATGGGGCCGAACGCGAGCGTCGCCTTGCTGTTTTCCCATTGCATTACGAGGAGCCCGCCCTTGCCGGCGGGGTTCTTCTCGATGGCGATCGTGAAGGTCTCGACGGCTGCCGGCAGCGTCTCCACCTTCATGGCGACGCGGCCGAGGTCCTGGGCCTGGGTGTATTCGGTGCCCCACTGGCCGGTCTGCTTGTTGAGCACGAGCGTCCAGGTCTTGTCGGTCACCAGCGAGTAGAGCGAGATCTTGCCCGGGTTCACATGGAGCGGCCCGAACATCAGGGCCTTGTCGGTTTCGAGAATCGTCGCCTCGTCGGCGCCGGTGCGCCAGACCTGGCCGTAGGGCACCAGGCCGCCGAAGATCTTGCGGCCCTTCATCGAGGGGCGGCCGTAGGTGATGCTGACGGTGGCGCCGTCGATGGTGGCCTTCACGGTTTCGTGCGCGCTGGCGCGCTTCTGCTGGGCGGCGGCGAAGCCGGCGGGCACGGCGAGAGCGGCGACGAGGGCCGAAGCCACGAATACACGACGCTGAATCACTGGACTGCTCCTTGAGATACGGGTGACCACCTTTGGACTATAGCACCCGCGTTCTGGTTCCCGCGGCGAGGGCGCTGTCTCACAGAATGCGCTTGCCGAAGGCCGAGAGAGCGAGTTCGGTGGCCAGCTCCGCCGTCGCGTTGCGCACGTCGAGGGCCGGGTTCACTTCCACCAGATCGAGCGCCACCAGGCGGCCGGATTCGGCCACCGCTTCCATCACGAAATGGGCCTCGCGGTAGTCGAGGCCGCCCTTCACCGGCGTGCCCACACCGGGAGCGATCGTGGGGTCGCAGACGTCGAGGTCGAACGAGACGTGCACGCCGCCGGTGCCGGCCGAGGCCGCGGCCAGGGCGCGGTCCATGACCTCGGCGATGCCGAGGCGGTCGATGTCCTTCATGGTGAAGGCGTGGACGCCGGTGGCCTTCACGATCTCCTTCTCGCGGTCGTCGAGATTGCGGATGCCGACGAGCACCGTGTGCTCGGGACGGATGGCCGGCTCCGGCCCAGAGATCCGCGCCAGTTCCGCCGGCTCATACCCGAGCAGGGCGGCCAGCGGCATGCCGTGCACGTTGCCCGACGGGGAGGTGGCGGGGGAGTTGATGTCGGCGTGCGCGTCCACCCAGATGACCCCCACGGGCTGGCCCTGGCCCCTGAGCCAGGCGGCGCTGGCCGCGACCGACCCGGCGCCGAGCGAGTGGTCGCCCCCGAGCACGATCGGGAGGGCGCCTTCGTACAGCGACGACAGCGAGGTCTGATAGAGCTTCTGGCAGACCTTGGCGATTTCTTTCACGTAGCGTTTGCGGGGATCGCCGAGGCCCTTGGTCTCGGGAAGCGGCGTGGCGATGTCGCCCTTGTCGGTCACGGCAATGCCCAGGGCGCCGAGGTGTTCCGCCAGGCTCGAAATCCGGATGGCCGAGGGGCCCATGTCGACGCCGCGGCGGTTGCCGCCGAGGTCGAGAGGGACGCCAATCAGGTGGGCGGGTTTCATGAGCCCGATTGTACCGGGATGTACCGGAGCGGCGTGCCCACGATGTAGCGCCACCGCAATCTCATCGTGCTATATTATGGGGTTTGTTTTTCACCCGCTACATCGTAGCGACTGCCGCGGAGGCCTCGTGCCCATCCTTGTCCGGCCCGTGCGCGAACAGCTCGAGCACGATCGCATCATTCGCTTGCTCCAGGCGCGCTACCAGAAGAAGCACGACCCGGTCGCCAACATCGGCCACGAACCGCCAACGTCGATCGTCATCGGCACTGCTGAATTCGTGCCCGATCTGATCCTGGTCACCAACGACAAGGCCCGCAAGCTCCAGGGCGTGGTCGAAGTGGAGACGGGCGAATCGGTCAACTCGCTCGAGGCGTTGGCGCAGTGGGGCCCCTTCAGCAAGCTGCGGGTGCCGTTCCATCTGTACGTGCCGCCCAACACGCTCGACACGGTGCGCCGGTTGTGCCGCGATCACAACGTGACGGTCGCCGAACTCTGGACCTACCACACGAATCTCGATCAGGTGCGCTTCACGCTCGTGCAGAAGGCGCCCGACGCCGCCATCGCCGCGGCCAGGCGGGCCGGCCTCACGGGCACGCCGAAGCTCAAGGTGGCGCCGCCCCCGCCGCCTCCACCTCCGCCCCCGCCGCCCCCACCGCCCATGCCTGCCCGCAGCGGGCTGGACCCGAAGGCGCCGGTGCGTACTGCCGCCCAGAAGGTCTCGTTCGGCAAGTTCGTCGCCGCGGCGAAGGCCTCGGCGGCCAAACATGCGGCCTCGCAGCCCGCCCCGGCCGCGCCGGCCGCACCTCCTCCGGCACCGCCTGCCGTGAAGCCGGTGGCCAAGGTCGCGGCGGCACCGGCCGCGCCGGTCAAGGCCGCGGCTGCGGTTGCGCCGCCCGCGGGCAAGAAGCCCGCGACTCCGCCGGCGCCTGTGAAGGCGGCGGCGAAAGCGGCCGCCGCACCGGCGAAGGCGGCCGCGCCCGTCAAGGCGGCGGCTCCCGCTCCCGCGGCGGCCAAGGCTGTCGTCAAGGCTGTTGGCAAGCCGGCCGCCAAAGCGGTGGCGAAGCCCGCAGCCAAACCCGCGCCGAAGCCCGTCGCAAAGGCGGCGGTGAAGCCTGCGGTCAAGGCGGCAGCGCCGGCGAAGCCGGCCAAACCGGCCGCCAAGCCGGTTGCAAAGAAGGCGGCGCCCGTCAAGGCCGCGGCTCGTCCCGCGGCCGGAAAGCGGCGCTAATCGCGCGTGCCGTACCTGCGACTCACCGCCGATCGGCGGGGCGTGGAAAACACGTTCCTGCTGCACGTCGCCGCGCCGGGCGAACGGCCGAAGATTCTCTATTGGTATCGCACGGTGCCCGGGGTGAAGATCGGCCGGCCCGCGCTCGATGACGCCGCGATGCGATCGCTCGAGGAGCAGTATCCCGACATCGATTTCGACTGGCCCTACATCCTCGACATCGGGGCCATGACGCCGGTCGAAGTGGAAGCGGCGATTCCGCCGCGCAAGCGCAAGCCGCTCCCACCCCGGCGTTCCGAGGCCGATCCGGAGAGCGACGCGGTGGACGTGGCGCCGCCGCGCGCCGCGGCTGCGGTTGCCGTTGCGGCTGCCGGGCCGGTGGCGAGCGCCGAGCCGCCCGCGCCGGTCGTCGCTGCCGACTTCGACGACGGGCCCGACCTGCTGAGCGAACTGCTCGGACGCGGCATCGCCGCCAGCCTGCGCCAGCAGCATGCGGCGCTGGCCGACAGCATCGACGCGGCCGCCGCCGAGCCCGCCCTCAAAGCGGCCTGGCGCGAGCGTCTGGCGCGGCTCGACCCCGAGGGCTGGGAATCGCCCGAGGCCGTGCTGGCGGGCATGGGCACCGTGCAGCGCGATCTCGATGCCCTCACAGACGAGCTCGATCGCGCCACCTCTGGCGCCTGAGCCGACTCCACGCTCGCGGCCGCCGGGCGCACCCGTGCGTCTATACTGAGGCCATGAGAATCCGCCGCCTCGCCGCTGCCGGTGCCGGGCTCGTGCTCGGCACGCTGGTCACGGGACTTGTCGTGCTCGACGCCCGTCAGGCGCCCGCGGCACCGCAGACGCCGGCCCCCGCCGCGCAGCAGCCTGGCCGCCCGGCCACGCCCGACGGCGTGTTCCGCAGCGCCGTGGATCTCGTGACGACCGACGTCATTGCCCGCGACGCGCGGGACCTCTTCATCGCCGACCTGACCAAAGACGAGATCGAGATCTTCGAAGACGGCGTGAAGCAGGAACTGGCGTCGATGACGCTCGTGCACGGCGGGCGCGTGCTCAACCTGCAGGCGCCGCCGCCGCCGCCGGCGCAGGAAGGCATCATCCTGCCCACGGCGCGGCCGCGCAACGACGCCGCCGGCCGCATCTTCCTCATCCTCGTCGACGACCTGCACCTCGACTTCCGCAACACCGGCCGCATCCGCGATCTGTTCAAGCGCATCTCACGCACGCTGGTGCATGAAGGCGACATGTTCGGCATCGTCTCGACCGGGCCGTCGTCGCTCGCCATCGACCTCACCTACGATCGCAAGATCCTCGACGAGGCGATCAAGAAGATCACCGGCAACGGGTTGAAGCCTTCCGACATCATCCAGGGCCAGGATGGCCCGCAGGGTCCGACCGAAGTGCGCTACCGCGCCCAGGTGGCGTTTTCGACCGCGCGCGACATCGTCACGCAGCTCGAACGCATCACCAACCGCCGCAAGGCGGTCGTCTGGGTGAGCAACGGCTTCGATTTCAATCCCTTCGAGAACCAGCGCCAGGGCGAAGACCCGATCTACGGCGGGCGCATGGGGCAGACACGTGAGGAGGGGCAGGAAATCAACCGCACGATGAACCAGGGCCAGCAGTTCTCGGATGCCGACCTGGCGCGCGAACTGGCCGACCTGACGCGTTCGGCGAACCGCGCCAACGCGACCTTCTACACGATTGATCCGCGCGGGCTGGTGGCGGGGGCAGGATCTCGACGAGACGGTCGATCCCACCGACTTCCAGAACCACATCCGCAAGACGCAGGACAGCCTGCGCGTGCTGGCGACGGAAACCGGCGGCATCGCCATCGTCAACCAGAACAACTTCGAGAAGGGCTTGAAGCGGATCGACGCCGAGACCAGCGACTACTACGTGGTGGGCTACTACTCGAGCAACCCCGACCCGCTGAAGCGCACGCGGAAAATCGAGGTCAAGGTGAAGCGCGAGGGGCTCAACGTGTGGTCGCGCACGTCGTACACGCTGCGTCAGCCGACGCCGCCGACCAAGTAGCACGGGCGGCGCGACGCGGGCGGCCGGAGGTGGCCGCCGGGCGGGTGATGCTAGGCGCGGCCGAGCCGCTGCGGTGTGTCGGTGCTGCCGGCGCGCGCGGCCTCGATCGACTCGAGGATCCGCGACTTCAACCAGGACACGGGCTCAGGCTGCACCTGCGTGAATGCACGCCACACGTCGTCGCTGAGATTGATGCTGATGACGCGGTCGGGACTCGGTGACATGGGATGGCCCTCCAGGAAAGACAGACCGCGATCGTAGTGATCCGTCATCCAGACGCGAAATAGAATGATCGAATTGCACCGATGTGCTCAAGGCATGCGACCTGGTGCGGTGCGTCCCGAGTTGGAGAGAGCGCGCTCCCGGCGGCATAATCGGAGCACTTTGCGAGGCACCCGAAGATGAGCGTCTGGACCCTGGCCCGTCGTTGCGAGCGCATGAGCCCGTCGATTCTGCGCGAGATTCTGAAAGTGGCCGAACGTCCCGGTGTGAAGTCGATGGCCGGCGGGCTGCCGTCGCCAGAGACGTTCCCGGTCGAGGCCATCCGCGCCGCCTGCGACACCGTGTTGACCCAGCAGCCCAAAGCGGCGCTGCAGTACGCCGCCAGCGAGGGCTTCGCGCCGCTGCGCGAGTGGGTCGCCGCGACCCTGTCGCGGCCGGGCTATTCCGTGGCCGCCGACCAGGTGCTCATCACGACCGGGTCGCAGCAGGGGCTGGAACTGGTGGGGAAGGCGTTCATCGACGCCGGTGCGCCGGTGGCGGTCGAGGCGCCGACCTACCTCGGCGCGCTGCAGGCCTTCGTGCCCTACGAGCCGTCGTTCGTCAGCCTCGAGGGCGACGCCGAGGGACCCGCCGCCTCGGCGGTCGCCACGCTGGCGACGCGCGCTCCGGGCACGCGCTTCGCCTACCTGTTGCCGAACTTCCAGAACCCGACCGGCGGCCAGATATCCGACGCCCGCCGCGACGCGATCGTGGCGGCCGCGCAGTCGGCCGGCGTGCCGATCGTCGAGGACAATCCGTACGGCGACCTCTGGTTCGACCAGGCGCCGCCGCCGTCGATGACCTCGCGCTGGCCGGAAGGCGCCATCTACCTGGGGTCGTTTTCGAAGGTGCTCACGCCGGGCTTCCGCCTCGGCTTCCTGGTGGCGCCGCGCGAGCTCTACACCCGCCTGCTGTCGGCCAAGCAGGCCGCCGACCTGCACACGCCGGGCTTCAATCAGCGGGTGGTCCATGAGGTCATCAAGGACGGCTTCCTGGACCAGCACGTGCCGACAATCCGCGCCCGCTACCGGCTCCAGCGCGACGCCATGACCACGGCGTTGGCGGCGCACATGCCGGCCGGCACGACCTACCAGGTGCCGCGGGGCGGTATGTTCTTCTGGGTGCGGCTGCCCGAGGGCTACGACACCATGCCGCTGCTGCTGGCGAAGGCGGTCGAGGCGGGCGTGGCGTTCGTGCCGGGCGCGCCGTTCTACACGGCCGCGCCCGATTGCCGCACGATGCGCCTGAGTTTCGTGACGCTCACCGCCGCCGAGATCGGCGACGCCGTCGCCACGCTCGGCCGCGTGATGGCCGAAGCCGCGCCGACGCTGACCGGCGCCAGCGAACGCGCGTAGCAGCGCGGGTGCGCGGCGACGTCTGGCGGGGCGAAGCCTCGCCGAAGCCTGGCGCAGCGTTTTCTACGGCGCCAGGCGAAGGCGGGGTCGCACCTTCTCGAAGGCCTTGATCACTTCGTCCACGGCCCGCGGCGTGCGGCTCATCTTCGGGTAGACCCAACCGGTCTCGCGGATGAGCGGTCGGCCGTCGATGCGCGCGCAGTAGAGGTGGCCGCTGGCCACGTCTCGCGCCACCGACTGGTAAGACACGATGGTGATGCCGAGCCCGTGGCGCACCAGTGCCTTCAGGATCTCGACGTTCTCGGTCTCCATCACGATACGTGGCTCGATGCCCGACGAGGCGAAGAACTCGTCGACGACGCGGCGCGTGTTCGAGCCCGACTCGAACAACACGAACGGCTGCGTGGACAGGTCCAGCGCGTTCACCTTGCGCTTCTTGGTGAGCGGATGCTTGGCCGAGGTGACCACCAGCAGCTCTTCCTGCAGCACTGGCACCGTCACCATATCGGCGTCGCGCACCGGCAGCGTGAGCAGCGCGATGTCGCCGGTGCCGGCGCGCAGGTGCTGGATGCTGCGCTCGGCGCTGTCGTTCATGATCTTGACTTCGATGCCGGGGTGCTGTCGCGTCAGTTCCGACAGCAGCGTGGGGAAGACGTAAAGACAGACCGTCATGCCGCCCAGGATGCGCACCGTGCCGCGCAGCGTCTCCTGGCTGTCGCTGATCGTGGCGACGGTGTCGGTCAGGTCCTGGAACACGCGGTGACTGAGCTGCAGCAGCGACTCACCGGCCGGGGTGATGCGGATCCGGCGGCCGATGCGCAGGAACACGGGCGTTTTGAGCTCGTCTTCGAGCAACAGGATCTGGCGGCTGATGGCCGACTGCGACACGTGAAGCTTGTGGCCGGCGGCAGTGAACGACCCTGTTTCGGCGATGGCGCGGATGATCTCGAGTTGACGTAGGTCCAACGGCGGGGCTCCTGCTGCGAGAGTATACATGCAGTGATGAGATGGACCTCGATCGATCTGCCGTGCTGGGGAATGTGACGGGACGCGCTGACCAGCGCCCCGGCACTCCTCGCCGGCGCTGACGCCGCGTTGCGCCGTCGGTACGCGGCCCGCCCCTGAAGCGGCCTTGACTGTCAAATCACGCTCTTCTGATGGGGAATCGCACGCAGGAGCCGACACGACGTGGTTCGACTCGATGGCCGCCGCGGTGCCAGTTCGAGTGAACGCGGAGGGCCGGCCACGGGTGCGCCGGCGTCGAGCCTTGCCACCGGAGGTCTGACCTGAGAGGTCAATCGCTTTTGGGAATGACTCGTGAGCCGCTCTCGAATCGAACCGCGCGGCCGGCACGACGGCCCGCCCGCCGCCGGAGCCCGGAGGCACGGCGGTGGCGGGGCTCAGACGGCCGAGCGTCGGCGGGTCCGCGCTGCCGGTCGCTCCACTTCGGCCCGCACGCGCGCGATCGCTTCCTTCAGGTAGTGCTCGTCGAGTTCGATGCCCAGGCCGTGCACGCCCAGCCGCGCGCAGGCCACCATCGTCGAGCCGAGGCCGAGGAAGGGATCGGCGACGGTCAGGTCCGGCCCGAGCCCGTGGAGCTTCAGGCAGTACTCCGGCAGGCGCGGCGGGAAGGTGGCCGGATGGGGCCGGTCCTTCTCCCGGTTCTGGATGGTCTCGTAGGGCACGAACCAGGTATTGCCGCGGCAGCGTCGACCGCCCGCCGCGCCGCGCCAGCGGCCGACGTTCGACTGGTCCTGATACTTCACGCCGAGGGCGAGCCGGTCGAGCCTGGTGGTGCCTTCCGGGGTGAAGTGGAACAGGAACTCGTGGCAGTCGTTCAGGAACCGCTCGGAATTGATGGGCTTGTAGTGACCGACGGCCAGGTCGTCGACCAGCCCGGAGCGCGCCCCGGCGGCATCGCGCTCGATGGCGATCGACTTCACCCAGTGGATGATGTTCTGCAGGTGCAGGTGCGGCCGCACCGCCTGCGCGACGTCGAGGGCCGTCCATGGGTCGGTCGGCTTGGCGCCGACGTTCAGGAAGAGGGAGCCCTGGGGGTCGAGGCTCCGGGCGACCGCCGCCACCCACCGGTCCGTCCACTCGAGGTACTCGTGGCGGGGCTGGCCGTCGTCGTAGGTGCGGTAGCGGATGCCGAGGTTGTAGGGCGGCGAGGTGACGACGACGTCGACCTGACGCTCGGGCAGGGCCGCGAGCACGTCGACGCAGTCACCGAGGTAAAAGTGAATCGTGGCCCGTCCAGCCTGGACGGTGTCGTAAGGGCGGGGAACGCGGGTGGGCACGCGGGGCGAATTGTACCGCCTTCGCGCCACGGAGTACAGCGCCTTGGGAGGCGCCGCGGACGGACGGCTACGAGGCGCGCATGGCGGCCGGGGCGGGCTGATAGCCCTCGGCCGTGCGGCCGTCACGCAGCGCCGAGATCGTGTGATTCTGGCGGTGTGAGGCGCTCGTGCACTGCGGCCCCTTCTCCTCGACGTAGACCACCTCGCGGGTGCTGGCTACATCGCGGTAGCGGCCGATGACGCAGCCGCAGGGCATGGTGCCGAACCCGAGGAGTTTCACGACACTCATAATCACGTTCTCCTGTCAACGCCCTCGCAAGTTTCGTGCCCGATGCGTCGCCGTTCGTATAGGCGCGTTTCGTCAAGCCATGACCTCACGGCGTATCGAAATCGGTCGCAATTCGTCACACCGCGCGCCAGTAATCGACAGAACCACGCGCGGGATGAGGCGTCGCGCGACGCCGCACTGGATCATCGTTCGTCGATTTGGATGCCGCGCGACGGCGGCGCGACGATTCAGCGACGCGGCGCGCGGGCCAGTTCCCGGTCGAACGCTTCGCGCGCCGCCGGCGACGAGGGATCGAGCGTGAGTGCCTCGGCGAGCCGCTGCATCCCGGCGGCGGTGTTGCCGCCTTCCAGTTCCAGCAACGCCAGGTTCGTGTACGCCGACGGATCGCGAGGGTCGGCGCCGAGCGACGCCTGGAAGGCCTCGCGCGCCTCGTCGCGCCGGCCGGCCGTTGCCAGGGCCGCTCCGAGCAGGTTGTAACCCTTGGCGTGTGTCGGATTCCCGGTCACCAGCGCCCGGGCTTCGCCGATGGCCAGTTCCGTCCGGCCCTCCATGAACAGGAGACTGGCAACGTAGTAGCGCGTGGCGTCGGCTGTGGGTGCGACGGCACGCAGCTTGGTCACCACCGGCAGGAGCCGCTCGCGGTCGCCCACATCGGCGAGCACCGAGGCGAGTTGCTCGAGTGCGGCGACGTTCGACGGCTGCCGCTGGACCATCGCGAACGCGACCCGGGCCGCGTCCTCCACCCGTCCGCCGGAGGCCAGCAGCCGGGAGAGCGCCACCTGCGCTTCGAGGTGGTCCGCAGGAGCGGCGGCCGTCTGGAGGGCGCGCAGTGTCTCGCTCTGCCGGCCGGTCGCGGCCGAGGCCCGCACCAGGCCGTCGAGAGCCCGGGCGTCGCGTGGATTCAGGCGCACGGCGGTCTCGAAGTCGGCCCAGGCGGCGCCCGTGGCGCTGGCCTCGTAAAGCATCCAGCCGCGGTCGCGCCAGGAGGCCGCCGACGCCGTGCGGCGGGCCTCGACCGCTGCCGGCACCGGACGTTCCGCCGCCAGGGCCCGCAGGGCCGCCGAGTTGTCGGGGCCGCCGCGCGAGAACACCGCCCGCGGACCGGTGAACTCGACCGGCGCGTGGTCGTCGGTCTGCAGCCGGGCGCCGCTCGAGTACGCCACCACGCCGGGCCCTTCGGCGATGAGCAGCGACGTGAGGGCGAAGGCGTCCTTCACGCCGACGCCGGCCAGACTGGCGGCCGCGCCGCTGCGGGCGGCCAGCCGGGCGGGCAGCGCCGCCACCTGCGCCAGGAGGGGCTGGTTCGAACCGATCAGCAGCACGTCCCCATCGCCGACCAGCCACAGCGTGGCGTCGGGGAATACCGCCGTGAACGTGGCGACGATCGACTTCAGGTCGTCGCCGCTGATGTCGTAGGTGTGCGCCCACTGGCACAGCACGCCGCCGGGCGTCAGGCGGGCTTTCGCGGCCGCGAAGAACTCGCGGGTGAAGAGGGCGGCGATGCCGGCCATCCACGGATTCGAGGGTTCCGAGATGATGGCGTCGTAGTGGGCGCGCCCGCGCAGGATATGGGTGCGGCCGTCGCCGACAATGAGCCGGGTGCGGGGATCGCGCAGCGCCGCCCCGTTCTCGGGCTCGAAGAAGCGGGATGCCTGCACGACCTCGGGCGAGATCTCGAGCACGTCGGCGCGTTCGATCCCATGCGTCAGCGCCGAGCCGAGCGTCACGCCGCTGCCCAGGCCGAGTATTGCCACCGCCTTGGGGTCGGGATGCAGCAGCAGCGGCACGTGCGCGAGCAGGCGCTGGGTGAGCATGTCGCCGGCGTTGGACGCATCCACCTTGCCGTCGATGGCGAGGGAGGTGGTGCCGGCCGCCTCACGCACCGCCACCGTGGCGGTCGCGCCTTCCTTGTAATAGGCGAGATGGCCGGCACGCAGCGACACTTCGAGAGCGTCGGCCGACAGCGCCGAGGCGTATTTGTAGGCGCCACTCGTGAAGAGGGCCTGGTCCCACGACGGGAGCGCCACGCTCGCGGCCAGGGCGGCGAGAGCGGCCGTGAACGCGACCACGCGCGCGGTGCCGGCCGCGCGGCCGGCCACGAGCACCGCCAGGGCCGCCACGGCCGTGCCGACGCCCAGGGCGCGCAGGCTCCCGTGCAGGCCGAGCGCCGGGATGATGACAAAGCCGGCCGCCAGCGCGCCAGCAATGGCGCCGATGGTGTTCAGCGCATATATGAGGCCGAGATCGGCGCCGAGCGAGTCGTCGCGGCCGGTGCCGGTGCGAATGGCAAACGGGAAGGCGCACCCGAGCGCCACGGCGAGCGGCAGCAGCCACGCCGTCACGAGCAGCACCTGGCGCAGCAGCACCGACTCGAAGCTGGCATCCGGCGCCGATACCGCGGCGGCCATCAAGGTGAGGCCATCGTCGACCGTCCACACCGCGGCGGCGGCGAGCAGCACCGCCAGCCCGATGGCCGTGGTGAGGCCGGCCACCGGGTGGATCGCCCGCACGGCCAGACGACGTCCTGCCACCGCGCCGAGCGCCAAACCGGTGATGAAGATGGCCACCACGAGGCTGAAGGCGTAGGTGGTCGGGCCAAGCACCTGCGCCAGCAGCCGCGACCACACGATCTGCAGGCCCAGCGACAGAAAGCCCGAGGCGGCCATCGCCAACGCCGCCAGCCACGGTTGCGGCCCGACCGCGGGGGCCGCGGCCGGCGCCTTCCGCGAACCCTTGCCGGCCGGGCGGGCAGCAGGGGTCGGCGCCGCGCCGTCGGCTGCAGGCGCCGGCACCGCGCGACCGGCCAGATGCCACGCGGCGGCCGCCACCACGAGATTCAGGGCCACGCCGATCCAGGTCGTGAGCCGCAGGCCGAGCGTGGGCAGCAGCACGAACCCGGTCAGCAGCGCGCCCGCCGCCGCGCCGGCCGTGTTGGCGGCATAGAGCGCGCCGGCGTCACGGGTGGCGGCGGCGGCGCCGGGCACGAACCAGCGCGCGACGAACGGGAACGTCGCGCCCATCGCCACGGCCGGCAACGCCACCAGGAGCACGCTCGTGAGCAGGCGCAGCAGCGGGAATCCCGGTCCGCCGGCGCCATCGGCGTAGGCCCGGCTCAGGAGCGGTTCGAGCGCGCTCAGGCCGAGCGGCATGGCCAGCGCGAGAACGGCGATGGCCACTTCGAGGACAGCGTAGACGCGCATCGCGGCCTGGCGCGACGCCCGGTCGCTGGCCGGGCCGGCAAGCGCCGCCCCGATGGCGAGCCCACCCATGAACGCCGCGAGCACGGTGCTGGCGGCGGCCACGCCGTGACCGAGCGACAAGGTGAGCAGGCGCGTCCACGCCACCTCGTACACGAGGGCCGCGGCGCCCGAAAGCGCGTAGACGAGCAGAAACCAGCGCGGGGGCATCCGAGGAAGTGTAACAGTCCGCCGCCAGGGCTCGCCGCCGGGGCGGACGTCGATCAGTCGCTGCTCGACGCCGAGGAGGACGGGGGCGGCGGATAGCCGCGCGTCCGATACAGCACGGCGTCACCGTCGGCCGCCACCCACTCCAGATCGAAGGCGCGGATGGCGAAGGCGGCCAGCGCCGGTGGCGTCTGCGACGGGTGGATGACCACCCACGCGAGAGCGGCCCGTTCGACGAAGGCCGGCGCTCGCGCCACCAGCCGCGCCTCGTCTTCCGGCGTCAGTGTCCGCCCTTCGCTGAGCGTCAGCAGTCCGGTCAGGGTCGGCGATTCCCGGATCTCGCGAAAGCGGCGCGACGACACGCGCGAGAGATACCCGCCGATGAGCCGCTTCTCGTGCCGCGTCTGATTGAACTGGTAGCGGGCGCTGGAGTTGCCTTCCGACGACACGCCGTCGCGGATGCCGAAGGGGAGTTCGAGAAGGCGCACCGGCCGCGGGTCGGCGCGGACCGTTTCGTAGACGGAGGGGATGGATGCGGAATACAGCGGCCGCGGCGCCGGCAGCAGTTCGAAGGCGAGCAGCACCGCCACGCCCGCCAGCACCTGACGACGCCGATGCGGCCACCGATCGCCGATGGCCTTCAGGGCCATCGCGAAGATGACGCTGGCGCACAGCGCCGCGACCACGGCGAAGCGGCCGGGCATGCGCGTGAGACTCACGACCGGCACGTAGCGCAGCAGCGCCCATGGGCCGGGCACGAAGGTGTTCACGCCAGCCACGTGCACGAACGGGCCGAGCGAGAGCGCCGCGAAGATACCGAGCGTCCAGAACCAGCCGCGTGAGCGCAGGCCGGCCCGCCACACGGCACACGCCACCACGGCGACAACGACCAGGCCGAGCGCTGCCGTGTATTCGACAAAGACCGTCGGCGCCGTCTCCTGCTGGTAGCCGGCGAACCAGCGCACGAGCGGGTGCGAGGGGTTGGGCGCGACCAGCGCCAGCAGGTCGACCCCGCGCGGGCTGCTGCGCCAGTAGGTGGGCGGCGACACCCACGAGCCCTCCATCACGCGCTGCGCCGCGCCGTAGAGCGTCGGGGAGAGCATCACCATGCCGGCGACGCCGGCGGCCACGGTCAGGCCGAGCGCGCGCGGCCGGGGGAGCCCGTCGGCGAATACGTGGGGATGCAGATAGAGCACGACGCGCGCGACGACCAGCGTCGTCAGCAGGAACACCGGCGCGTAGAGGCCGCGGACACTCACCGGCAGGCCGAAAATCTCGAAGCGGCCGCCGCGGCCGGCGACCAGGCCGACTACCAGACCGCCGACGAGCAGAATCGACAGGTCGAGCAGCCACAGGCCGGGGGCCCCGCGGCCTGGCCGCCATTCGAGGCGCAGCAGGCGCGAGGTGACGTAGATGGCGGCGATGAGCAGGCAGTAGACGGCGTAGTAGGCATCGCAGGACGCCGCCCACGCCACCGACACGCCGGCGAGAATGGAGTCGCCGAGCCGCTCCGACCGCTCGACCCGGTGCAGGCTCCAGATGAACGCCGCCAGCGGCGCGGCGGCGACCAGGCTGAAGTGGCCGGTGGAGCGCGCGACCAGCACCGGCGCCCAGGCAAAGGCGAGCCCGGCCAGCCAGGCCTCGACGGTGGCGCCCTCGGTGACGCGCCGCGCCAGCACGAAGGTCATCCAGGCGGTGAGGACGACGGTCGCGAGATACACCAGGTTGAACGTGGCGACGGTGCCGAGGGCGCCCATCAGCGGCAGCGCCAGCAGGTTCGAAAACAGCGTGTAGTTGTGCTGAGTCAGATCGACCGGGCGCCCGGTCATCGAGAAGATCTGCTCGGTGGTCAGCGGATTGCGATGTTGGATCCACGCCTCATGCTGGAACACCCACTGGTTCCAGACGTACACACCGGTGTCGCCACCGGGATCTCCGGTCAGGTGCGTGGTGATGTTCGGAAGCAGCGGCCAGGAGAACGCCACGGCGACGCAAACATAACCCAGCACGGCGGCGAGGTGGGCGAACCACGCGCGTCGCGTCATGTAGGAGGCGGCGTTACACTAGCACATCCATATCCACATCCGGAGACATGTCTCCAATAGTTTGAAGAGACCGAAAGAAAGTGGATGGATTGGGTCGAATCACGGGATCGGTGGGATGGACGACCGGCGTCCCAAAGGAAACGGGCGGTCCCACCATCCTTCGACTGCGCTCAGGACGCCCTGAGTCGGCCGAAGGGCGGTGGAACCGCCCGTCTGCATCTGCAGCTGGAAGCCCTAGCCCCCAGCCCCTAGCCCCGCGCGACGGGGCGGAGCGCCGGTCGCGCTAGAAGTCCCACCGGAAGCCGACGCGGAAGATGCGCGGCGCCAGCGTTTCGGTGACCTCACGGTAATTGACCGTGGTCTGACGGAACAGGGTGATCGCGCCGCTGTTGGCGAGGTTGAACCCGTCGAGCTGGAACGTCACCTTACCGCCCTGCTTCGGCAGCGTGAACGACTTGTCGAGGCGCAAGTCGAAGATCGAGATGTTGGGGTAGCGGTTGGCCGTGATCGGCTCGACGCGGAAGGTGCGCGAGCCATCGCCCGGCATCTGCGCGGCAGTGGTGGTGATGGTGCGGCCGTACTGCTGGCCGCTCTGCACACGCCAGGAGCCCGACGACCCGATGCCCCAGGGCATCTCGTAGCGCCCGATGACCTTGTAGTTCCACACCGTGGACGTTTCGCGGCCGAACTCGTCACCGAACAGGCGATCGACGGGTCGGAACGAGTAGAAACGGGTGTAGCCCGTGGGTGTCGGGGTTGCGGCGTTCGAGACGTGCTGCATCTTCGACCAGGTGAACCCCGCCGACGTCAGCAGCATCCACTTGCCCATCATGCGGCGGTTCAAGGCGACTTCGACGGTGTTGAAATCGGCGTCGTAGCCTTCGGGGTTGGTGTAGATGCGCTGCTGACCGATCGCGGCCGGGCGGTCGAAGGTCTGGAATGTCTGCTCATCACCGGTCCCCAGCACGTTGTCGGGACCCGGATCGGTAATCGTGAGCGGCACGGTGAACGCGCCGTTGCGGATTGGATCGTCTTCAGCCCAGATGTCGCGCACCGCCTTGTACACGTAGGACACGCGCGCCGACAGGCCGGTGACGAGCTCGCGCTCGATGTTGGTCGACAGCTCGTTGGTGACCGGGCGGTTGAGGTTTCGGTCGATGGTGACGTTGCCGGCGCCACCGACGGTCGTGTTGAACGCGCCGAGCTCTGCGGGGCCGTCGAGCAACCGGTTGCCATTGAGATCGCAGCCGGTGGTGCGGGTGGCCGTGCAGGGCAGGAAAGCGTAGCGCAGCTGCGCGATGCCGACCGGATTTTCCTTGTCGGCGAGTTCGTCGGCCGAGTTCCAGCGCGACTGGCCGAAGTAGGCCTTCACCACCGTGCGGTTGTCGCCCGTGAGGTCGTAGGCAAAGCCGACGCGCGGCGAGAAGTCCTTGGTGTTGGCGACGGTGCGGGCTTCGACCGTGCGCTGGGCGATGTGCGCCTGGTAGCGCGCATCGGTGAAGCCGGCCAGGGCCGGAATGCCGTTGGGCGCGAATTCCTGCTCGGGCCAGCGGTCGAGATAGTGCTCGTAGCGCAGGCCGAGGTTCACCGTGAGGCGGTTGGTGAGCTTCCAGGTGTCGTTCACCCACACCGACTGGTTCACCACGTCGTTGGTCCCGGTGACCGACGTGTTGTAGAGGTCGACGAACGCCGTTTCGGTCTGGTTGTTGACCGTGACATCGCGGTAGAAGATGTCGAACGGCTGATCGCGAAACAGCTGTCGGCGGTCGCGCTTGAGGTCGTAACCGACCTTGAAGTCGTGGCTGCCGGCCCAGCCGTCTTTGAAGTACGACAGGCTGATGTAGCCCTGAGGCTTCCAGCGCTTCTGATCCTGATAGCCGTTGTTGGCGCCACCGTCGAAGATCTGGTTGTTCGAGGTATTGATGCGGCCGGGGCCCCAGGGGCCGTCGTAGAGGTCGAAGTCGCGGACCGGGCGCAGCGGGAAGAAGTTCCACCAGTTGCCGGCGATCACGTCGAGGAAAGCGCGGCTGCCGAGCACGCTGGTCCACTCGGCCTTCATCGGCGTGTTCTCGGACGACTGGTAGTAGGCGGCCGACAGCGGCGTCGTCAGGCTGATGCCGCGCTTGTCCTGCAGCTTCTGGCGCTTGTTGATGAAGCCGATGAGCTGATTGTTCTGCGACACCTGATAGGTGACCTTGAAGGTGTAGGGGTTGGTGAGCTTCGAGCGCTCGATGTTGCTTGGCAGGCCGGTGGTGTATTTGTACTGGTCGTTCAGGCGGTAGCTGTAGAAGCCCCACGCCTTACCGCGCCAGATGGGGAAGCCGACGTTGCCGTTCAGGTCGTACTGCTTCTGGATCTGGTTGCCGCGCTCGAGCGGGACGCGCGTGAAGAAGCCGCCGTCGTTGCGGGTGTTGGCGGCCTGCAGGAAGCCCGGCACGTTGTTGGCGATCATGTCTTCGTTCTGGTAGTCGCTGTACCAGTTGCCGGTGAGCTTGTCGCTGCCCGACTTGACGCTGATGCTGAGCACCGCGCCGCCGGCAAACGCCGACGCATCGGCACCGGCGCCGCCGACCTGGAACTCTTCGAAGCTGCCGAAGTCGAAGTAGCCGGCGTTGGCGCTGGTGGACTCTGTGGTGTCGATACCCTCGAGCCGGGTCTGGTTCTGGTCGTCCATCCCATACGCGCGATAGCCGGTCTGGTTGCCGGTCCGCGAGCCGCCGACGTCGTAGGCGGTCATCTGCATGCCGGGTGCCTGACCCATCGCCGCCCACACGTCGCGGGCATTCGGAATTTCGGTCAGCAGTTCCTTCGTGAAGTTTGTGCCCATCGTGGTCGTCGAGGTATCGACGACCGGTGACGCGCCCGTGACCGTGACGGTCTCCTGGAGCGTGGCAACCGCGAGCTGCTGGTCGACCGTGAGCGTCTGGTTGATGACCACACGAATGCCTTCGCGGTTCACCGACTGGAAGCCGGTGAGCTCGAAGTTCAGCGCGTAGACCCCGGGAGGCAGCGCAAGGAAGCGGAAGTCGCCTTCGGCGCTCGTCACCTGGACCTGCGGCTGGATCAGCGCAGGGCTCGTCACCGTGACGGTCACGCCGGGCAGCACGGCCCCGGTGTTGTCGGTGACGGTGCCGTTGACACGGCCCCGGAAGTCCTGCGCGCCGGCCGGCAGTGCCGCAAACAGCACGGCGACCAGGCACAGGACCCAACCTGTCGTCTTCAACTTCATGGACACTCCTCCACAGCCCTGGCCGATGGACCAGGCGCCAACCGCGGTCGTTTCCTTGCGATGGAATCGACCCACACGGACCGAATCGTCGCGGCGCACGCGCCCCGCAACGAATCTACGAGTCAGCAAACGAAATGCCACCAGCGCCGGCGCGTCGGTCGGGCGCGCCGTTCCGCCTGCCGGCGCGATTTCCGCGGCAAATACTAACGGGAGGCGTCCGGGGGACAAGTCGGCACAGTGTAAACGAGATCCGGCGTTCCGGATCGCGACGCCGCCGGCATCCAGACGACCGCCGGGGACCAACGGCGGAAGGACCGGGACGGCCGGCGGACGCCGGGCAGTACCGCGCAGGTAGAATGCTGCCTCCATGCGCATTCCTGCCGCCGTCGCCAGCCTCCTCCTTCTGCCCGTTCTGGCCGCCGCCCAGCAGGGCGCACCCGACCTCGGCGCCCGCCTGCTGCAGGAGGGCAGCGTCAAGGCTGCCCTCGAAGCCGCCCGGGCCGATGAGGCTCGCACGCTGGCCGAACAGGTGGAGATCTGCGAGGTCGAGGCGCCGCCCTTCAAGGAGGCCAGGCGCGGCGAGATCTATGCCCGCAAGTTCCGCGAACTGGGCCTGCAGAACGTGCGCATCGACAAGGTTGGCAACGTGCTCGGCGAGCGCCCGGGCACCGCGCGGCGTCCGCACTTCGTGCTGGCCGCCCACCTCGACACGGTGTTCCCGGAAGGCACCAACGTCAAGACGACGCAGGAGGGCACCCTCCTCAAGGGGCCGGGTATCGGCGACGACTGCCGTGGTCTCGCCGTGGTGCTGGCGGTCGTGCGCGCGCTGAAAGCCGGCAGTGTCCAGACGCCGGGCACCATCACCTTCGTCGGCAACGTCGGCGAAGAAGGCCTCGGCGATTTGCGGGGCGTCAAGTACCTGTTCAACGAGGGACTGAAAGGCCAGGTCGATCGGTTCGTCTCGATCGACGGCACCGGCCTCGGCATTACCCACATCTCGGTGGGGAGCCTGCGCTACCGCGTGACGTTCAAGGGGCCCGGCGGCCACAGCTACGGCGCCTTCGGAATGGTCAACCCGATTCATGCGCTCGGGCGCGCGATGGCGGCCATCGGCGACTTCCAGGTGCCGAACGAACCCAAGACCACTTTCAACGTCGGCCGTATCGGCGGCGGCACCTCGGTGAACTCGATTCCCTTCGAGGCCTGGATGGAAGTGGACATGCGTTCGGCCGACGCCGCCTCGCTGCAATCGCTCGACGCCAGGTTCCACCGCGCCGTCGACGATGCCGTGACAACCGAGAACGCTCACTGGAACAGCCGCGCGCTCACCGTGGACAAGGCGCTGGTCGGCAACCGTCCGGCTGGCCGCGCCCCGGCCACCGCCGCCATCGTGCAGACGGCGGCCTCGGTCACGCGCGCGCTGGGCTTTGCCGTGACGATGGACGAGGGCTCGACCGACGCGAACTACCCGCAGAGCCTGGGCATTCCGGCGATCACCATCGATGGCGGCGGGCGCGGCCGCGGCGCGCACGCCCTCGACGAGTCGTTCGACTCGACCGACTCGTGGCAGGGCACCCAGCGGGCGGTGCTGCTGGCGATTGCACTCACGCAGCCCTGATGAGGGGCCGCCGGAATATTCACCGCTGTGCACAGCGAGGCGCAATTACACGCTTGCGGTCTAAAGCCCGTTTGTTACAATGCCGAAACCTTCGGTGAGGGCGGGCCTCGGTTTTCCACAGCAGCAACCGGTTGTAACCACTACATGCTTCAGCTGAGCTCTCGACGCCGTCGAATGCTGGGCGGCGTTCTCGTCGCAGTGCTGTCTGTCGTGTGTGTGCAGCCGTTCGAAGCGGCCGGCGCCACCCGCACCCGCAGCGCCAAGGCTCAGCGCGCCACCACCGCCCGCAAGGCCCCCGCGCGGGTGACCCGCACGGCAGCCAAGAAGCCGGCCACCCGCGCCACTGCCGCCAGCAAGTCCCGCCCCTCGTCGGCCGCCCGCCGCCGCGCCATCGCCCGGTCGCGTGCCGTGGCCCGCGCCCGTGAGGCCCGCGAGCTGGCGACACCGCGCTTCAAGCTCGACGACTCCGGGCGCGAAGTGCCGGCGCCGCGCGCCGCCGCCGCCATCATCTACGACCCGGAGACCAACGAGGTCCTGTTCGAAGAGCACGCGCTCGAGCCGCGCTCGATCGCCAGCATCACCAAGGTGATGACGGCGCTGGTGTTCCTCGAATCACTCACCGACCCGTCGGCAGTGGTCAAGGTCGAGCGCGCCGATGTCGCCCGCGCCTCCACGACCTATCTGCGCAACGGCTACACCGTCACCGTCGACGAGCTGCTGCACCTGCTGCTCATCGGCTCAGACAACGCGGCCGCCCGCGTGCTGGCCCGGGTGTCGCCGTATGGCACCGACGGGTTCGTCGCCCGGATGAACGAGAAGGCGCGCGAACTGGGCCTGCAGCAGACACGGTACGAAGATCCGTCGGGGCTGCTGTCGGGCAACGTCTCGACCGCCTACGAAATGGCGCGCCTCATCTCCTACGCCGTGGCCGACGAGCGCGTCGGCAGCGTGATGCGCAAGGCCGAGTTCAACTTCGTGCCCGGCACACGTAGCGTGCACGTGAACAGCACCAACCGGTTCGTCCGCTCCGGGGAGCTCGAGGTCATCGGCGGCAAGACCGGCTTCATCAGCAGCTCGGGCTACTGCCTGGCGACGATGATCCGCCTGCCGCAGACCGGTCGTCAGGTGGCGCTGGTGGTGCTCGGTGCGCGCTCGAACGCGGCCCGCTTTGCCGAGACGCGCCACCTCTTCAACTGGCTCAACGGCAGCACGCTGGCGGCCGCCGGCCCCGACGGCGCCCAGCAGTAGGCCGTCGCGCCCGGCGCGTCCGCGCCAGGCGTCAGCGTTCAGTCGAGCTCGAATCCCTGCGCCGCGATCGCCTGGTCGAGGGCGAGGGTGGCGACCGTGTCGACCGACATCAACAGCGGCCGTCCGGCCCGCTTGATATCGATGCCCTTGACGTAGCGCTTGCAGGCGTCGCACGCCGCCACCCGGTACATCCCGTCGTGGGCCGAGAACACCCGCTGGCGATCCGTGGCCAGGCAGCGCGGGCAGGTGCGAGCGTCGAACGCCCAGCGGCCATGGCAGCGGCCACACACGAGCTGGCGAACGCCGGGGCCGACGATGACGGCAAATCCCGGCCGCGCGCCGCACATCGGGCAGGTGCCATGCGGCCAGGCGTCGGTGGACACCCGTTGCTGCACCACTTCGGCGGCGCGGCTGAGGAACGGGCGCACGGCGAGCGCCAGGACGTCTGCGAGGCTGATGTCGGGCGCCGGCCCGCCAGCGGCGCCGTCGTTGTACCAGCGCTCCACCACGCCCGGCAGGCCCGGATCCCGGCCCACGTCGTGGAGCCGGGCGGCGTCGGCGGCGTCGAGGATGTCGTGGCGTCGCAGCACGTCCACCACCTGGCGCAGACGCAGGCGGAACTCCGGCCAGTCGATGCCGAGCTGGCTCCACTCGATGAGGCGCTGGCCGGCCGCCAGGCGGCTGGCCAGATCGTCGTTCGAGACGTCGAGCCACGGGGTGCCGAGCCGCCGTTGCAGCCGCCGTTCTCCGTCTACCAGTTCGCGCTCCAGGGCGACGGCCGGACCGAGCTCGGGCTGCGCCTCGGCCAGGGCCCGCAGCGCCGCGAGTTCGCGGGGTTCGGCGCGTTCGCGGGGAGGAGCCGGTGGATCGGGGGGATCGGGGGGTGGCTGAGACACGGGGGTGCAGAGATTCTACCGGAACGCTTGCCCCGGTTCCGCGCCCTCACGGTATCGTAGTTCCCATGGCCAAACGCCGCCCCGTGGCTGCACCCCCGACCGCCCCCCGGACGATCCGCGCGCTGCGATCGACGGCGCCGGCGGGGCTGCGCATCCTGATGATCGCATCCGAAGTGGCGCCGTTCTCGAAGACGGGCGGACTGGCGGATGTCGCCTCGGCGCTGCCCCGGGCGCTGGGCCGCGCCGGCCATGACGTGACGGTGGTGACGCCGCGCTACCGCGGCCTCGCGGCGGGGCAGTGGCAGGCCGACGTCAGCGCCTCGGTTGCCGGCACGACGTTCACAGCCGGCCTCTTCGCCGAGCCGCTCGGCCCCGGCGCCCGCGCGCTCTTCGTGGATTGCCCGCCGCTGTTCGATCGCGCCGGCCTCTACAACGCCGGCCAGGTCGACTTCGCCGACAACCCGCTGCGCTTTGCGTTCCTCACCATCGCGGCGCTCGAATGGGCGGCGCGGGAAGCCGTGCCGATCCAGGTGGTGCACGCGCACGACTGGCAGGCCGGGCTGAGCGGGGCCTACCTGCGGCAGCACTTCGCCCGGCATCCGGCCCTGGCGCAGGTGCCGACGGTGTTCACGATCCACAACCTCGCGTATCAGGGGATCGCCGACAAGGCGTGGCTGCCGCGCCTCGGCCTCGGCTGGGATCTTTTCACTGTCGGCGGCCTCGAGTTCTGGGATCGCATCAGCTTTCTCAAAGCCGGCGTGAATTTCTCCGACGCGATTACGACCGTGAGCCCGACCTATGCTGAGGAGATTCAACGGCCCGAGTACGGCGTGGGCTTCGAGGGCGTCATGCGCGCGCGCGCCGGCGCGCTCACCGGCATCCTGAACGGCATCGACACCGAGGTGTGGAATCCGGCCGCCGACCCGCTCCTGCCGGCGCCGTTCACGGCCAAGGCGCTGGCGGGGAAGGCGCTGGCCAAACGCGCCGTGCTGGAAGCGTTCGGCCTGCCGGTGAGCGATGACGCGCTGGCGCGACCGCTGGTCGGCCTGGTCTCGCGCCTGGTGGATCAGAAGGGCTTCGACCTCATCGCGCAGGTGGCCGAGTCGCTGGTCGAGATGGGCCCGGCGTTTGTCGTGCTCGGCAGCGGCGAGGCCCGCTACGAGCAGTTGTTCCGGTTCCTCGCGGCACGCCGGCCCGACCGCGTCGGCCTTCACATCGGCTTCGACGAGCGCCTCGCGCATCTGGTGGAAGGCGGCGCCGATCTGTTCCTGATGCCGTCACGCTACGAGCCGAGCGGACTCAACCAGATGTACAGCCAGCGCTACGGCACGGTGCCGGTCGTCAGGGCCACCGGGGGCCTCGTGGACTCGGTCACGCCGTGGGACCCGGCCACCAGGAAGGGCACCGGGTTCCTGTTTGCGTCCTACACCGGCGACGCCATGCTGGGAGCGCTGTCGGAGGCCCTCGCCGTGTTCGGGCGTCCAGCCGAATGGCGGCGCCTGCAGCAGCAGAACGGCATGAAGGCGGACTTCTCGTGGGACCGCTCGGCACGGGCCTACGTCACGGTGTATAAAGGAGTGATCGCCGCTCGACGCACGCGTCGTCCGAGAGCCACCCCGGCCCGGGCGTGATACCGCACACCGGGATCCGGCATCGTAACTACGAGGGAAAAATGGCTTCGGACAAGATCAAAACGCTCGGTGACGGTGACTTCGACGCGGCGGTGAAGAACGGCGTCGTGCTGGTGGATTTCTGGGCCGAATGGTGCGCCCCGTGCCGCCGTCTGGCGCCCACGGTGGACCAGCTGGCCGAAGACTACGCCGGCAAGGTCACGGTCGCGAAGATGAACATCGACGAGCACCCGGCCACCCCCAGCAAGTTCATGGTGCGCGGCATCCCGACGCTGCTGCTCTTCAAGGACGGCGACCTGAAGGAAACCATCGTGGGTCTGGCGGCCAAGGACGACCTCGCCCGCATGATCGACAAGCACCTGTGAGCGCACCGGCCACCACCCAGCGCGCCGTCGTCGTCATCGGATCAGGACCGGCCGGGCTCACCGCCGCGCTGTATACCGGACGCGCCAACCTCAACCCCCTCGTCATCGAGGGCATCGAGGCCGGTGGCCAGCTCATGTTGACCACGATGGTCGAGAACTGGCCCGGTTACCGCGATGGCATCCTCGGTCCGGACCTGATGACCGAGCTGCGCGCCCAGGCTGGCCGCTTCGGGGCCGAGTTCCTGCAGGGCGACGTCAGCGCGGTCGACCTGTCGGCACGGCCGTTCAAGATCCAGGTGGGCAAGACCACCTACACGGCGGACGCGCTCATCCTGGCGACCGGCGCGTCGGCGAAGTGGCTCGATCTGGGCGTCGACAAGCAGCTCTCCGGACGCGGCGTTTCGACCTGCGCGACCTGCGACGGCTACTTCTTCAAGGGCCGGCACGTCGCCGTCGTCGGTGGCGGCGATACCGCCATGGAAGAAGCGATCTATCTTTCGAAGCTGGCCTCGCACGTGACGGTCGTGCATCGCCGCGACACGCTGCGGGCGTCGAAGGTGATGCAGGACAAGGCGCTGAACGACCCGAAGATCTCGTTCCTGTGGAACAAGGCCGTCACCGACATCAAGGACATCACCAAGGGTGAGGTCACCGGCCTGGTGCTGACCGACACGGTCACCGGCGAAGTGAGCGACCTGCCCATCGACGGGGTGTTCATCGGCATCGGCCACACCCCGAACACGAAACTCTTCGCGGGGCAGCTCACACTCAACGAGGCGGGCTACATCGAGACGCACGACGGGTCGAAGACCAACATCACGGGCGTGTTTGCGGCCGGCGACGTGCAGGATCACGTCTACCGTCAGGCCGTCACCGCGGCAGGATCCGGCTGCATGGCCGCGATCGACGCCGAGCGGTTTCTGAGCGGCGTGGGGCATTAGGCGCCGCTCAACAGGTGCTGGGTTCTAGGGGCTGGGGGCTGGGGCGCGTAACGTCCCGCCGTCGAGTAACACGCTCACAAGCAGGGCTTGTGCATCGCCGTCGGAGCCCCTAGTCGATCCACCCGCCCCCAAGCACCTCATCGCCGTCGTAGAACACGGCCGCCTGGCCGGGCGTGATGGCCGACTGCGGCGTCTCGAATGCGACCTCGGCGCGGCTGTCGTCGAGCGCGCAGACGCGCGCCGGGGCGGCCTGATGACGATGGCGGATCTGCACCTCGGCGTTGGTCGCGCCCGCCGGGGCGGCGCCCGCGATCCAGTTCACGCGTGACACGGTGAAGGCCGCGCGGTCGAGGGCCTCGCGCGGGCCTACCGTGACCTGCTGCCGTTCGGCATCGATGTGCACGACATAGAGCGGCACGCCGGCCGAGAGTCCCAGTCCCTTGCGCTGACCCACGGTGAAGCGATGCACGCCGCCGTGCGGGCCCATGGTCTCGCCTTGCTGGTTCACGATCGCGCCCGCGGTTGCCAGTGACGGAGCTTGCCGCTCGAGGAAGCCGGCGTAATCGCCGTCGGGCACGAAGCAAATTTCCTGGCTGTCGGGCTTGCCGGCCACGCCGAGGCCCATCCTCACGGCGGCGAGCCGCACGTCGTCCTTGGCGAGATCACCCACCGGGAAGCGCGCCTGCGCGAGCTGGGCTTGAGTGAGCGAGAACAGGAAGTAACTCTGGTCCTTGCCACGATCGCGGCCGCGGTGCAGGTGAAAGCGCCCGCTGGCGCCTGCGGTGATGCGCGCGTAGTGGCCCGTCGCCAGGTGCGACGCGCCGTAGCCTCCGGCCCGCACCAGCAGCTCGCTGAACTTGACCTCGCTGTTGCAGTGCGCACACGGAATCGGCGTGCGCCCGCGCGCGTACTCGTCGACGAAGTTCTGCTGCACGTGGCGGTGGAAATGTGACTCGAAATTCACGATGTAGTGCGGGAACCCGAGATGCGCGGCGACGCGCCGCGCGTCGTTCAGGTCGTCGATGGTGCAGCAGGTGCCGAAGCCGCTGCTGTTGTCGTAGAGCTGCATCGACACGCCGACCACCTCGTGCCCGGCCTCCGCCAGGAGCCCGGCCGCGACCGACGAATCCACGCCGCCCGACATCGCCACGACAATCCGCATCGGTTGTCCTTCAATCTTAGCCGCTAGCCGCTACGCCCGCGAGGCCAGCCCGCGCAGCTTGGTCACCAGGGCTGGCAGCACGGCGACGACGTGATCGATCTCCGCGTCGGTGTTCGAGGCGCCGAGGCTGAAGCGCAGCGAATTGAGCGTGCGCGCATGCGGGAAGCCCATCGCCTTGAGCACGTGCGAGGGTTCGAGCGTGCCCGACGAACAGGCCGACCCCGACGACACCGCGATGCCCTCCAGATCGAGGGCGATGAGCAGCGATTCCGACTCCACGCGATCGACGCTGACGTTGGTCGTGTTCGGCACCCGCGGGCCGGTGCCGTTGACGGCGGTATTCGGCACGCCCGCCAGAATGCCCTGTTCGAGCCGGTCGCGCAGCGCCGCCACGCGCGGCGCCGTTGCCGCCATCGTCTGCCGGGCATGGTCGGCCGCGGCGCCCATCGACGCCAGCCCCGGCACGTTCTCGGTGCCGGCCCGGCGGTTGCGTTCCTGGCGGCCGCCGGTCATGAACGGCGCCAGCCGCACGCCACGCCGGATCCACAACGCGCCGACCCCCTTTGCGCCGCCAAACTTGTGCGCCGAGAGCGACAGCAGATCGATGCCGAGCGCGGTGACGTCGAGTGGCAGCTTGCCGGAGGTCTGCACGGCATCGGTGTGGAAGAGCGCGCCGCGGCTGCGCGCCAGCGCGGCCAGCGCGACGATCGGCTGCAGCGTGCCGATCTCGTTGTTGGCGTGCATGACCGAGACCAGCGCGGTGTCGTCAGTGAGGGCGGCGGCCAGCGCGTCGGGTTCGACGACGCCGCTCTGGCCAACCGGCAGATGCGTCACCCGGAAGCCGCGGCGGGCGAGCGCCTTGGCCGTCTGCAGCACGGCCTCGTGTTCGATGCTCGAGATGATGAGGTGGCGCCGGCCGGCCGGCTCGAGCGCCTCGGCCACCCCGCGCACTGCGGCGTTGTCGGCGTCGGTGCCGCCGCCGGTAAAGACGACCTCCGAGGGCTCCGCCCCGAGCAGGGCCGCCACCGAGGCCCGCGCCCCGTCGAGGACGGCCTTGGCCTGCTGGCCGAAGTGGTGGACGCTCGACGGATTGCCCCAGATGTCGGTCGCCACACTACAGAAGCGATCGAGAGCGGGCGATACAAGGGGCGTCGTGGCGTTGTGGTCAAGGTAGATGCGCGGCACGACACCATGATCGTAGCAAACGCTCTAACCCTCAGCAACAAAAGGACTAGACACCTATTTCGAGCGACGCCTATACTGGCAGGGCTTCAGCCCGGAGCCCATCTCCCAGGTGAATGACGGCGAGCGACGCGGGCGTAGGTGTGCCCGTTTTTCGGGGAGGTTTCAGCAATGTGGAAGCGTGACGAGTCGCCCAAGCCGGCCACACCGGCTCCGGCACCCGCGCCAGCAGCGACGCCGGCGCACACACCTGCCGTCCCCAGTGGCGGCGATTTTCGCCCGCAGACAGCGAGGGACAACGTGAACATCGGCAAGTCGGTCTTCATCAAGGGAGAGCTCAGCGGCAGCGAAGACCTCACGATCGAGGGCAACGTCGAAGGGCGCATCGAGCTGAAAGACAACACCCTCACGATCGGGCCCAACGGCAAGATCCGCGCGGAGGTGTTCGCCAAGCAGGTCATCGTCCTCGGTGAAGTGACCGGCAACGTCACGGCGTCGGAGAAGGTCGACATCCGCGACAACGGCTCGGTCGACGGCGACGTCACCTCGCCGCGCGTGGCCATCGCCGAAGGCGCGCACTTCCGCGGCGCCATCGACATGCAGCGCGCCGGCCAGGCCACGCTGTCCAAGCCCGCCGCCAAGGAATCGCACGCCGCGCCGTCCCCGGCGCCGACGCCGACCCCTGCCGCCGCTGGCCAGAAGGCCGGCGCATAGCCAGAATTATCTCTGCGGCGAGGCCGGTGTCCCCCCGGCTTCGCTGAGGAGCACGTGTGGCTGGTGGACTGAACGATCTCTTCTCCCGGCTCGGTGGGCGCCGTACGGACGCTCCCGGAGCTACCGCTGCGCCCGCCGGCGGCGCGGCGCCCGAACTCGTCTTCCCGACCAAAGCGCTGCCGAAGTTCCTCTCGAACATGGCGGCCAAGCCGTCGCCGGCGCTGCTCGACCTCGGGCCCGTCGTGGGCGGCAACGTCTCGTTCTTCGGCGAAGAACTCGGCTGCCGGATCCGCGTCGAGGACGTGATGGCCGACATCGAGCGGCACACGGCCGCCGGCACGCTCGACCAGTTGCCGGACTTCTTCCGCACCCGCTTCAAGAGCGAGCCCGGCACCGTCGACGGCATCCTGTGCTGGGACGTCTTCGACTATCTCGAGAAGGCGGCCGCCACGTCGCTGGCGGCCGCGCTGACGCGCCTGCTCGGCGCCGAGGGGTCGCTGCTCGGTTTCTTCAGCACCGCGACCGACCCCGGCCGCGCGCACTACACGAAGTACATCGTGGTCGATCAGGGCAACCTGCGCTATCGCACCTACGCCGGCACGCGTGTCCGGCAGCGCAGTCTGCAGAATCGCGACATCATCAAGCTCTTCGAGAGCCTGCGGGTGTCGGATTCGTTCCTGATGAAGACCAACATGCGCGAGATCATCTTCCGCAAGCCGGCGTATCTCGCCGGGCTCTGACCGAGCCTCCGCCGGCAGCAGGTCGTGCATGGCGCGTCCCATCATCGCGCTGCGGACCGACTTCGGGACCCGCGATCCGTATGTCGGCGCGATGAAGGGCGTCGTGCTCTCCATCTGTCCCGACGCCACGCTCGTCGATCTCACGCACGACATCCCCCCGCACGACGTCCGCGCCGGGGCGCGCGCACTCGGTGCCTGCTACAGCTTCTACCCGCCGGGAACGATCTTCATGGCCGTCGTCGATCCCGGCGTCGGCAGCCGGCGTCGCGCCGTCGCGGCCGACACCGGCGACTACCGCCTGGTCGGGCCCGACAACGGCGTGCTCGGCGCGGTGTTCGATCGGCAGCCGCCGAAGAAAATCGTCGAACTCACCGAGCGCAGGTATCAGCGGCCCACGGTCAGCCGCACGTTCGAGGGACGCGACCGCTTCGCGCCGGCCGCCGCCTGGCTCGCGAAGGGCACCGCCCTGGCCGCGCTCGGCCGCCTCGTGCACGGGTTCGAACGCCTCACGTGGCCGGCGCCGGTGGTTGGCGCCGACGGCATCGACGGGGAAGTGGACGCCGTGGATCGCTTCGGCAACCTCATCTCGAACATCGGACGGCCGGCTCTCGAGCTGCTCATGCGCGACGGGCCGATCGACGTGCGGCTCGGCGATCACCAGATCGCGCGCCTGGTCGCCACCTACGCCGAGGCTGCGCCCGGCGAGGCGTGCGCGCTGGTCGGCAGCACCGACCACCTGGAGATCGCGGTCAGTGGCGCCAGCGCCTTCGGGCACTTCGGCGCAGGCACGGGCACGCGCGTGACGGTGCGCCGCCGCCGGGCCCTGTGATACGATTCCCGGTCGCCTGCTAAGTCTTTGTCCCGCACGGGGTTGGCCCGTGCTGCTACCAGCCGTCCGACATCCGGTCACAGCCATGGAATCAGATCTCTCCCTCGAGTTCCTCCGCGTCGTCGAGCAAGCGGCCATCGCCTGCGCCCACACGATGGGACAGGGCGACCGGCACGGATCGGATCAGGCGGCCGTCGAGGCCATGCGTCGCGAACTCGACACCGTGCCCATCGACGGCACCATCGTCATCGGCGAAGGCGAGCGCGACGAAGCGCCGATGCTCTTCATCGGCGAGAAGGTCGGGCTGGCCGGCAAGGCCAACGGCGAGCGCCGCACCTACGACAAGGTCGACATCGCGGTCGATCCGCTCGAAGGCACGAACCTCTGCGCGACCGGCGCGGCCAATGCCATCGCGGTGCTTGCGGCGTCGGATGAAGGCGGCCTGCTGCACGCGCCCGACCTCTACATGGAAAAACTGGTCGTCGGGCCGGCCGCCAAGCACCTGGTCGATCTCGACGCGCCGGTGCGCGAGAACCTGCGCGCCATCGCCCGCGCGCTCAGCCGGCAGGTCGATGAGCTCACGGTCGTCGTGCTCGATCGCCCCCGCCACGAGAAGCTCATCGCCGACATCCGTGCCACCGGCGCGCGCATCCGCCTCATTGGCGACGGCGATCTCTCCGCCGGCATCGCCGCGGCGGTCTCAGGCAGCGGCGTCCACGCCGTGATGGGCACGGGCGGTGCGCCCGAAGGCGTGCTGACGGCCGCCGCCATGCGGTGTCTCAACGGCGAGATCTTCGCGCGGCTGGTGATCGCCAAACCGGAAGACGAAGAGCGCTGCAAGGCCATGGGCATCACCGACACCAAGCGCATCTACCGCTCCGAAGATCTCGCGCGTGCCAAGCACGTCATCTTCGCGGCGACCGGCGTCACCGACGGCAGCCTGCTCAAGGGCGTGCGCTTCTTCGGCGACGGCATCCGGATGAGTTCGGTCGTGATGCAGAACAACCCGCACCGGATCCGGTTCATCGACAGCATCCAGGTCTACGCCGGGCCGTCGGTGAAGATCCGCTTCTGACGCCGCTGGTGACTGCGACGAAAAGCGCCGTCGCGGCCGCGGAGTTCGATTCCCGGCGCAATGTCCTCGCGGCGGCCGCCGCCAACGGGATCGGCTTTGCGGGCTTCACGCTCGCGATGCCGTTCCTGCCGCTCTACATCCGCGAGCTGGGCGTGTCGGATGTCGCTGACATTGCCGTCTGGACGGGACTCACGCTCGGCGCGACGCCGGCGGTGACCGCCATCAGCGCGCCGCTCTGGGGCCGGGTGGGCGATCGCTACGGCAGCAAGATCCTCGTCATCCGCTCGCTGCTGGCGTTTGTGGTGACCAAGGCGGCGATGGGCCTGGTCACCGCACCGTGGCAGCTCTTCGCCCTGCGGGCCCTGCTCGGGGTGTTCGCCGGCTACGGCTCGCTGACCGTGTCGATGGCGGCCGAGTCGGTGCCGCGCGAGAAGATGGCCGCGGCCATCGGCACCGTGCAGGTGGCCCAGCGCCTCGGGCCCGCGGTCGGGCCGCTGGTCGGCGGGCTGCTGGCGCCCATCGTCGGCCTGCGGGCCACCTTTTTCTTCGCCGCTGCGTTCTATCTCGTGTCGGTGCTGCTCATCACGCTCGTCTACCGCGAGCCGCGCAGCCGCCAGGCGCGCGCCAGCTCGCGCGGGCTGCTCGAGGTGTTCCGCGAACTCGCCGCCACGCCCGGCTTCGGGATGGTGTTCCTCGTCATCCTCGGCCTGCAGCTGGTGGATCGCAGCTTCGGACCGATCCTGCCGCTCTACGTCGAGCGCCTCGTGCCGGCGGCCCAGGTGCCGTTCATCTCCGGCGTGCTGTTCTCGATTGCCGCCATCTTCGCCGCGCTCGGCCACCGGGTGGCGGCGCCGCTGCTCGAACGCCACACGCCGCGGGCGCTCATCACCTGGTCGTCACTGGCCACCGCCACCGGCCTGCTGCTGCTGATCCTCGTGCCGTCGATTGCGGCCTTCGCCGCGGCCCTGGCCGTGTCGGGTGTGGCGATCGGCATCGGCATGACGGCGGCGTATACGTCCGGTGGGGCCCTGTTGCCGCCCGACGCGCACGCCACCGGGTTCGGGCTGATGATGACGGCCTCGCTCATCGGGCTCGCCGTGAGTCCGATCGTGGCCGGCTTCATCAGCGGACCGGAGCTGGCGGTCGTCTTCGAAGCCGACGTCGCCCTGCTGGTCGGCCTCGCCGCCGTCGTGTGGACGTGGATGCGAAAGGGCGAGGGGCTGGGGGCTAGGGGC
>JANNIB010000555.1:0-23018 GCA_031404695.1 Acidobacteriota bacterium
TCACGGCGTTGGCGACCGATGCCTGGGCGACGCTCTGGCGCTGGTGCTCGGCGCGGATGAGGTCTTCGGCCGTGGTGTCGAGCGCCGCCAGATGCTGGTCGAGCGCCAGCCGCACGCCGCTGAGGCGGAGGCCGTACTCACGGAGCCGGTGCAGCAGGTGCACGGCGAAGTCGGGGGCCAGCGGCGACGGCAGGTCGACGGGACCCGCCCCCGCACCGGTGGCGGCCTGGTCGAGCCAGGTGTCGGCCGCCTGGCGCACGACGCGGGCGTACATGAGTTCATCGGCCAGGCGGCGGAGGTTCTCGACCAGCGCCAGCTTGACCATGCTCGGCCACGCCCACAGCTCGCCGATCGTGAGCGGCGCCACGCGCTGGAAGCTGCGGAGGAACAGCACCATCTGCTGCTCGTCCAGACGGCTGTCGCTGTGGCGGATGAGTTCGAGCGCCACCGCGTAGATCCGCGCATGGCCGGCGTGGGCGCGCACGGCCAGCGAGGGCAGCTGCCGATAGTAGGTCGGTGGCAGATCGCGCTCGACCGCCGAGAGGCCCTCGGTCACGACGTGGAAGTTGTCGAGCAACCACTCGGCGGCTGCCGACAGGAAGCGCCCCGCCGCCAGGTCGCGCGCCAGATCCATGTAGGCACGGCTCAGCACCCGACCGTTGTTGGCGAAGCGTGGCAGCACGCTGAAGGCGCGGCCCTCACGCGGGTCGAGCGTCAAACTGCCGGCGAGCGTGATCGCGCGCCCTTCGAGCGCCTCGATGCTCAGCAGCTCGTCGCGCAGCGGCGGTTCAGAAGGCACAGGCCGGCGGAACCATCGCCGGATACCGCCCTCCCCGGTGCCGCCAGTGGCGGGCCAGAGCACGGGCGGACGCGGGGTCACAAGCGCCGCGCCAGCTCGATGATGAGTCTGACCGCGAGGACGATGGGTGTGCCGATGAAGAGGATGGCCAGCGGCACGAGCAAGCCGACGCCGAGAATCTCGACGCTGCCGAGGGCCCATCGCACGACCCTGGCGCTGCCGGCGGTTGCGACGACCGGCGCCGCGGGTGGCCGGTTACTGTCAGGAGTGGCCATGTTCCGACGCTACCCGTTCGCCGCCTGGAGGGCTGTTCACTATTGAGCAGCGTCCCACCGCGGCGTGGGAGGTGCCCGGGCCCCTCCCGACGATTGCCTGTATCCTGAAGCGTGCCCCGCCGCGCGGAACCGTCGCACGACGCCGGGCTCCCGATTGTGCCGACTCTTCGACCCGCACCCCACTGGGCCCTGGTCGCGCTCGCCCTGGCGCTGCTCAACGCATCGCTCACCATCGTCAACATCTGGCCCACGCCGTTCGTGCGCCTGAGTGGCGAGCTGTCGCTGGAGGTGCTGGGCGCCGCCGGCCTCCTCGCTGGGCTCGCCCGGACGGTACGGCCGCGACGGCTAAAGCTGGCCCGCGCCCTGGCGGCGCTGTGGGTGGCGCTGATGATCGGCCGCTACGCCGACGTGACTGCGCAATCGATGTGGGGCCGGCCGATCAATCTCTACTGGGACCTGCCGCATCTGCCGGCGGTGGCCGCGATGTTCGCCGCAGTTGCGACGCCGACCATAGTCGCGGCCACCATCGCCGCGCTCGTGCTCGTGCCGACGATGCTCTATCTGCCGCTCCGCTGGGCCTTCGGGCGGGTCATCGACGGCACCGCCGATCCGATGCTGCGCCGCGCGATGCTGGTCCTGCCGATGGTGGCCGTCGTCTGGGGCGGCCTGCAGCGCCTCGATCAGGAGCGGGTGCCGCAGTGGCCCGCGATCGCGACGCCGGTCACCATGGTGTGGGCGAATCAGGCTCGCCAGTACGCCTTCGAGATGAGCGGTGCGGGCGTGCGCGCACTCGGCCCCACGCCGGTCATCGACTCGACACTGGCGCGCGTGCAGGGTGCCGACGTGCTGCTGCTCTTCGTCGAGTCGTATGGCAGCGTGAGCTGGGAGCGACCGGCGTTCGCCGAGGCGCTGGCGCCGGTGCGCGCACGGTTCGACGACGCCATCCACACCACTGGGCGGTCGGTGGTCTCGACCTACCTCGACTCGCCGACCTTTGGCGGCGAGTCGTGGCTGGCGCACATCAGCCTCCTCTCGGGCACCGAAGTGCGCGACGGCGCCACCAACACGCGGCTGATGGCCCAGCAGCGCGACACCATGGTCACGGCGTTCAAGCGCCGCGGCTATCGCACCGTCGCCGTGATGCCCGGCATCCGTGGTCGGTGGAGCGAAGGCGCGTTCTACGGCTTCGACGAGATCTTCGATGCCGGGAAGCTGGCCTACGACGGGCCGTCGTTCGGCTGGTGGGACATCACCGATCAGTTCGCGCTGGCGCGCCTCGATGCGCTCGAACTCGGCCCCGGCGATCGCAAGCCGGTGTTTGCGGTGTTCCCGACCATCAGCACGCACACGCCGTTCACGCCGACCCCGCCCTATCAGCCCGACTGGGCGCGCGTGCTGCGGCGCGATTCGCACGACCAAGCGGCGCTCGCCGCGGCGTGGGCGGTGCCGGCCGACTGGCTCGACCTCAGCCCCGGTTACGTCCGGGCCCTGACCTACGCCTACGAGACGTTTGCCGGCTATCTGCAGCTGCGCCGCGACCGCGACCTCGTGCTGATCCTGGTGGGCGACCACCAGCCGCCGGCGCTCGTCAGCGGCGAAGGCGCGAAGTGGCACGTGCCGATGCACGTCATCACCTCGCGGCCGGCCGTGCTCGCGGCTCTGCAGGCGCAGAGCTTCCGGCCGGGACTGCGGCCCGACGGGCCGGTGACGTCGGCCATGCACGAGGCGCTGCCGCGTCTGCTCGACGCCTTCGGGAGCCGCTGACGCCGTGCTGTTCACCGCGCCGTCGTTCCTGTTCGTATTCCTGCCCGTCGTGCTCGCGCTGTCCCTGGTGCCACATCCGGCCTGGCGTAACGCCCTGCTGCTGGTCGCCAGCCTGGTCTTCTATGCGTCGGGCGCCGGCGCGTTCACGAGTCTCATCGCCCTGTCGATCGTCGCCAACTACCTCGCCGCCCTGGCGATCGACCGCTATCGCGACCAACCCGCGGGCCGCTGGCTGCTCACGGCCACGGTGGCCGCAAACCTGCTGGTGCTGGTAATCTGCAAGTACACGGGATTTCTGGGCGCCAACCTGAACGCGGTGCTGGGCCGGGCCGGGATCGGCCCGTTCGCCGTACCCGACATCACGCTGCCGATCGGCATCTCGTTTTTCACCTTCCACGCCATTTCGTATGTCGTGGACGTCGCCCGCCGCGACGCGGTGGCGCAGAAGCGCCCGATGGAAGCGGCGTTGTACCTGCTGTTCTTCCCGCAGCTCATCGCCGGACCGATCATCCGCTATCGCGAGATCGCCGACCAGCTGCCTCGTCGCGAGGTGGCCCTCCACGACCTGGCGTACGGCGTGCGACGCTTCGTCGTCGGCCTCGCGAAGAAGATGCTCATCGCGAACACCCTGGCGCTGCCGGCCGATCGCATCTTCGCGCTGCCGGCCTCCGAGTTGACCACCGCCGTCGCCTGGCTGGGTGTCGGGTGCTACACCCTGCAGCTCTACTTCGACTTCTCCGGCTACTCGGACATGGCCATCGGCCTCGGCCGGATGTTCGGCTTCCGCTTCCCAGAGAACTTCCGGTATCCCTACGTGGCCACCTCGGTGCAGGAGTTCTGGCGCCGCTGGCATCTGTCGCTGTCGGCATGGTTCCGCGACTACCTCTACGTGCCGCTCGGCGGCAACCGGGTGGCGCCGGCCCGTGTCTACCTGAACCTCGTGGCCGTGTTCGCGCTCTGCGGGCTGTGGCACGGCGCGAACTGGACGTTTGTCGTGTGGGGCCTGTTCCACGGGGCGTTCCTCGTGGTGGAACGCATGGTCGGCCGTGGATCGCAGCGGCCCCCGGCTGGCGCGTGGCGGGTCGTCGGGCACGTCTACGCGCTGGTCGTCGTGATGGTCGGCTGGGTCTTCTTCCGCGCCGGCTCGCTCGCCGAGGCAGGGCACCTGCTGGCGGCGATGGCCGGCGTGAGGTCAGCCGCGACCCCCACCTTCGACGCCTCGTGGTATCTCACGTCGGAAGTGGTCCTGGCCCTGACGGCCGGCGTCGTTGGCTCGATGCCGCTCGGCCCGTTGCTGGCCGCCCGTCTGACGCGCGCATCGGCCGACAAGGCCGTCCCTACGTTCGGCCCGTTCGCGTCGGCCGGAACGGTCGTGGCGTTGCTCGTGCTGATCTCGGCCTCGCTCATGCTGAGCGCCGCCGGCACCTACAGCCCGTTCATCTATTTCCGCTTCTGATGCCAGAGCGCCCGCATCCCACCGCCGTGCCGCGTCGAGGTGAGTGGCGCCTCCTGCCGTGGGCGGAGCGCCTGCTCGTTGCTGCCGTTGCCCTGGTGCTGCTCACCCCGGGCCTTGGCACGCTCGCCGGTGTCGACGACGAGGTGCTGCGTGACGCGCCGGCGGCGGCGGTCTCACCGGGCGGCTTCAGCTTCAGCCTCGCCGGCTGGGCGCGCGACTTCGAGGTGCGCTTCCCGTTCCGGGCCCGGCTGGTGCGCTGGCAGGCCGGCCTGCGCTACCGGTGGCTCGGCGTGTCGCCGCTCCCCACGGTGCTGCGCGGTCGCCAGGGCTGGTGGTTCTATGCCGACGACGGGGCGATCGAAGACGCCACGCTTGCCACGCCGTTCACGGCCGTCGAGCTCGAGGCGTGGCGCGTGACACTCCAGCACACCACCGACTGGCTGGCGGCGCGGGGTATCGCCTACGTGTTCGTGCTGGCGCCCGACAAGCACACGATCTACCCGGAGTTCCTGCCGGCGGCGTTGCGCCGCGACGCCGGCCGCCGCGCGCGGGCCGACCAGCTCATGACGATGCTGCGCGCACGGACGACCGTGCCGGCCGTCGACCTGCGCCAGGCGCTGCTGGACGCCAAGGCGCAGGCGCGGGTGTATCACTTGACCGACACGCACTGGAACGACCTTGGTGCCGCCGAGGCCTATCGTCGAATCATGACGGCCGTGCGGGCACAGGCCCCCGCCGTGCCGCCGCCGGCGACCGCCGACGCCTTCGTGGTCGAGGCCCGCACCACTCCGGGCATGGACCTGGCGGAGATGGCCGGCCTCGCGTCGCTGACATCCGAGACGGACCTCACGCTGGTGCCGCGCACGGCGCGGCGGGCCCGTGTCGTCGAACCCGCGCGGCCCCGTCCTGGCTACATCGGCCCGCGACTGGTGACCGCACTCGACGATCCGGCCCTTCCGCAGGCGCTCATCTACCGTGACTCGTTCGGCTCGGCGCTGGTGCCGTTCCTCGCCGAGCACTTCTCGCGGACCGTGGTGCTGTGGGAGTACGACGTGATGCCCGCGACCGTGCGGGAGGAACATCCCGCGGTCGTGATCCACGAGTGGGCGGGGCGACGGCTCTACAACCGTCCGCCCTACGACGCCGTCGCGGACGATCCGCGCGCGCTGGCCGAGATCGCGGCTAGCAGTAGCCGGGCGGGGCGTCGATGAACACGAGGCGGCGGCGCAGGTCGTCGTAGAGACCCTCGCCGAGCGTGTCTCGCAGGCGCGCCGGATCGAGCGGCGGCGTCAGGTCCGCGGCGATCGACAGCTCGTCCGGCAGGTAGCGACGGCAGGCGCCGAATTCCGCTTCGTAATCCGGCGTCGGGAAGCGCAGCGTCAGCGTGGTCGCGCCGTCGGCGCGAGTCAGCGCGTAGAGCGGGTTCACGGCGAGCGCGCCGGTCACGGCGGTAGGCGGCGGCACGTGGTGACGCGTGAAGACCTGCGGCACGCGGCTGGCCACCAGCGTGATCGAGGGCTCGGCGCCGATGGCGTCGGCGGCGACCGCGCGTGACAGATCGACGACGCCGTCGTCCACCAGAGCGTCGAAGAGCGCGCGATCGGGAAACAGGCGCGGGTCGAGTGGCGCAAACAGGTCGGCGTAGCCGGCGGGCGTCAGCGTCATGCCGGCCGCGACGTTCTCGCCGAGCGCGCTGTGCAGGTGCGGCATGACGAGGGTGCCGCCAGGGCTCACCAGCCGCATCAGTTCTTCGGCCAGGGCCCGCCGGCGCCAGATGTAGGGAAAGGCGTCCGACAGCATCACGAGCGAGGCCAGGCCGCGCGCCAAGGGCAGCGGGTCGTTGGCGTCGCAGCACACCGCATGCGCGCCGGGCACGGTCATGCGCGCGCCGAGCCAGAGCTTCCAGTAGTAGAGGTCGGCGACGATGGTGCCGCCGGGCCGCTCGCCCCGCAGCCCGGTGAGCACGCGCGTGAGGTGGCCCGAGCCGCCGCAGACGTCCACGACCCAGCCGTCGAGCGCCGGCGTCTGCGCCAGCGCGCGGAGCACGCCCGAGGCGGTGACGAAGGTCGGGTCCGACAGACGGTAGACGAAGTAGCTGCCCTCGGCGTCGGGACTGAGGACGTCGATGGCCTCGCGGTAGGTCGCCGCAGCCCCGCGGGCGACCAGCGCGCGGAAGGCCGCGAGGCGGGGGCCGTCGAGCGCCAGCATGAGCGCCAGGGCCTCGTCGTGGTGTCCGGCCTCGATGGCGTTCATGGCCGCGCGTTCACGGTCGCCGGCGATGACGACCGGGATCCCGGCCACTACCGGATAGGCGCAGCAGGCGCAGCCGAGCACGGCCGACTCGATGGCCTCGCCGCGCCTGACGAGGGGCACCTCCTCGACGAGCTTCAGCGCGGTGCCGCAGAAGGGACAGCGCAGCCGTGTGAGCAGTGATGCCTGCATGGGAGCCGATCAGGAGACGAGGGCCGGCGTCGTGCCGAGCCGGTCGATGAAGGTCGCGCCGACGGTGCCCACCGGCGCGCGACGGTAGTGTTCGATGGCGATGAGCGCGGCGTCATCGGCGCCGAGCGCGGCAAAGGCGCTGGCGCTGAACTGCGACGCGTGGCACAGGATGGCCGCCAGCTTGCGCACCGCCAGCGGCCCGGCGTCCACGGCCAGGGTCGGCGCCGGGGCATCGGCTCCGAAGACATCCGGGTCGTCGAGCCCCGGCACCACCGGCGTGCTGCGGCCGGCCCGGACGGTGACGGCGCGCATCTGCCCGCGCGGCATCGAGACGTAGTAGAGGGCTGGCGCGGCGGCGCCGAGGGCGGCGACGGCCGCGGTCGTGCGTTCGTGCACCGCGATGTGATCGGGATGCCAGTAGAGACCGTCGGCATCGAAGGTGACGACCACCTGCGGCTGGTAGGCGTCGAGCAACGCCTGCAGATCCGCATCGAGGACGGAGGGTTCGATCCAGGCCAGCATGCCGTCGGCGTGACTCCGCACGACCGCGTCGGTGGCGCCGAGCACGCGCGCGGCCGCCTGGAACTCCGCGGTCCGGACGTCGCCGAGCCTCGTGGCCGCCTCGGCGTCGTTGGACGAGGTGGGCCCCGCTTCGCCGCGCGTCAGCGACACCACGACCACCCGCACGCCGAGCGCCGCGCAGCGCGCAAAGAGGCCACCGCAGGCCAACGACTCGTCGTCCGGGTGGGCGAAGATGCCAAGCAGCGTCGGCGCGGCACGGCGATCGGCCTCGGTCATCTCATCGCTCCGCTCCAGACGGCCGCAGCAGTTGCTGGTAGATGCGCTCGTAGGACGTCACCATGCGGGCCAGGCCGAAGCGCGCCACGGCCGAGGCTCGAACGGCGGACCGGTCGAGCGCCAGCACGTGGCCCAGGCCGGCCGTCATCGCCTCGAGCGACGTGAACACGCCGCCGGTCACGCCGTCGTCCACCACCTCGCGCACGGCGCCGCGGTCGAGCGCGGCGATCGGCGTGCCGCAGGCCATCGCTTCGGCGAGCACGAGGCCGAAGGGCTCGGGCTTCTGCACCGGGTAGAGCAGGGCCCTGGCGCCGCCGAGGAGGGCGGCCTTCTCCGCCCCGCCGACTTCGCCCTCGTAGATGATGCTGGCGCCATCGACCAGCGGCGCCACGACCTCGCGGTAGTAGTCGTTCGCCTGGGCGGCCAGACGCAGCGGCAGGCCGGCACGGCGCGCGACCTCGACCGCTTCGACCACGCCCTTGCCCTCGGTGAAACGGCCCAGGAACAACAGGTAGTCGCCCGGGACGGCCTGGAAGGCGAGCGCGTCGGTGTCCACGCCGTGCGGCACGGTGCCGGCGATCCGCAAGCCGTCGAGGCGCTCGGCCTGCGCGGCGGAGACGGCGACAAACGGCGCCTCGGGATAGCGGCGCCACATCGAGACCTCATCCTCCGCCGGCGCGTAGTGCACGGTGTGAAGGATCGGCGTCGCGACCAGCCGGCTGAACGCCAGCGACATCGGAAAATACTCCGATTGGCAGTGGATGAGATCGAACGCGGCGGCGCGTTCGACCGCGGCCGCCACGTTCATCAGCTCCGCCAGCTCCCACGACCACAGCGCCGGGTCGTCGCGGTAGCCGCGCGGGAAGGTCGCGTGCAGCGTGGCGCTGGTGGTCGAGTCGCCGGCGGCAAAGAGCGTCACAGCGTGACCGCGCGCCACCAGACCCTCGGCGAGCTGCGACGTCAGCATCTCGATCGAGCCCGAGCGCGGCGGCGGCACGGCGGTGGCGACCGGCGCCACCAGGGCGATGCGCAGCGGACCAGTCATCGGCAGGCGGCCTCGAGCAGCGGCGGCAGCACCCGGGCGGCATCGAAACACTCGATGGCGATCTCGCGGGCGCGTCGGGCGTGGCGCGGGTAGTCGGTCTGCAGGCGATCGAGCCCGGCCAGCGCCTCCTCGGGCGTGGCAAACGCCAGCAGTCCCTCGCCTTCCGGGAGGTGTGCACTCCAGCCGGTGTCCTGCACGAGGGCCGGGCGTCCGGCCGCCAGGTAACACTCCGTGCGATCGCTGAACCAGCCGGAGCGGCGCGAGACGTAGGCGTGTTTGGCGACGCCGAACTCGCCCCGTGAGCCCTGGACGTAGGCGCGGTAGTCCCACAGGTGGCGCGACACGCCCATGCCCTCCACCGTGCGCCAGCCGTGCGCCCGCAGGAACGCCTGCGGGCCGTTCACGGCCAGCTCCAGCGGATGGGGGGAGCGGGCCGCGACGTCCAGGAACTTCATGAACTCGATGTTCTTGTTGCCGTCGATGTCGGCGAAGCTCTCGATCTTCCACGTCATCACGGTGGTGTAGCGCTCGCCTTCCGAGCCGGCGGGCGTGTGCCACAGATCGGTCACCACCGGTTGCCAGGTCTTGTGCCACGTGAAGCCAGCGGTGGGCACGTCGCAGGCCGGCGTGCCGATGTTGGCGCCGAACGTGAACAGGTGATGGAAGCGGCGGAAGAACGCGACGTAGGAGGCGTCGCCGGCGGCGAGCGACACCTGCGTGAAGACCGGATCGGTGTCGATGAAGACGGCCCGCGGGATGCGCGCGTACTCGTCGCGCCAGAACCACGAGCCACCCGACAGGTTGATGTAGAGGTCGGCGTCGGCGCAGAAGGTTGCCACGGCGTCGCGCGGCGCGCCGTGCCAGGTGTCGTCCCAGTTCACGAAGCTCCAGCGACCGCCGAGGTCGAAGGGTTGCAGCGCCTCGTGGATGTAACGGGTGCCGTAGGCAGGGTCCTTCGAGAGGGTGTTGGCGACCGGGTCGTAGATGCACTCGCCGGTGTCTTCCACGTAGAAGACCTCGTGGCCGAGCGCGCGCAGGCCCAGCAGGTACATGAGCGAACACCAGGTGACCCCGCCGAAGGGATACCGCGCGATGATGCCGGCGACCAGGATCTTCACGGCAGGCCGGGCGTCACAGCGCGTGCATGACTTCGTCGACCGATTCCGGCTCGTCGAGCGAGCGGCCGATCGACAGACGCGCGCACATGCGGCGATAGAGATCGTTGCCGGCCAGCAGCTCGTCGTGCGTGCCCTGGGCGACGAGGCGCCCGTCGTGCAGCACCAGGATGCGGTCGGCGTCGCGGATGGTCGAGAGGCGATGGGCGATGACGATGGTCGTGCGCCCGGCGCGCAGACGGCGCAGCGCGCTGAAGACCGCTTCTTCCGAGAGGGCGTCGAGCGACGAGGTCGGTTCGTCGAGCACGAGGATCCGCGCGTTCTTGAGCAGCGCCCTGGCGATGCTGAGGCGCTGGCGCTCGCCGCCCGAGAGCGTGCCGCCGGCTTCGGCCAGCGGCGTGTCGTAGCCCTGCGGCAGGCGGGCGATGAAGTGGGCGACGTGCGCGGCCTCGGCGGCCGCCGCGACCTCGGCGTCGGTGGCGGTAAGACGCCCGTAGCGGATGTTCTCGCCGATGGTGGTGCCAAAGAGCACCGCGTCCTGCGGCACCAGGGCCACCTGCTGACGCAGTGAGCGCAGCGCGTAGCGGCTGACGTCGACGCCGTCGACGAGCACCCGGCCGCCGGTGGGCACGAAGAAGCGCGGAATCAGGCTCACCAGCGTGGACTTGCCGGCGCCGGTGAGACCGACCAGCGCCACCATCTCGCCGGGACGTGCCACGAAGCTGATGCCATCGAGGATGCGGCGGTCGGCATCGTAGGCGAAGCTGACGTTGTCGAAGCGCAGCTCGCCGGCGACCTGCGAGGCGTCGAGCCCGGCATCCGGGTCGGCGGTTTCGGGCGTGAGCGCGAAAATCTCGCGCACGCGGCGGGCGCTGGCGACGGCCTGCTGCAGGGTGCCGGCGGTATGGGCGATCGACGACAGCGGCGTGTAGACGGCCGCCAGATACGCCAGCACGACCAGCAGGCTGCCCACGGTGAGCCGGCCGTCGAGCACGTGCATGCCGCCGACGGTGAGAATGAGCGCGGTGCCCACCAGCGTGATGACGCTCAGCGCGATGCCGAAGAGCGATTCCTGCCACGTCAGGCGCAGCCGCGCCTGCATCGTCTGGTCGCCGACCGCCGTGAAACGGGCGATCTCGTGCGGCTCCCGCGCGAAGCTCTTCACGACGCGCACCGACGACAGAATCTCGAACATCCGCTCGACCAGCGACGACTCGGCCTGCTTCACCTTCTCGGCGCGGTCGATCATCTTCGTCGAGTAGTAGCGGAGGCTGGCGTAGAGAAACGGCACGACCGCCAGCGACAGCAGCGCCAGCGACAGGTCGAGCTGCAGGAGGATGGCGAACATCACCGTGAGCTTGAGCGCCGACACGCCGAGCGGAAAGACGCCGCCCATGGCCAGGTCGTTCACGCAGTAGGCATCGGCTTCGAGCCGGTAGACCGAATCGGCGGTGCGGGTCGTGATGTGGTGGCGCAGGCCCAGCGCCAGCAGATGATCGAGCAGCCGGCGGCGCAGGTCGTAGACGATGCGCTGGCCGGTCTGCACCTGGAGCTGCGTGTGCCAGGTGAGGACGCCTTCGAGCAGCAACTGCAGCACCAGGCCGCCGACCGCGATGGTGACCAGCAGCGCGACCGGGTTCGGTCCGAGCACGCGACCGGCGAAGGTGGCGAGAAACGCCGGCAGCGGTTCGGCGCCGAGCACGCTGTCGATGATGGTCTTGAGGGGCCACGGCGCCAGGGCGCCGAGCGCCACCTCGACGATCGACAGCGCCGTGATGGCGACGACTCTGCCGCGATAGGGCCGCAGGAACGACAGCGTCCAGCGGAGGAGGCTCACGCCCGCCTCTTGAGCGGACTGCGGACGGGCGGCGCCTTGGTTTCGGCGCGTGGCGGCCGCGCCGGCCGCGGTGTGATCGCCGCTGGCGGCGCGACGTTGCGGACGGCCGGGGCCCGCGAGGGCAGCACCCGCGGGGTCGTCAGATCCTGGTAGAGGAAGAGGCCGCTCAGGGCCGTGCTCGCCGCCATCAGGACGGCCGTGGCGGCCTGGCCCTTCTGCAGCGCGCCGGCCGGCTGCCAGCGGATGCCCGGACCCGAAGGGCCGGCCATCGGCACCAGCCCGATCTGCGCGCCAACGCGCGTCAGCGCGTGATCGAGCACGGCCAGACTGCGCGTCGCCTGCCAGGCGACCCGGGCCATCAGCGTGATGACGACGATGACGGCGCCAAGGCTGGCCGACGGCCAGCGCAGCGCGATCGCCGCACTCGTGGCGCCGACCAGTCCGACGGCGAGCAGGGCCGCGCGCACGAGACCCTGCACGTTGGGCTGCAGGCGGGCGCCGACGCGGCACAGGCAGCGGCCGCGGTCGTGCTCCTCGACGAGCGTGCGCACGTGCAGCCAGCCCCAGCGGCCCACGGCCATGCTGAGATCGCGGTCGGCGTGCCAGCCTTCGTCCACGTGCACGCGCCACGCCGGACGGGCCGCACGCAGGCTCGAGGCGAGCGCCGTGAGGAAGGCGGGCGGCGCCATCCAGTGTTCGTTCCAGCAGGTCCACTCGACCGTGCCGCCGACCTGGAGGCGCGCCGACGCCAGCACCGTGGCGAGTGACGGCGCCGGGGCCCGCCACGGCACGCCGGTCGTGTGCGGGGAGTCGCCCACGTCGGGCGGATCGGCCAGTCCGCGCAGCCGGCCGAAGATGCGCGCCAGCGGCTGCAGCACGTGCAGCCAGGCGATGAGCGCGCGGTACTGCCAGCGGCTGCGCGTCGCCGAGGCGCGCGGAATGGGCGGCGCCGCCGAGAGATCCGAGCGCCACGCGAACGTGGCGCAGCGGCCGAGCGTCGTGCCCCAGCCGATGACGCCGGCGGCCAGCAGCAGCCACGCGGCTTCCCCCGGACGGACGAGCAGGCCGAGCACGCCGGCCAGCAGCAGCAGCGTCGAGCCGAGCATCCATGCTGGCGAGTGCGGCAGGAACTGGAACGGATGCGCGTCGGTGCGGTAGACGGACGGGAACGCCGCCGTGCCGAAGATGCCGGTGTTCACGCGGCGGCCGGAGAGCGCGCCCACAAACGGCAGCGAACTGTAGATCCGGCCGCGCCACAACATCTGTCCGCCGACGAACTTCTCGGGATGGTGCGCTTCGAGCCAGGTCTCGCCTTCGCCGTAGCCGGCCTGCTGCCGCCAGTAGCCCTTCACGGTGGCGCGGTGGTGATGCCAGACCAGCGCCGACGGGGCAAAGCCGATGGTGTCGCCGCGCGCCTGCAGGCGCCAGCAGATGTCCACGTCGTCGCCGGCGCGCAGATAAACCGGATTGAAGCCGCCGATCGCCTCGAGCGCCGACTTCCTGAACGCCATGTTGCAGCCCGGCACGTGTTCGGCGACGCGATCGTCGAGCAGCACGTGGGTCGGGCCGCCGGGGGCGCGAGCGACGGCCTGCGCGATCCAGGCGTCGTCGGGCGGCGCGATGTTGGGCCCGCCGGACCCCGCCATGGTGCCGTGCAGCATCGGCTGCACCAGATACGTGAGCCAGTCGGGGTCGACGCGCACGTCGGCGTCGGTGTAGGCCACGATCTCGCCGGTGGCGTGGGCGATGCCGATATTGCGCGCGGCGGCGAGACCGCCGTTGGGAATGCTGACCAGCCGCACGGCCGGGTAGCGTCGCGTGATCGCGGCGGTGTCATCGCGCGAGCCGTCGTCGATGACGACCACCTCGAAGTCGGGATAGGTCAGCGCCTGCAGCGAGCGCAGGCAGCCGTCGATGGTGTCGCCAGCGTTGTAGGCGCAGACCACCACCGAGACGCGCGGCCACGTCCGCTGCGCGGCGGCGGAGAAGGGCGCCTCGGCGAAGACGCCGGCAACGCTCGTCAGCGCCGGCTTCGGTCGGCGTTCGCGATCGACCAGTCCGAACGCCCAGTCGTCCACCTCGTGCCCGCCGCGCCACCACTCGTCGGTCCAGGCAAAGGCCAGCGCACCGGCGGCGCCTTCGGCGAAGGCCGTCTGCAACTGGGCCGCGGTCAGCCGGGCCTGGCCGTCGAGCCCTTCGCGAATGCTGTCGGCGCCGGCTTCGGCCAGCAGCAGCGGCTTGGTGCCGGCCAGGTGCTGCAGACGCCCGAGATACGCGCGCAGGTCGCGCTCGCGGTGCAGGTAGACGTTGAAGGCGCAAACGTCGAAGCAGGTGAGGTCGAGGTATTCGGTGGGCGGGAAGTTCGCGTAGGTGAGCAGCGCCGCCGGCGCCGCCGCCTTCGCGTCGTGGTAGAGCTCGCGGAGGAAGCGCTCGACGCGCGCCGCGCCGTGCCAGCGCACCACACCCGGCGGGATCTCGTTGCCCACGGCGAAGAGCAGCGCGGCGGGATGCGGCGCCAGGCGACGCACGGCGGCGGCCACCTCGCGGCGGACGCGCCTTGCCAGCGCGGCGTCGTCGAGGAAGGCGACGTGCTGCATCCACGGCAGCCCGATCATCAGGCGCAGGCCCGCGGCGTGGGCGGCGTCGAGCACCTCGTCGGCCGGTGGCGTGTAGGTGCGAACGGTGTTGACGGCCGCCGCCGCCATGGCTGCGAAGTCGGCTTGCACGCGGGCAAGCGGGGGGTACTGGCGGCCCGAGGCGTCAGGTGCGAACGTGCCGTAGGTCACGCCCTTCACGAGAAAGCGTCGGCCACCGACTTCCAGGAACTTCCCGCAGACGCGCGCGTCGATCGACATGTAATCCAGAGAACCGGGCAGACTCCCATTCTAAGCCGTCCGCGCCGCTTCGGCGGCCTACGCCCGGGCCGGGGCCGGGTATCCTTGGTCGGACACTCCCCCGATGATTGCTTCGACTGCTGCGCGCGCACCGAGGTTCCGGCCCGTCTGGCGGCGATCCCGCCTGGCGGCGTCGCTGGTGGCCGTGCTGAGCGCGGCCGCGGGCCTGGCGGCGGGCGCCAGCCAGGCGCCCGACGCGCTCACCGTGTCGATCGTCGGCACCACCGACCTGCATGGCTTCGTCTTTCCGCGTGACGGCCGTGGCGGGCTGGCGGTGTTCGGCGGCTACCTGGCCAATCTGCGCGCGGCACGGACCGCCGATGGCGGCGGCGTCGTCCTGGTCGATGCCGGCGACACGTATCTTGGCGGGATCGAGTCGAACATGTCCGAGGGCGCGGTGGTCGTGGATGCCTACAACGCGCTCGGCTACACGGCCGCGGCCGTCGGCAACCACGATCTCGAGTTCGGCGCCGTGGACGCCTGGCCGTTCGCGCGCCCGGCCGGCGACGTGCGCGGGGCGCTCAAGACGCTCGCCCGCCAGGCCCGCTACCCGATGCTCGCCGCGAATCTCGTCGACGCCGGCACGCACGCGCCGGTGGCCTGGCCGAACGTCGTGCCGTCGGCACTCGTGACCGTGGCCGGCGTGCGCGTCGGCCTGGTCGGCGTGATGACCTACGACGCGTTGTCGCTGACCCTGGCAGCCAACGTGGGCGGCCTCGCCACCTCGCCGCTGGCGGCCGCCATCGTGCGTGAGGCGACGGCGCTTCGCGCCGGTGGGGCGACGGTGGTGGTCGTGGTCGCCCACGCGGGCGGCTCGTGCTCGGCCTTTGCGGTCCCGGATGATCTCGGCCTTTGTGACGACAGCGCCGAGATCTTCGACGTGGCGCGGCGCCTGCCGGGGGGGCTCGTGAATGCGATCGTCGCCGGGCACACGCACGACGGGGTGGCGCACCGTGTCGCCGGCATCCCGATCGTGCAGGCGTTCTCGTGGGGACGGGCCTTCAGTCGCGTGGACCTGCGTGTCTCACGGGCCACCGGCGCCGTCGAGACCGCGCGGATCTTCGCGCCACAGGACATCTGCGCGTGGCAGGATGCCGGGAGCGGCGACTGCGTGCCGGGCCCGACGGCCGCTGCTCGCGCGGCGCACTACGAAGGACGGGCGGTGATGCCGGTGGCCGCGGTGAGCGAGGCGATGGCGCCGGCACTCGGCCGGGTGGCGCAGTGGCGCGCCGCGCCGCTCGGCGTGACGCTCGACGCCCCGATCGCGCGCGGACCCGGGGATGCCGAGTCGCCGCTCGGCAACCTGTTCGCCGATGCGCTGGCCGCCGTCGTGCCGGGTGCTGACGCCGCGCTCAGCTACGGCGCCGGTCCTGGCGGCCTGCGCGCCGACCTGGCCGCCGGTCCGCTCACGCTGGGCGCGCTCTACGACCTCTTTCCCTTCGACAACCGCGTCGTGTCCCTGACGCTGACGGGCGCCGACCTGCAGGCGCTGCTGCTCGATCACCTGCGGCGCCCGCGCTGGCGGGCGCGTGCGCTCGGCGTATCGGGGCTGCGTGTCGAGATCAGCTGCCGCGCTCAGCGCGATGACATCGAGGTGCGCCATGCGTCGGGTGGTCCCGTGGCGCCCGACCAACGTCTCACGCTTGTGATGACCGACTTTCTGGCGGCACGGGTCCGCAGTCTCGGTCTCGCCGCCGCCGACGCACTGGCGGCCGGCCCTCGCGACGTGCAGGTGCGCGACGCCGCGCTGGCGTGGGTGCGCGGGCAGCGCCAGTTGAGCGCCGCGACGTTTGCCGGGTCCGGCGCGCCGCGCTGGACGCGCACCGAGGCCTCGGTCAGCGGTTGCGCCACGCCGGCGCCGCCTGCTCAGTAACGGTCGGCGTCGGTCTTCGGCGCCATCGGCCACGCCGGAGCGGTGTGGCCGTTGACCGTGATCCCGCCCTGCGAGAACATCCCGATGAACTTCAGCATGCCGGCCGGGAAGTTGAGCACCGGCTCCGAGACGGCGTCGAGTGCCTTGACGTGGTCCGCCGTGAGCATGGTATCGAGGCCGGCGAGGTTCTGTTCGAGCTGGTCGAGCCGCCGCGCGCCGATGATGGTCGACGTCACGCCGGCGCGGCCCTGCACCCACGCCAGCGCCACCGAGGCCGGGCTCGCCCCGACGTCGGCGCCGATGCGCTGCAGCTCGTCGACGATCGCGTAGGTGCGCTCGGTGAGGAAACTAGTGACGCGCTCGCCGCGGGCCGCCGTGACCGTGCCGGCATTGGCGCGCGTGTACTTGCCCGACAGCGCGCCGCCGCGCAGCGGCGACCACGGCGTGACGCCGAGGCCGAGTTCACGGGCCATCGGCATCAGCTCGCCCTCGACCGTGCGCTCGATGAGCGAGTACTCGATCTGCAGGGCGATGAGCGGCGTCCAGCCCCTGAAGAGCGCCATCGTCTGCGCCTGCGCCACTTTCCACGCCGGCGTGTCCGAGAACCCGATGTAGCGCACCTTGCCGGCGCGCACCAGGTCGTCGAGCGCGCGCATCGTCTCTTCGATGGGGGTGAAGGCGTCCCAGCAGTGCATCCAGTAGAGATCGATGTAGTCGGTCTTCAGGCGCCGCAGCGATTGTTCGCAGGCCGCCTGCAGCGATTTGCGTCCAGCGCCGCCGCCGTTGGGATCGCCGGGGTAGAGGTTCGACAGGAACTTCGTGGCCAGCACCACCCGGTCGCGCCGCCCGGGCGTGCGCGCCAGCGCGTCGCCGATGATCACTTCCGAGTGGCCGCGCGTGTAGGCGTTGGCGGTGTCGATGAAGTTGCCACCGCGCTCCAGGTAGTGGGCGAGGACGGCCTCCGATTCGGCCACCGGCGAGCCCCAGCCCCAGTCGTCGCCGAAGGTCATGGTGCCGAGACACATCGGGCTCACGCGGAGTCCCGAGCGGCCGAGGGTGAGGTAGTGGTCGAGTGGCACGGGCGGCAGTATAGCCGTGCTGGGTCACGGCAGTGGCACGGCGCGCAATTCCGGCGCATGATGTGCGGAGAAAGCGAGGGACCACATGCCCGAGCCCACCGCCACGCCGGCGAACAAGTGCGCGCACCCGAGCTGCGACTGCCCGGCGCCCGCTGGCCAGAAGTACTGCAGCGACTACTGCAAGAAGGCACCCGAAACCGAGCTGCACTGCAACTGCATGCACCCGGGCTGCCGCTAGGCAGCGCTCGACCGCGTCGGTCGGAGGGGTGGCGCCGCGCCCGTCACCCGTCGGGAGTGGTGTGCGCCCGGCCTGCCCGGCTCGCGACGATCAGCCGGTAGCGGACGAGCCGACGGCAATACAGGCGCTCGAGCCTCAGGCCGCCATCCAGGGCGCCCATGAGCACGCCAGCCGGCGTCGGGCGCAGCAGGAACGTGGCGGCGCGGCTGGCCGCGGTGAGCGCCGTGAGCGTGGCGGCGCCACGAGCCGCCAGGCGCGGCGTCAGGTCGTCGTCGTGACAGACCGTCAGCCCCGCCGCGTGGAAGGCCGTCGTGAGCGCCGACTCCCGGGCGATGGCCGGGCACAGCCAGCCGGCGCGAAAGCCGGCGAAGTCAGGGTCGTCGTGCGCCAGGGCATCGATCGGCACGTCGTCCACGAGCAGCAGTCGCCCGCCCGGCCGCAGCCGCGCCGCGAGTCGCCCAATCGTGGCCGCCGGGTCGGGCGCGTGTGCGAGTGACTCGATGGCGACGACGAGGTCGGCCCCGTCCGGCAGCAGGTCGCTCAGGTCGGCGTCGTAGTCGCGGACCACGAACCGGCAGGCATCAGTGACGCCGCGCCGCGCCGCCTCCGCCGTGGCGCGCGCGGCCTGCGTGTCGCTCAGCGTGATGCCGGTGTAGCGGCCGCCGAGCCGCGCGTGCAGGAACAGCGCCGTGCCGCCCAGGCCGCAGCCGGCGTCGAGCACCTCGAGGCTGTCAGGCGTGGCCGCGTCGGCGGTGGAGCTGAGTCCCACGAGCAGGCGCTCGTGCAGCACGTCGCCTGAGGTGGTGCCGTCGTCGCCGACGAGGTGCCGGTGCACGGTGAAGGTGCGCTGTCCGGTGTCGTGCGCGACGCCGCGCGCCAGATCCTGGAACCACGACAGCCAGGCGTAATAGCGGGCGACGCTCATCGGCTCACGCCGTGAAGTGGCAGGCGCTGAGGTGGCCGGGCCCGACCTCGCGCATCGGCGGCGGCGTCGTGGCACAGAGACTCTCAGCGCGCGGGCAGCGCGTGCGGAACACGCAGCCCGACGGCGGGTTGACCGCACTCGGCATATCGCCCTGCAGTGCCACGCGCTGGCGCCGCCGAGTCGGATCGGGCACCGGCACCGCCGCCAGCAGCGCCTGCGTATAGGGGTGCGCCGGGCGGGCATAGAGCGCATCGGCGCCTGCGATCTCCATCACTTTGCCGAGATACATCACGATCACACGATCGCAGATGTGTTCGACCACCGCCAGGTCGTGGGCGATGAAGAGCAGCGTCAACCCGAACTGTGCCTTCAGGTCTTCGAGCAGGTTGATGACCTGGGCCTGAATCGAGACATCGAGCGCCGAGACCGGCTCGTCGGCGACCAGGAACTCCGGCTCCACGGCGAGCGCCCGCGCGATGACGATGCGCTGCCGCTGCCCGCCGGAGAACTCGTGGGGGAACCGGTCGAGGTGGTCGGCCGACAGGCCCACCTGTTCGAGCAGCGTCACGGCGCGGGCGGCCCGGTCGCCGCGGGTGCCAATCCCATGCAGGGCGAGCGCGTGTCCCAGCACGTCGCGCACCTTCTCCCGTGGATTGAGGCTGGCGTAGGGGTCCTGGAACACCAGCTGCATCCGCTTGCGGAACCGGCGCAGCGGCTCGGGCGCGAGCTGCAGCACGTCGGTGCCATCGAACCGCACGCCGCCTGCCGTGGCCTGTTCGAGGCGCAGGATGAGCCGCCCGACGGTCGTCTTGCCGGAACCACTCTCGCCGACGAGACCCACCACTTCGCCGCGGTTGACGGAGAAACTCACGCCCTCGACGGCCCTGACGTGGCCGACGACGCGGTTGAACACGCCGCCATGGATCGGGAAATGTTTGACGAGACCGTCGACGCGCAGCAACTCGGCGTTCATGCGCGGTCTCCGCGTCCGAGCGCCAGCTCGGGCCAGCGCAGGCAGCGCACATCGTGGCCGGCGTTCGCCGCGTCGAGCGCTGGCGGTGTCGTCGTGCAGCGCGGCTCGACGTGTCCGCACCGGGTGGAGAAACGGCAGCCGGACGGCAGGTGCGTGAGCGACGGCACCTGGCCGGGAATGGCGTGCAGGCGCTGGCCGTTGCGGGCCCGGCCCAGCCGCGGGATCGAGCCCAGCAGGCCGGCGGTGTAGGGCATGCGGGGCGCGGCGAACAGGTCGGCGACGGCGGCGGCCTCGACCACCTGGCCGGCGTACATGACCATCACACGATCGGCGATCTGGGCGACCACGCCGAGATCGTGGGTGATGAAGACGATGGCCATGCCGAGCTGGGCCTGCAGATTCTCCATGAGATCGAGGATCTGCGCCTGGATGGTCACGTCGAGCGCCGTGGTCGGCTCGTCGGCGATGAGCACGCTCGGCCGGCAGGCGAGCGCGATCGCGATCATGACCCGCTGCCGCATGCCGCCCGAGAGCTGATGCGGGTAGCTGCCGGCGCGGCGCGCCGGTTCGGGTATGCCGACAAGCGCCAGCATGTCGACGGCGTGCCTGGCGGCGGCGGCGTGGGCGACGCCCTCGTGACACCGCACCACCTCGGCGATCTGGGCGCCCACCGTGTGCACCGGGTTGAGGCTGGTCATCGGCTCCTGGAAGATCATGCCGATGTGGCGGCCGCGCACCGCCCGCATCTCGTCCTCGGCGATGGTCGTCAACTCACGGCCACGGAGCCGGATCGACCCGCGGGCGATGCGGCCGGCGCGGGCCGGCAGCAGCCGCATGATCGACAGCGCCGTCACCGACTTGCCCGAGCCACTCTCGCCGACGATGGCGACAGTCTCTCCCGCATCCACCTGCAGGCTCACGCCGTCCACGGCCGCCACCTGGCCGCCGTCGGCCGATGTGAAGACGGTCTGAAGGTCGCTGATCTCGAGCAGCGGCGCCGCGGTGGCAGCGGGCGAGGCGTCGGTCATCGCAGCCCCGAGTTCGTCGAGGGCCTGGGCCACGCCGTCCAGGTGCGTCAGATGCATCGACGCGTAGTTGGGCGCCAGCACCACACCGTGGCCGCCGGCGCGGTAGGTCGCCAGCACTGAGCGCTTCACGATGTCGGTCGAGCAGCGGGCCGTCTCCGGTTTGGTCCGTGGCGCATCGACCCCGATGCCCATGTAGACCTTCGCCCGGCCCTCGACGCCGCGTACCGCCTCGGCGCACTGGCCGAAGACGTAGGTGTCAGGGTCCATGCCGGCGGCGACCAGCTGCGCGAACGGCGCTTCGTCGAGGCCGAGAATACGGAAGAGTGCCGTGGTCGCCTCATCGGGCGTGAAGTCGCGGAGCACCGTCTTGCGGAAGAAGCCGAGCTCCTTGTTCCATACCTCGCCGGCCTGGTGCTGATAGGTGATCGGCTTCACGAAGTCGGCGTAGCGGGTCTGCTCGGCCCACGGCCACTGCGCCCGCCGCAGCAGGTTGAAGTGGTTCCGGTTCCAGACGTTCAGGCCGAAGGGCAACGTGGGCTTGCACCACTTCACGAGGCCGTAGAGCTCGCGGTCGAGGTCTTTGTTGCGTTCCAGCCAGAACTTCTCCCAGACCAGCGCCTCCGGATTGTCGAGCAGCGCGCGCAGGAACGTGATGAGCGTGCCGTCGACGAACGACTTGCCGGCGGCGGCTTCCTGCATGAAGTCGTAGAGGCGCAGCAGCGCCTGGCGGCAGGCCTCGACGTTGACGCCACGCTCCTGCGCCTGGCGCCGCGCGGCCGGCGAGAAGTCGCCGGGCGCCCCGCCCTGAATCAACGTGTCGAGCGGCGAGTTGCGCTCGTTGCACCACATCACGCCGTCGATCGCGTGATTGCGCACCTGGTCTTCGATCATCGAGTGGATCCAGGTGCGGTAGCCGGGGTGTGACGTGGACGGCTCGCTGCCGAAGCGGCCAACGAGGTCGATCTCCATCGCCTGCGCCAGCGTCGGCACCTCGACGGCGGCGGCCGAGCCGTGCCCGGCGTACTTGAAGAACGGCTCCATCAGCTCGACGTAGACCTGCATGCCGCGGGCGTGCGCGGCCGGCAGCACCATCCGCAGGATGTCCTTCCCCTCGAACTCGGCATCGCGACTGCGGTAGTCGGCCATGAAGGTGTCGCGGTAGTAGCGCGGATCGGGGTCGAAGTAGGCGCCGCCGCGCATCTGATACGGCTCGGGCACGCCGTGATCGGGCCAGCCATCGAGCGCGTGACTGATCGAGCGCCCACTCTTCAGGCCGAGCCAGCTGACGGTGCCGAGCATCAGCACGTTGACCCCGACGCGGTGCTGGAGCGTGTCGAGGACCGCCTCGACGCCCTCGTCCACGAAGCTGATGGGGCTGATCTGGATACCGACGAATCGCGACATGGGGACTGTCCCTATTCTGGCCCTGGCTTGACTTTGGCTCGTGCCGAGAAGTCTGCGATGCGGCTCATCGCCTCGCGGATGAGCGGCAGCGGCTGCAGGTAGCTGATGCGGATGTAGTCGGTGCTGGTGTCGCCGAACATCGTGCCGGGGAACACCATCACGCCGGTCTCGCGCAGCAGCCGCTCGCAGAACTCTGGCGCCGGCAGGCCCGACGACGAGATGTTCGTGTAGATGTAGAACGCCCCGCCAGGGTGGCCGTAGGTGAAACCGGCCGCCGTCAGTGCGGGCATGAGCCACGCGCGACGCTCGGCGTAGTCGTCGAGCATCTGCTGCACCGGCGCCTGCGGCCCGGTCAGGGCGGCGAGCGCCGCATACTGGCTGATGGTGCAGGTGTTGATCGAGAGCGTGTGCCGCGGTTCGGTGACCTTCGCCACGAAATCGCCAGGGGCGGCGAGGTAGCCGACGCGCCAGCCGGTCATCGCGTAGGTCTTCGAGAAGCCGTTCAACGTCACCGTGCGCTCTCGCATGCCGGGCAGGGTGGCGATCGACAGGTGTTCATTGGGTGGGTAGATCATGCGCGCATAGATCTCGTCGGCCACGATGAGCAGGTCGTGCCGCAGGGCGAGCTCGGCGATGGCACGGATCACGGGCGGCGGCGTCACCGCGCCGGTCGGGTTGTTGGGCGAGGTCAGCACGAACAGCCGCGTGCGCGGGGTGATGCGGCGCTCGATTTCGGCGACGTCGAGCGCGAAGTCGTCCTTCTCGTACGTCGGCACCGGCACCGGCACGCCGCCACAGAGTCGCACCGCCGTGTCGTAGGTGGTGAAACGCGGGCTCGTGATGAGCACCTCGTCGCCGGGCGCGCACAACCCCAGCATCGTCAGCATGACGGCCTCCTGCGCCCCGGCGGTCACGACGATCTCATCAGCCCCGTAGTCGAGCCCATGCGCGGCCTTGAGAGCCGAGGCAATCGCCGTGCGCAGCGCCGGCAGCCCCGTGGGGCCCGTGTAGTGATGATGATTGGCGTCGATGGCCGCCTTGGCCGCGGCCACGATGTGCGCCGGCGTGTGGAA
>JANNIB010000556.1:0-2627 GCA_031404695.1 Acidobacteriota bacterium
CGGCAGCGCGGGCGGCTTCGGCAGCGCGGGCCGCTTCGGCGGCGCGGGCCGCTTCGGCAGCGCGGGCGGCGGCGGCTTCGGCCTCGCGGCGCGCAGCCTCCCGGCTCGGCTCACGCGACACCAGCGAGAGGTTGCCGCAATCCTGCGGGATGACGAAGGTGTAGGTTTCCTTCAGGTCGTCGATGACGAATTCGAAGGCGGCAAAGGGCTTCGGGCCTTGCCAGCGCACGAGGCGCAGGATGTCGGCCCGGCGGCCACCCTTACGCAGCGCCATCCACTGCATGTTCGTGCCCGGCGAGATCGTGACTTCGCGCACGGCGCCGTCGGCGATGGCCTTCTTGATGTCGGCCTCGAGGTACGAGAGGTCCGCAAGCTTCAATACGGTCGTGAGGTCGCGCTGCGTGACCGGCCGCGCGAACGTCTTCTGCATGTTCGCGATGGTGCGGACCGGAGGGGTGAAGCGCGCGGGGCCGCCCAGTCGACGGGCGACGTGCACCTTGTCGGTAGCGGCTTGGGCAAATGTGTCCGCGGGCAGTCCGAAGGTCACGAACCCCAGCAGGGCGGCGAGACAAACGGCGTGCACGCGAGCATGGACATGAATAGTCATGACACCTCGCTGTCGAATACTGGTTGGCAACCGTGCTGGGGACACGGCTACTGTCTCCATTATAGGCACAAGCCGAGCCGTGAAGTCACCCCGGGCTAGAACGCGTACTCCACGCCGATCATGGGCGAGACCTTCGCCCGCAGGCCGTCAGCGTTGAGCTGGAACAGCAGATTCGCGTTCACGAGCAGGCGGTCGGCGATGTTGAGCTTGAAGCCGGTGGCCGCCGACAGCTCGTTCAGGGCGCGGCGGCGGAAGTCGATGTCGGCCAGGGGTGTCTGGGCGGCGTCGAGCCCGCGGAAGGTCGTGCGCGACAGCCGCGGCGAGTCGAGCACCATGCGGCCCAGGACGTCCACGGCGAAGGTCAGGCGGGGATGCACCTCGAGCGCGCCGCCGACGCTGTAGACCGCCACGTCGGGCAGGTCGCGGGCCTGGCCCGACCCGGCGTCGCTGCCCAGCACGCTCGAGCCGTTCCAGCGGTAGCCGGCGTTCACGTGCGGCGAGAAGGGGCCAAACGAGGCCGACCACACCGCGTACGGCTGCACCGCGGTCGCGCCGGTGCCGAGCAGGTCCATCTCGTCGCCGGTCGGGAGTTTCACGTCCACGCCCACGGCGAGCCCGACACGGGGCGAGCGCTTCACCGTGGCTTTGGCGCGCAGGTTCACGTCGCCGATGCCGGTGGCCTGGCCAAACGCCGTGTAGGTGCGTTCATCGCCGACCGAGTCGTCGGCCATGCGGAAGAAGTGAATCTGCGATTCGGTGGTGCCGAGGCGGCGGATGGTGGCGCGCGAGGTGACCAGCATGTCGGCAGTCACGATCGGGATGGCGATCGAGACGTCGAGGCGGTTGGTGACGCCGTACGAGATGAACGCCGTGGAGCGCGTGACGGTGGCCTCGACCGAGTTCATCGTCGTGATGACGTCTTCGCGGCCGCCCCGCAGTCCGGCGCCTTCGTGCGTGAACACCGCCGGGATCGCATCGAGGTCGAGGTCGAGGCCTTCGATCGAGTCGAAGCGCAGGCGCTGCGCGGCGAAGCCGAACGACAGCCGTTTGGCGCCGATGGTCTCGGAGCGATCCGACAGGATCGGCCCGAAGCCGTTGGTCGTACGCGTGAAGACGCCGAGCGCCGCATCGAACTGGTAGGTGAAGCCGGCCGCCGGCGTCGGGTACGGCAGCGACACCAGCTGGCTCGTGAGCGCCAGTCCGAACTGCGAGAACTCGCTCTCGAAGCCGCCGCGGAAGTGGCCCGAGTGCGACTGACCGCCGGCGAGCGCCGCCGTGCTGTCGACGACGAGACCGTCGCGGCCGTACAGGTCGGCGAAGATGCGCGCCAGCTGATCGACGCGCACGGCGACGTTGTAGGGCTGTTGGGCCTGGGCCGGCAGCGCCCCGAGCAGCAGGCACAGCACCGCCGTCAACACTGATCTCGACATCTTCTCTCCTCCGAGTGGTGGGTCAGCGACCCAGTTCGACGATGATCCAGCCGGCGCCGCGGCGCGCCAGACGGATGGTCTGCGTGGACCGCGAGGTCTGCGCGCGGCCGCCGGTCTGCACCGTGTCCACGCGGGCCACACGCGCCTCGGCGGTGTCGCCGGTGATGGCCACCTGCTCGACGCGCATCTCGATTTCCTGGCGCTCGATCTGCGCGAAGCTGGCGCGCAGCCGGCGTTCCTCGTCGGCCGACAGCGTCGGCCGCACCGAGCGGAAGAGCGCGACGTCTTTGCCTTCGATGGCGCGCTCGTAGGTGTCGAGCGCGCGTCGCACGAGCGCGTCGTCCGACTCACGCGCCGGCACCACGGGGGCGGCGGCAGGGATCGGCGCCGGATCGGCGGGCGCGGGACGACGCTCCGGCGCCGGCGGCTGCACACGCGGCGGCGCGAGAATGGGCGGGTCGAAGACGGGCGCGGCAATCGGCACCGGCGCGACCGGCGGAGTCACCGGAGCGGGGATGGCCGTCGGCGCCGTGGCCGCCGGCCGCGTCGCAGGCGGTGGCGGCGGGATCGCGCTGGCCGTCTGACGGGCC
>JANNIB010000557.1:0-11226 GCA_031404695.1 Acidobacteriota bacterium
CGTGGTCGCCAAGGGGCAGGACCTGGTGGCCCAGAAGATCAAGCAGCTCGCCTACGACCACGGCGTGCCCACCGTGGAGAACGTGCCGCTCGCGCAGGCGCTCTACAAGGGCGCCGAAGTGGGCGATGCCATTCCGGCCGATCTGTTCGGCGCCGTCGCGGAAGTGCTGGCGTATCTCGTCCGCATCCGCCAGTTGCTGTTGTAGGTGAGTCATGAGCGCAGTGAAGTCCAGTCACTTCTCGCAACTGCTGGTGCCGGTGGCCCTGCTGTCGGTCGTCATGCTGATGGTGGTGCCGATGCCGCCGCTGCTGCTCGACCTGCTGCTGTCGATCGACATCGGCCTGTCGGTGGTGCTGCTGCTGACGGTCGTCTACGTGAAGAACCCGGTCGAGTTCTCGGTCTTCCCGTCGCTGCTCTTGCTGCTGACGCTGCTGCGCCTGGCCCTGAACGTCGCCGCCACGCGCCTCATCCTGATGCAGGGGCACGAGGGCGTCGAGGCGGCCGGACACGTCATCATGGCGTTCGGGCAGTTCGTCGTGGGCGGCAACTTCGTGGTCGGCATCGTCGTGTTCCTGGTGCTCATCGCCATCCAGTTCATCGTCATCAACCACGGCGCGGTGCGCATCTCGGAAGTCACGGCCCGCTTCACCCTCGACGCGATGCCGGGCCGGCAGATGGCCATCGATGCCGATCTGAACGCCGGCGCCATCGACGAAGCCGAAGCGCGGTTGCGCCGCGACCGGGTGCGCCGGGAAGCCGACTTCTACGGCTCGATGGACGGCGCCATCCGCTTCACCCAGCGCGATGCGCTGGCGGCGATTCTCATCACCGGCGTGAACATCGCCGCCGGCCTCGTCATCGGGGTGCTGCAGCACGGCGTCGACCTGGCGACGGCGGCCCAGACCTACACCATCCTGACCATCGGCGAGGGCCTCGTCACGGCCATCCCGGCGCTGCTGGTGTCGATGTCGGGCGGTCTCATCACGACCCGCGCCGCCTCTGAATCGCATCTGGGCGACGACGTGGCCGAGCAGCTGCTGGCACGCTGGCGTCCGCTGGCCGCGGCGGCCGCGGCGCTGGTGGCGCTGGCGCTCATTCCCGGCCTGCCGAAGTTCGCCTTCATCACCGTGGCGCTGGTGCTCGGCGGCGCCGCCTACGCCACCAGGAATGCCGGCGCCGCGCCGGCGCCGGTGGCGGCGGCGCCGACAGCCGCGCCCGATGCGCTCGACGGCGGCGTGAACATCGACCCGCTGGGCGTCGAAGTGGGCTACGCGCTGGTGTCGCTCGTGGAAGAAGCCCAGGGCGGCACACTGCTGGCGCGCATCCGCTCGGTGCGCCGTCAGATCGCGACCGAGACCGGCGTGGTGGTGCCGGCCGTCCACGTCGCCGACAATCTCCAGCTCGGTCCGCGGCACTACACGATCCTGGTCAAGGGCGTCGAAGTGGCGCGCGGCGAGCTCTACGCCGACCGTCTGCTCGCCATCAACCCCGGCACCGCCGGCGGCGGTCTCGACGGCGTGCAGACGCGGGAACCGGCGTTCGGGCTTCCTGCCATCTGGATCGGCATCGAGCAGCGCGACCGGGCCTCGGCGGCCGGCTACACGGTGGTCGATCCGACCACCGCGCTCTCGACGCACCTCTCCGAGACCATCCGCGTGTTCCTGCCGGAACTGCTGACCCGCCAGCACACCAAGGAGCTGGTGGACCGCGTGGGTCAGACCTCCCCCAAGCTCATCGAGGAGCTGGTGCCCAAGATCGCCTCGATCGGCGACATCCAGCGGGTGCTGCGTCAGCTGCTGCGCGAGCGGGTCTCGATCCGCGACCTCACAACGATTCTCGAAGCCGTGGCCGACGCGGCGCCCGGGGCCAAGGACACCGACGGGGTGGCCGAGGCGGTGCGGGCGGCGATCGGGCGCTCGATCTGCCGGCCCTATCAGACCGACCGCGACGAGCTGCCGGCCATCTCGCTGTCGCCGGCGCTCGAGGAGCGCCTGGTGTCGTCGATCGTCAAGACCGAACACGGCGCGGTGCTGGCCATCGACCCGACGCAGGCGCAGCGCCTGGCCAGCCGCATCGGCGAGATCTTCGCCGGCGCGGTGGCACAACCTGTGCTCCTGTGCACACCGACGTTGCGCCCACACATCTGGCGGCTTTTCGCCAGGGTGCTGCCGCATCTGGGTGTGCTGTCGCACAACGAAGTGCCACCGCAAGTGCACGTGGCTTCGATTGCGACGCTGGATTGACATGCTGCAGGTCAAAGAGTTCCGCCAACCCACCGTACGCGAAGCCTTTCAGGCAATTCGCGAGGAATTCGGCCCGAGCGCCGTCGTGCTGTCGAGCGGACTGGTCAGCGCGCGCGGCTGGCGCGGCTGGGTCGGTCAGCGCGAGGTGCAGGTCATGGCCCAGGCCCCCGAGGACTGGTCAGCCGACACCGAGCGACGGCCCGCCGTTCCCGAGCGACGGCCCGCCGACACCTCGGGCACGACCAGCAGCCTGGCGGCGCGGCTGTCGGCCGCCGGCATCGCGCAGTCGGTCGCCGAGGCGGTCGCCTCCGGCGTGTCGGCGAAACAGCAGCGCCACCTGACGCCCGAAGGCGTCCGCCAGCACCTGGCGACCTATCTCACTCCGTACGCGGCCGGTGCCGAGGGGTTCGCCCGCGTCGAGGTGTTCATCGGCCCGCCCGGGGTGGGGAAGACCACCACCATCGCCAAGATCGCCGCGCAGGAGAAGGTGCGCCGCAAGCGCGCCCTCGGCGTGGTGGCCGCCGATGCCTTCCGCGCCGGCGCGGTCGAACAGCTACGGACCTATGCCGCCATCATCGGCGCCCCGTTCCGCACCGCCCGCACGATGGAAGACATCGAGCACGCCATCAATGCCTCGCGCCAGACGCTGCTGGTGGACACCGCCGGCCGCTCGCCCAAGGACGACGACCTGCGCGACGTGCGCCGGCTGCTGGGCCGCCGCGAGGGCGTGCGCACCCACCTGGTGATCCCCGCCGACACCTCGGTGGCGACGGCCGGGAAGATTCTTTCGCGTTTTGCCGATGCCGCGCCCGACCGCGTGGTGGTCTCGCGTCTCGACGAGGCGGATTCGCCGTCGGCGCTGTTTGCGTGGCTGCTCGAGACCGGCCTGCAGATTTCCTACATCACCACGGGACAGCGCGTGCCGGAAGACCTGGAGCGCGCCACGCCCGAGGTGCTCGCCGCCGCGATGCTCCGTGACGATCTCGGCGTGCCGATGGCGATGGGCCTGGCGTGATGGCCAGGCAGACAAGCAACGACAGGGAGCCAGGGCGATGCGTGTGATGAGCGCAAGTTCCGACCAGGACACCGCGGTCCGCGACCAGCTGGTGATGGAGCACGTCGGTCTCGTGAAGGCGATGGCCAGCCGGCTCGCCAGCCGGCTGCCGCCGCAGGTCGAGGTCTCGGAGCTGGTGAGCGTGGGGGTGCTGGGCCTCATCGACGCGGCCGGCCGCTTCAAGCCGTCGCTCGGGGTGCCGTTCAGCGCCTTCGCCCGCCGGCGCATCCACGGCGCGATGCTCGATTCGCTGCGCGGCCTCGACTGGGCCCCGCGCGCGGTGCGCAAGCTGCGCCGCGACGTCGACGCGGCGATCGCCAACCAGCGCTTCGAACTGGGACGCGAGCCCGAGGCAGCCGACATCGCCCGCGCTCTGGCGGTGTCCGAGAGCGAATACGAGAAGATGCTCGACCGCCTCAAGGTGGCCGAACTCGCCGCCATCCGCCAGAGTGCCACCACCGAAGACGGCCGTACGGCGCTCGACGTCGAGATCGAGCCGGGTGAAGGCCCGCACGCCCGTCTCGAGCGCGAGGAGATGCGGCGGCTGCTCGCCGGCGCCATCACCGAGCTGCCCGAACGCGAGCGGCAAATTCTCGCCCTCTACTACGAGGAAGAACTCACGCTGGCCGAGATCGGCGAGGTCATCGGCGTCGGCGAATCGCGCGTCTCACAGCTGCGCAGCCAGGCGATCGCCCGCCTGCGCTCGGTGCTCGCCACCCGGATGGCGCGGAAAGACGCGGCCTAGTCGTGACCACGATCCTCTCGCAGAGCGACATCGACGCCCTGGCGGCCGCGGTGGCCGGCGCGGAGCGGCCGCAGGCCTCGCCGGCGGTGAAGGTCGCCCGCTACAACTTCCGCCGCCCCGACCGCATCTCCAAGGAGCAGATTCACGCGCTGCACTTCCTGCACGAGCGCTTCGCGCGCAACGTGTCGCAGTCGCTGGCCGCGTACCTGCGCTCGATGACCGAGCTGTCGCTGGTGTCGGTCGAGCAGTTCGCCTACTCCGAGTTCCTGATGTCGCTGTCGGACCCGACGGCGTTCTATGCCATCTCGATGGCGCCGTTTGACGAGCTCGCCGGCCTCGAAATCAACCCGGCGGTGGCGTTTGCCATGATCGAGCGGATGCTCGGCGGCGGCGAAAGCAAGGGCGCCGCCATCGATCGCGCCCTCACCGACATCGAGCAGAACGTCGTCGACTCGGTGGTGAAGATCCTGCTCGACTCGCTGACCGACGTCTGGCACCCGGTGGTCGACCTGAGCTTTGGCATCCGCGCCCGCGAGACCCGTCCGCAGATGCTGCAGGTCGCCTCGCCCAACGACACCATCGTGATGCTGGTGTTCGACATGCGCATCGGCGAGGCGCGCGGCACCCTCAACCTGTGTCTGCCGGCCAGCATCGTCGAGAAGACCGACTCCCACTTTGCCGGCGGGCTCGACCGCCACCGGCGCGAGCCCACCGGCCGGGAACGCCTGTGGCTGCACGAGAACCTGGCCCGCGTGCCGATGCCGCTCAGCGTTGTGCTGGAGACGCGCTGCACGACCCGCGACATCGTCGAACTGCGGACCGGCGACGTGATGTCCCTCGGCGTGGCGACTAATCGGCCGCTCGACCTGCGGGTCGGGCGCACGCTCAAGTTCCGCGGCCAGCCGGCCGCGCAGGGCGGACGCGCCAGCGTGATCGTGGCGCACCGCTGCGACGGCGCCGGCGTGGCGGAGGCATGACATGGCCGATCAACTGACCATCGAGACCCTGCGGCTGGCGCTCGGCAGCGAGTTCTGCGCCGCGGTCGAAGCTGTCGTCGGCACCCCCCTGACGGCTGCAGACGGCGCGGCGCCGTCGGGTCCCGGCTGGGGCACGCCCCTCACCGTCTCGGGCCCGGTGGAGGGGCAGCTCACGGCGTGGGTGGATGCGGCCGGTGTCGTCGCCATCGGGCGGGCGATGATGGGGGTCGACGAGGCCCCTGAACCGGGTGTCGCCGCCGACATGCTCGCACAGTTGTGGGCGCAGGCGGCCGCGGCCACGACGCTCAAGGACGGCTTCGCGGGCCTGACCCTCACCCCGGGCCCGGTCATGCCCGGGACGATGCCGGATGACGGCGCCGGCGTCGTCGTGACCAGCGGCGGTGACGTGTTCGCGACGCTGTCGCTTGCGGGCACGGTGTCGCGCGCCAGCACTCGGGCGGGCGCGCCGCCGGGCGACGTGTCGGCCGGTCACGGCGCCTATCCCGGCAACCTGGCGGCGCTGCTCGATATCGACCTGCCGCTGGTGGTGCGCTTTGCGCGCACCGAGATGTCGCTGCGGGCGTTGTCGCAGCTGGGCCCCGGGTCGATGGTGGACATGGGGCGCTCACCGGATGCGCCGGTGCAGCTGCTCATCGGCAGCCAGGTCGTCGCCGAAGGCGAAGTGGTGGTGGTGGCCGGCAATTACGGCGTGCGGATTACGACGCTTGCGAGTCCGGCCGAGCGACTGAGAGCGATGGAGCTATGACCTCTGTTCCGACCTTGATGGCGGCCGCGGCCTGCGGCCTGGCGGTGCTGTTCCTGGTGCAGATCGTCCTGCTGTGGAAGCTGGCGCGATCGACGCGCGTCACCGCCGACGCCACCACCCGTGTCGCCCAGCTGACCGCCGCGCTCGAGCTCCTCACCGATACCACTGAAGAAGGATTCGTCAATGTGGCGGCAGAACTTGAACGGCTCGGCGCCCGGCCGCTGGCCGGCGGTTCGACCCGCCGCGCCACCACGCGCCGGATCGCCGCCGCCGTCCGCAAGGGCAAGGCGATTGAAGACATCGCGATGACCGAGGCGCTCTCGGAGAGCGAGGTGCGGCTGCACCTCGGGCTCGAGGCCGCCGCCGACCCGGTGACGGCCCGTGAGGCCGAGGAGACCGCCGAGGCCGCCGACGCAACGCCCGGCGTGCTCGACGACATCGAGCGCTGGATGAATTCGCTCACGAAGACCCGCCGGACCCGGGGATCCCGCCATGCCGCCTTGCGCGTCTGATTCCTGCACCCGTCAGTCGCGGTGGTGGCGCCTCGGCACCTCGAAGGGCGCGACCCTCGACGGCCAGTGGCACTGCTCTCAGGACTGCGTGGAGTCGGTCATCCAGACGCGCCTGCAGGGCCTGTCGGCCAGCCAGGAAGTACGGACGCGGCCGGGCATCCGGCTCGGGGCGCTGCTGCGTCATCAGGGCGCGGTGCCGCCCGAACAACTGGCCGCGGCGCTCGAAGCGCAGGCCGAAAGCCGGCTGCGCCTCGGCGAGCAGTTGCGGTCGATGGGCGCCGTCGATCCGCAGGCGCTGCTGCGCGCGCTGGCCGAACAGGCCGGCGTGAGCTATCTCGCGTCGGTCGATGCCCGCCGCGTCGACGACGCCCCCGGGGGCCTCAACCGCGATGCCATCCAGGCGTTGCGGCTGGTGCCGATCGGGCCGCCGGACGGCGGTCGCATCCGCGTCGCCTTCCCGGCGCCGGTGCCGCGCACGGCGCTGTCGATCTTCCGTCAGCAGACCGGCTGGGTGCCCGAGCCGTTCCTCGTCAGCGACGACGACTGGTTGCTGCTGCTCGAACGCTACGGGTCGCGGTCGCGCGGCCGCGTGGCTCCGGAAGAGATCTCGATGGGCTTCGCCCACGAGCGCGACGGCGTGGAGGCGACGCGCCGCCTCGCCCAGGTGGTGATGGCGGCCGGTGAGGCACGCATGCGCGATGCCCGCTGGGGGCATTACGTGTGGGTGCGCCTGCAGGGCGCCGGCACCGGATTCGATTTGCTGCTGGATCGGGCGTCGGATGCCCGTCCGGAAGGAGCGGGGACATGGCAGGCGGCCACTACGTCGCGTTGAGCGGCATGCGCACGCGGCTCGACGAGCTGGATCGGCTGGCGTCGGATCTCGCCAACGTCGGCACCGCCGGCTACAAAGGCGAGCGGACCGGGCAGCGCAACGTGCCGCGCCCGGCCTTCGACAGCGCGCTTGAATCGGCCATCGACGCGTCGCTCGGCGCCCGTCGTCTCGACGCCCGTCCCGGCGCCATCGAGCCCACCGGGCGCGCCCTCGACGTCGCCATCGAGGGCAACGGGTTTCTCGCCGTGGATACGCCGGCCGGTCCGCGCTACACCCGCAACGGGCATCTGAGCCGCACGACCGAGGGGCAGCTCATCACCGCCGACGGCGCCGTGGTGCGCGGCGTGGATGGCCCGATCACGGTGGGCGAGGGCGCGCTCAGCGTCGACACCGACGGCTCGGTCGTCAGTAACGGCGCCGTCGTCGGCCGGCTCGCCATCGTGCAGTTCGGCGATCCAGGGGCGCTCGTGCGCGAGAGCGGCGCGCTCCTCAAGACCGACGAGACGCCGACGCCGGTGGCCGCGCCCACCATCCGCGCCGGCTCGCTCGAGCAGTCGAACGTCTCGGTCGTCGACAAAGTGGCCGAGCTCACCGCCGTCAATCGCAGTTTCCAGGCCCTGCAGAAGGCCGTCTCCGTCCTGATGAACGACATCGATGGCCGCGCCATCGACACGTTCGGCCGCCGCTAGCGCTTAACGAGGAGTAGTTATGATCCGCGCCCTGTATACCGCCGCCAGCGGCATGAACGCCCAGCAGACCAACATCGACAACGTCGCCCACAACCTCGCCAACGTCAACACCGCCGGCTACAAGAAGAGCCACGTCGAGTTCGAGGACCTGTTCTACCAGCACACCCGTGTCGCCGGCGCCGCCACCACCACCGGCGATTCGCCGACCGGCCTCGAAGTGGGTCTCGGCACACGCGTGGTCGCCACCTCGCGCGACTTCACGAGCGGCAGCTTCCGCTCGACCGGCAGCCCGCTGGATCTGGCCATCCAGGGCGACGGCTTCTTCCAGATCAACCTGCCCGATGGCACCACCGCCTACTCGCGGGCCGGGGCGCTGCACCGCGACGGCCAGGGGCTGGTGGTCACGGCGGACGGCTACGCGCTCGAGCCGCAGATCTCGATTCCCGAAAACGCGACCACGGTCACCGTCACCAAAGACGGCGTCGTCTCGGCGACGATTCCCGGCCAGAGCGCCGCCCAGCAGCTCGGGGTGATCGAGCTGGCGACCTTCCAGAACCCTTCGGGCCTGAATCCGATGGGCGGCAATCTGTTCCAGGTGACGAGTGCCTCGGGCGAGCCGCAGACCGGCCCGGCCGGCACCGAACAGCGCGGCACCCTCGTGCAGGGCTACCTCGAAGACTCGAACGTCAGCGTGGTCGAGGAGATGGTCAACATGATTCTCGGGCAGCGCGCGTATGAAGCGAGCTCGAAGGTCATCAAGGCCGCCGACGAGATGCTCGCCCAGGTCAACAACATCGTCCGATGATGTCCCTGGCCCTGCTCCTCGCGTCGCTCACCTCCGCCGCGCCGCTGGCGACCATCGCGCTCGCCCCGGCCATCCACGCGGCGGTCGAGGCGGCCGTGCGCGCGCGCATGGGCGCCGATGCCGAGGTGCTGGTGACCGTGGTGGCGCCGCCGACGCCGGCGGTGAGCGAGGTCACCGATGCGGTGCTCGAACCGGGCGCCGCGCTCGGCGGCCCGCTGCGCCTGGCGCTGCGCGCGCCGGTGGTGCGTGGCGGATCGACGGTGCTGGCGGCGGTATCGCACGTGTCGGTGCTAATCGACATCAGCGTCGATCACTGGCACACGGCACGCGCGGTGCCGCGCGGCACGCGGCTCGGAGCCGGCGATGTCGCGCCGGCACGGCATCGCCTGACCGCAGGCGCGCTACGGGCCTTCCCGGTCGAGGACGACGTGGTCGAGGCCCGTGCCGTGCAGGATCTGGCGGCCGATGCCTGCCTGACGACGCGCCTGGTGGCGCCGACGCCGGCCGTGACGGCCGGCGCCGACGTGGTGGTCGTCGTGCGCGAGGGCGACATCGAAGTGCGCGCCAATCTGGTGGCCGTGGATTCCGGCCGCATCGGCGACCTGGTGCGCGTCATGCACCCCGAAAGCCGCAAGACGTTCCGCGCCCGCGTCACCGCGCGGGCCGAAGTGGAGATCAGACATGACCGATAGCCAAACGCGCCGGCGCTACACCGGCGCCGCGACGCTCGCCCTGCTCGTGGTCCTGCCGGTCGTCGCCGTCACTCAGACGGCGCGGCCGACGGCGCCGGCGGCCACGGCCACCGCGGCCGCCAAGCCGAAGCCCGAGGCGCCGGTGCCGCCGCCCGACGCCCAGGACAAGGCGCTCGCGCGCTACCTCGAAGCGGCGCGGTCGATGCCGTCGGCCGATCCGAACGCGTGGATGCAGGGACTGGCCCTCGACCTGCGCGCCCGCCGCGTCAACGACATCGTGACCGTGCGGGTCGAAGAGACCATCGCCGCCACCGGCACCGCCGATGCGTCGATCGGAAAGTCCACCACCACCGGCGTCGGCATCTCGACGCTGTTCGGTCTGCAGAACAAGATTCCGGCCGGTGTCGGCCTGGGCGACCTGGCAAGCAGCGGCAGCAACACCGACTTCAGCGGCAGCGGCACCACGGCCCGGGCCAGCGCGCTCACGGCCACCATCAGCGCCCGCGTGGCTGAGGTGCTGCCCAACGGCGACCTGCTGGTCGAAGGCGTCCGCGAGATCGAGATCAACGGCGACCGCCAGGTGGTGGTGCTCACCGGCGTTGCCCGCGTCGTCGACATCGGGCCCGGCAACGTGGTGGCCTCCGGCTCGCTCGGACAGCTCAGCATCCGCTATTTCGGCCGCGGCCTGACCAGGTCCAGCCTGACGCCCGGATGGCTGGTGCGCATTCTCAACAAGGTGTTCTGACCATGGCTTCCACTCGTTCCGCCGTCCGCCTCGCCGTCATCGCCGCGCTCGCCGTGGCGATGCGTGCGCCGGCACTGCACGCCGATACCACCGTCCGTCTCAAGGACGTGGTGTCGATGCAGGGCCCGGAGGCCCTGCCGTTGATGGGGTACGGCCTCATCGTCGGCCTCAACAAGACCGGCGACCGCCGGCAGACGATCTTCTCGACGCAGTCGCTGGCGAACATCCTCCAGCAACTGGGACTGTCGGTGCGTCCGGGCGAGGTGAAGGTGGAGAACATCGCTGCCGTGCTCGTCACCGCCAGCCTGCCGGTCTACGCGCGCGCCGGCGTGCGTCTCGATGTCACGGCGTCGTCGATCGGCGATGCGCGCAGCCTGCAGGGCGGCACGCTGCTCGCCACGGCGCTGCGCGGGCCCAACGGCCAGGTGTTCGCGCTGGCGCAGGGACCGCTCTCGATCGGCGGCTTCGGCGGCGGCGCCGGCGGCAACTCGGTGGCCGTGAACCACCTCACGGTCGGCCGGGTGCCCAACGGCGCGCTGGTGCAGCAGGGCAGCGGCATCACCATGGGCATTACCGACGTGGTGCCGCTGTCGCTGCGTGAGCCCGACTTCGCCACCGCGGTGCGGGTGGCCGGCGCCATCAACGCCGACCTCGGCGAGGGCCGGGCCAAGGTGCTCGATCCGGGTACCGTCGCCGTCGCCGTGCCGACGCAGTACCGCGATTCGCTGCCGGATCTGATGGCCCGTCTCGAGGCCCTCACCGTCATCTCGGACACCCCGGCGCGGGTCGTCATCAACGAACGATCGGGCACCATCGTCGTCGGCGCCAACGTGCGGATCGCGGCGGCGGCGGTCGCGCACGGCAACCTGTCGGTGCGCATCAGCACGAGGTTCGAGGTGTCGCAGCCCAATGCGCTGGCGCGCACCGGCGACACCGTCGTCGTGCCCAACACCAACGTCGACGTGCGCGAGGGCACGGCACGGCTGGTCTCGCTCGAAGAGGGCACGACCCTCGATTCGGTCGTCCGCGCGCTCAACACGCTCGGCGCCACGCCGCGCGACATCATCGCCATCATGCAGGCGCTCAAGGCCGCCGGGGCGCTGCATGCGGAGATTGTCATTATCTAGGGGCTAGGGGCTGGGGACTGGGGGCTGGGGCTTGCCACG
>JANNIB010000558.1:0-4831 GCA_031404695.1 Acidobacteriota bacterium
TCAGCTACAACAAGGCGGCGAGTGCGACGCCCACGGCACAGAGCGCCGTGGCGCTCGGCCGCGGCCGCTTCGACGGCACTGCGGTGACCGGCTTCACCGAGATCTTCGCCGGCGAGATGAAAGAGGGCAACAGCGGCTCGCGCATCGCCTTTGGCGCCGACGGTCTGCTGTATCTGACGACCGGTGCCGGCAACGGGATGTTCGCGCAGGAGCCGTCGAGCGTCTACGGCAAGGTGCTGCGGATGCGCGACGACGGCACCATCCCGCCCGACAACCCGTATCTCGGACGTCCAGGCGCGCGCCCGGAGGTGTTTTCCATTGGGCATCGCGATCAGCTCGGCCTGGCGTGGCACGCCGCCTCGGGCAGTCTGCTGTCCGCCGACCACGGGCCCAACGGCGGCGACGAGGTGAATCTGGTGATGGCCCGCCGCAACTACGGCTGGCCGTTCTCGAGCTACGGCCGCCAGTACGATGGCCCGCGGGTGTCGGAAACACCGGTGGCCGACGGCATCGAGCAGCCGCTGCTGCTGTGGGTGCCGTCGATTGGGCCCTCGGGTCTGGCCGTCTACACCGGCGACCGGTTCCCGGGCTGGAAGGGCAATCTGTTCGTGGGCAGCGCGCGCCGCGGCGAAGTGCCGCGCACCGGTGGTCTGGAGCGGGTCGTGCTGAACGACCGCCTGCAGGAGATCCGGCGCGAGACGCTGCTGACCGAACTGCGCCAGCGCATCCGCGACGTGCGCCAGGGCCCCGACGGCCTGCTCTACGTGCTCACCGACGAAGACGACGGCGCATTGCTGCGCCTCGAGCCGGCGCCGGCAGCGGCCGGCTCGCGCTGAGTCCCGCGATTGAGTGAAGGAGACCGACATGGGTGCGATGACGAGATATTCCTGGCAGGCGATCGCGGTGGCCGGCGTCGTGGCGACTGGTCTGGCCGTGGCGAGGCCGGGGGCGCAGCAGGCGCAGGGTGCGGCCACGGTCTTCGAGGGCGCGCGCGTCGTGGTCGGTGACGGCTCGGCGCCGATCGAGAACGCGGCGGTCGTCGTCGTCGGAGGCCGGATCGTCGAGGTTGGTCCGGCGGTGCGCGTGAAGGCGCCGGCCGGCGCCACGCGGGTGAGCCTCGCCGGCAAGACGGTGATGCCAACCATCATCGACACCCACGTGCACCTCAGCACCACGCGCGAGCCGCTTGTGAAGGACCTGCGCGACCGGGCGTATTTCGGCGTGAGCGCTGCGCTGAGCATGGGACTTGATCCGGCTGGCGAGCCGTTTGCCGTGCGCGCGGCAGCGCCGGCGGGTGTGGCGCGCTACTTCCTCGCTGGCCGTGGCCTCACCATGCCGGAACCGGGGCGGTCGGACGTGCCCTACTGGGTGACCACCGAGGCCGAGGCGCGCAAGGCCGTGCAGGAACAGGCGGCGCTCAAGGTGGATCTCATCAAGATCTGGGTCGATGACCGCGACGGCAAATACAAGAAGATGCCGCCCGAGATCTACACGCCGGTCATCGACGAGGCGCACAAGGCGAAGCTCCGCGTCGCCGCGCACATCTTCAACCTGGCTGATGCCAAGGGGCTGCTCACGGCCGGCATCGATGCCTTCGCCCACGGCATCCGCGACGTCGATGCCGATGACGAGGTCGTGACGCTGATCCGAGCGCGGAAGAACGTCGTGCTCATCCCCAACATGCCCGACCGCGGCGTGGTCGCCGACTACTCGTGGTTGAAGGGCAGTCTCGCCGACGCGGAGGTGGCGAAGATCCAGGCCGGCGCCACCAACCGCCCGCCGGCGCAAGCCGCGTGGGGCATCCAGGCGCGCAATCTCAAGAAGCTGGCCGATGCTGGCATGACCATCGCCGTCGGCACCGACGGCAATACCGCCTGGGCGCCTCACGTGGAGATGGCCGACATGGTGGCCGCCGGCATGACGCCGATGCAGGTGCTCGTGGCGGCGACGAAAAACGGCGCCGAGTTCCTGCGCATGAGCGACACCGGCACGATCGCGGCGGGGAAGAACGCCGACCTGCTCGTGCTCGACGGCAACCCGGTCGAGGACATCACCAACACGCGCCGTATCTCGGCCGTCTACCTGAAGGGCGTCGCGGTGAACCGCGCCGCGACGCGTCCCGCCGGCGCGCAGTAACTGCGCTATTTGTAACGGGGTCTGTCACCAACATTGATTGTAACGGGGTCTGTCACGGTCACGACTTGTCACGATCTTGTGACGGTGACAGACCCCGTTACAACTCGGCAGAGGCGTTCACGGCAACGCGTCGAGGCGCCGCTGCAGGAAGCGCCGCTCCGGCTCCTGCTTCGCCAGCGTCAGCGCGCGTAGATACGAGACGCGCGCGTCGTCGGTGCGGCCGAGGCGCCGGCAGAGATCGGCGCGCGCGGAGTGCGCCCAGTGATAGCCGTCGAGATCGCCGCGCGCGAGAATCGGGTCGACGAGCGCGAGTCCCTCGGCCGGGCCCCGTGCCATGGCGACGGCCACCGCGCGGTTCAGCTCGAACACCGGCGACGGCTCGGCCCGCAGCAGCACGTCGTAGAGGCCGACGATCTGCGCCCAGTCGGTGGCCTCGCTCGTGGCCGCCTCCGCATGCACCGCCGCGATGGCCGCCTGCAGCGTGTAGGGACCGAAGCGCCGCGAGCCGATGGCGCGTTCCACCAGTGCCACGCCTTCCGCAATGAGACTGCGGTCCCAACGACCGCGATCCTGATCGTCGAGCAGGATGAGATCGCCTTCGTCGTCCGCGCGCGCCTGGCGCCGTGACTCGTGCAGCAGCATCAGCGCCAGCAGGCCCTGCGATTCCGGTTCGGGTTGCAGCGTGACGAGCTGCCGTCCGAGGCGAATCGCCTCGGCCGACAGGTCGGCCCGCGTCAGGGTGGTTCCCGCCGTGGCCGAGTAGCCTTCGTTGAACATCAGGTAGACCACGTGCAGCACGACGTCGAGGCGGTCGGACAGTTCGGCCGGCGCGGGCACCTGATACGGAATGCGCGCATCGCGAATCTTGGCCTTGGCGCGCACGATGCGCTGCGCGACGGTGGGCGCGGAGGTGAGAAAGGCGCGCGCGATTTCCTCGGTGGTCAGCCCGCACACTTCGCGCAGCGTGAGCGCCATGCGCGCTTCGGGCGGCAGCGCCGGATGACAGCAGGTGAAGATGAGCCGCAGCCGATCGTCCTCGACGGCCGGATCGGCGTCGATGTCGGGTGTGGCGGCCGCCTGCCGCTCGATCTCATCGGCCAGAGCCCCGAGCGAGGCCTGTTGCCGCGCCCGGCGCCGGATGGCGTCGATGGCGCGGAAACGTCCGGTCGACACCAGCCAGGCGCGTGGACTAGCCGGCACGCCCTCGACCGGCCACTGCTGCATTGCCGCGACGAAGGCGTCGTGCAGCGCTTCTTCCGCCCGCTCGAAGTCGCCGAGCAGGCGGATGAGCGTGGCGAGCACGCGGCGCGAGTCCGCGCGGTAGACGGCATCTACCGCCTGCCGCGCGGCATCCGCCCCGGAGGTCACGACTGGCTGAAATCCACGACCGGTCGCACTTCGACGCTGCCGATCTTGGCCGACGGGATCTTCGCCGCCACCTGCAGCGCCTCGTTCAGGTCTTTGGCCTCGATGAGATAGAAGCCGCCCAGCTGTTCCTTGGTTTCGGCGAACGGGCCGTCGGTGGTGGTGGTCTTGCCGTTCCGGATCCGCACGGTGGTGGCCGTGGAGACCGGCTGCAGCGCCTCACCGGCCACGTACTGGCCCTTGGTGCGGATGTCTTCCGTGAACGCGAAGTACTCGCCCATGAAGGCGTCGCCCTCGGCCTTCGGCATCGCGTTCAGCTTCGCTTCCTCGTCGTAAATCAGGCACAGATACTTCATGGATGGCTCCGTGGGGCCCAGTGTAGCGTCGGCGGCCCCGGCCGTCTGAACGCTGGTCACCGGGACATCCGGGCGCAGGTTCACACACTAGTCGTCGGGCGGGGAGGATTTCGACAGACAGCCGGACGGCCGGCCCTGAGCAGGCAGGAAGCTCGACCGGAGCGCGCCGTGCGCGCCCCGGCCGGTGTCGGAGGAACGAACTAGAAGCGGACGCGCAGGCCCACGCCGGCCTGAAAGCCGCCGGCCTCCAGGTCGAACGACTTGCCGCTGCCGATCGCCACGGACGTCTTCGCGGTGGTGTAGCGCGCCAGCGCGCCAATACCGAAGCGCTTCGAGAAGTACCACGCCACGTCGGCGCCGACATGGAAGCCCACGGCGCTCTCCGAGAGCTCTGTGGGGCTGCCGCTCGGCGCGATCGTCACCGTGTCGTAGGGATACGTCTCGGTCACGGCCAGGGTCTCGACCGCATCCTGCGCGATGCTGAAGAAGCTCGGGCCGCCGTAGATGACGCCGCCGAACCGGCCCGTCGAAGGCAGGAGGTAGGCCGCCGACACATGCAGACCCACTTCCGCGCGGTCGAGATCCGACACCGACGTCTCGGCCGTCCGGATCTGGCTGAAGAAGAACGGATGCGGGTAACGCCCGGAGAAATTGGCGTCGCTCGTGCGCACCACCGACGACACGCTGGCGCCGGCGCCGAGGTTGCGCCAGAGACGCACGAAGACGCCGACGTCGATGCCGCCGCCGCGTTCGATGGCGTAGTCGCCGGTGGTCGTCGCCGTCTCGCGGTTGTACGAGAAATCGCGGGTGTCGGTGAAGTCGTGGGTGGTCGGCTGGAAGAGGCCGCTGGCGCTGATGAGGCCGCGCGAGTTCGGCCCGCGCCGGGCCGCAGCCCGCGGCGCCGGAGTGGTGGGCCGTGACGGCGCCTGCGGCGTGGCGGTGGCCGGCGCGGGCGCCGGCTTGGCGGTGGTGGG
>JANNIB010000559.1:0-8673 GCA_031404695.1 Acidobacteriota bacterium
CTATCTTTTTCCAAAAATGCTGGGACGTAATGGGCACCTCTGTTTATAACATGGTTAGGTTGGCCTTTAAAACCGGTCGTGTGGACGATCGCCTTAATGACGCTACCATAGCCCTGATCCCGAAATCCAACCTCATAGAAACCGTTGCGGGCTACAGACCTATAAGCCTTTGAAACACTTCTTACAAAACCCTCTCCAAAGTCATCGTTAACATTCTGAGGCCTCTCATTTCTAAATACATTGGCCACCACCAGGGTAGTTTTCTCCCTAAGAGAAGGGTGGCGAACAATGTCATCATGGTTCAAGAAATCATTCACTCTATGAACCACAAAGGGAAACAGGGTAGCATGGCCATCAACCTTTACCTAGATAAAGCCTTTGATAGGCTTGAATAGGGCTTCATTTACGTCGCCGAGGTCTGAGCCAGCAGTGGGCGATGGATCAGAACCAGCGCCGCGACGGCCATGACGCTCTGGACGTGAGCGAGGTGTTGCCACATGGCGCGGAGTCTAGCACTAGGTGGACGTGCGCTTGACGCTGTCAGCTCGCGGCCCCTTGGGTCCGTCCGGGCCAAGCTCAAACTCCACGTTGTCACCTTCGCGCAACATCTCGATACCCTCGCCGTAGATGGCGCTCTGATGAAAGAAATACTGCGAACCGTCCGAACCTTTGATGAAACCGAAGCCTTTGTCGGCTCGCAATGTCTTGATCACACCTGTCATGCAATCCCCTCCTTGTAGGGGAACTCTGTCGTCTGGATTCGGTCCTGCTTGTTCCTTGGCGGAGCCGAGGAACGGTTGCGCCACAATCGATGTCACACGTGATAGTAGCAGTGTCGGGTCCACGACATTCGCCCTGAAGCGGGAGCCGCGCGACCGGCGCACCCCAACGGGCCGATCCAGCGCTCGGGCCTGAGGTCATCGGCCCTTGTTTCAAAGCCCAGCCGTTGTGACCGGCCGGCGCGCGGCCGCTATTTTTTATAGAAAGGGGTGTGGTCATACTGAAGACGGTCGCCGTCGCAGCCCTGTGCTCCTCGCCGGCGGGACCTTGGTGGCGCAGGACCCGCGCACCCTCCCGCGCTTACAGGCCGCGGACGTCGTCAAGGTGGGCACGTTCCGCCTGCCGCTGGAGGTCGGCCTGCCCAACGCGCTCGCCATCGACGGCACGACGCGGTACGTCGGCTGTTACCTGCGGAACCCGAATCCGCAGCGTGATTCCATTGCCGGCGTGGCCAAGCTGCTGCTGCCGGAGCTCGGCGAGGAGGCGACCCTCGTGGAGCCGTGCCAACCGTTGCCGAACCGCAACCACCTGCATCGCAGCAGCGTGTACGAGAACGTCATCCCGGGTGGCATTCTCCCGTGGTTGGGGCGCCTGGTCGTGAGCGGATCGGACTACTACGACGGCTCGGGCGGACAGTGGAAGTCGCATTGGGCCGGCGCCAACCTCTCGACGCTGGCCGGGCCGTTCACGGTGAGCGTGCCGGATCTCCCGAAGTTCTCGGACGGCCAACCGCCGACGGTGTTCTGGGACCGCTCGGCGTTCGTGAGCGGCTTCATGGGCGTCATCCCCTCGGCGTGGCGCGGACTCCTCGGAGGTCCGGCGCTCACGGGAAATTGCTGCCTGCCGATCATCTCGCGCATTTCATACGGGCCCTCGGTCAGCGTGTTCGACCCGGCCGGGGTGGGCGTCGTGGACCCCGTTCCGAGCAAGATGCTGGTCGGCTACCCGATCGAACATCGCACGTTGGGTGGAGGGCGCCAAGGGTCCGTGGGAGCCGGTGCCGTACGCGAAGTGGACCCTGCCGGGGATGCCGATCGACGGCGCGACCAACCTGCTGCGCGCGGGCACCTACGACGACGCGACGCGCCGGCTGTACGTCGCCAGCACCGACGCGGACGTCGTTCACGTCTTCGCCATTGGCGCTGGCGGGGGCCCGCGGCCGTGACGTTCGTCGACTGACGCCGAGTTTTGAGGCGGCGGGCAACCTAGAATCAGGCCGAGGCTGCCAGCTTCGCGCTGCGAGATTGGCTCATCGGGCTGGATTCGTGCCGAGTCGCGAGCCGCGCAGCGGATCGCGCAACGCCTGAATACAGGCCGAGGTTGACAATCTCGTGGAACGAGATTGGCTCCTCGGGCTGGATTCGAACCAGCAACCCTCCGGTTAACAGCCGGATGCTCTGCCGTTGAGCTACCGAGGAACAGGCAGGACTCCCAGCCCCTGCGCGCGAGCGCGGAGGCGAGAGAAACTCAATCGTAAACCGAATCCGGCGCGGCCCGCAAGACTTCAGGTCCTCGGGGACGTTGGGCACCGTGGATGGGTCATAGACTGTATCCATGCCGCTCATCGTCGCCGACGCTCTCGAGAAGACCTACGCCGAGGGCGACACCCCGGTGGCGGCATTGCGCGGGGTGTCACTGTCGCTCGAACGTGGCGACTTCGTGGCGCTCACCGGCCCCTCCGGCTGCGGCAAGTCCACGCTGCTGCACCTGTGCGGGGCGATGGACCGCCCCAGCGCCGGCCGCCTGACCATCGAAGGGAAGAACGTCGGCACCCTCGACGACGACGCCCTGACGCGCCTGCGCCGCGACCGCATCGGCTTCGTCTTTCAGTTCTTCAACCTGCTGCCGACGCTGACCATCGGCGACAACATCGCCCTGCCGTGCCTGCTGGCCGGGCTGCCGGCGAAGACGGCCGAGTCGCGGGCCGCGGATCTGGCGGCCAGGGTGGGCATCGCCCATCGCCTGCGCCACTACCCGCAGCAGGTTTCGGGCGGCGAGGCACAGCGGGCGGCGATCGCCCGGGCGCTGGTGCACCAGCCGGCGCTGCTCATCGCCGATGAGCCGACCGGCAATCTCGACTCGGCCAACGGCGCCACCGTGCTGGCCCTGCTCGCAGAGCTGAACCGCGACCTCGGCGTCACCATGCTGCTGGCCACGCATGCGGCGGAGGTGGCGGCGGCGGCCACCCGCACGCTGCGCATGCGCGACGGACGCCTCGACGCGGCATGAGACATCGCCTCTTCCAGCAGTTCATCGTGCGACGGATGGCGCACGAGCCGCTGCGCACGGTCACCACCGTGGCCGGCATTGCGCTGGGCATCGCCGTCGTCATCGCCATCCAGCTCACGAACTCGAGCTCGGTGCGCGGCTTCGAGACCGCCCTCGACACGGTGTCTGGCAAGGCCTCGATCGAGATCACCGCCCCCGGCGGCATCGACGAGATGCTGCTGGCCGACCTGGGCTGGCTGCGCGACTTCGGGCCGGCCTCGCCCGTCATCGAAGGCGACATGGCGATCGTGACCGGCGAGGCCACGAGCATGTTCCGCCCGCGCCGCGCCGAAGCGGTGAAGGTACTCGGCGTGGACATCCTGCGCGATCGCACCGTCCGCGACTACGCGGTCGCCGCCTACGCGACACCCGGCGCGACCCCCTCGGGCAGCCCGGCCGCCGGCGATGGCGGCTCGTCGGCCCTGTCCTCCCAGTCGTTCCTCGAGCTGCTCACCAGCCCGCAGAGCATCGTCATCACCGAGAAGCTCGCCCGTCGCCGCGGCTACGCCCTCGGCTCCGAGATCCGGCTGCTGGCGGGCGACCGCGTGAACACCTACATCGTGCGGGCGCTCCTCGAAGACAAGGGCCCCGCGCGGGTGATGGACGGCAGCTTCGTGCTGATGGACATCGCGGCGGCGCAGCTCGCCTTCGCGCGCCTGGGCCGCATCGACCGCATCGACGTGCAGGTCGGCCACAGCGCCGGCACGCTCGATGCCTCGCAGGCGCCGACCAGCGCCGAGCTCGAGGCCGCCGAATCTGGCATCGCCGCCAGGCTCCCGGCGGGACTCACGGCCGCCAAGCCGTCGCGCCGCGGCCAGCAGGTCGAGAAGATGCTGGCCGCCTTCCATCTGAATCTCACGGCGCTGTCGTGGGTGGCGCTGGTGGTTGGTCTCTTCCTCGTCTACAACACCGCCACCGTCGCCGTGCTGGCGCGGCGCGAGGAAGTGGGCATGCTGCGCGCGCTCGGCGTGACCCGCCGGCAGGTGCTGTGGCTGTTTCTCGGCGAAGCGGCGCTCATGGGCCTGGTGGGCACGCTGCTCGGCATCGGCCTCGGACGTGTGCTGGCGAACCTGGCGGTGGGCGTGACCGGCGCCACCGTGAGCGCGCTCTACATCGCCACCGCCGCCGCGCCACCAGCGCTCTCGATCGCCCACGTGGCGCTCGCCTTCGGCATCGGCCTGCCGTTGTCGCTATTGGCCGCGCTCGTGCCGGCGCTCGAAGCCAGCCGCGTGCCGCCGACGGCGGCGATGCGGGGCAGCGACCGCCTCGAGTCACGCGTCCGCCTGAAGGTCTCGACCTTTCTGGTGCCGGGGCTGATACTGGCGGCCGCCGTCGGGCTCGCGCAGCTGGGCCCGGTGGGCGGACGACCGCTCTTTGCCTACGCCTCGGCCTTTGCGACCATCATCGGCGCGGCGCTGCTGGTGCCGGTCATCATCTTCGCGACGGCGCGCGCCCTCGCCCGGCCGCTGTCGTGGCTGGGCGTGACCGGACGCCTCGCCCACGCGCACTTCACCGCCGCCATCCCGCGCCTCTCGATTTCAATCGCCGCGCTGTCAGTGGCGCTGGCCATGATGGTCGCCATCGCCGTGATGGTCGGCAGCTTCCGCGAGACCGTCGTCTACTGGGTGGGCCAGACGCTGCAGGCGGATCTGTTCGTCGGGCCGGGCGTGGCGCCCACGACCGGATCCGGCCAGACGCTCTCGCCGTCGATCGTCAGCGCCATCGAGGCGCATCCGTCGGTGGCGGCGGTCGACACCTTCCGCAATCTCGATCTCGTCTACCAAGGCAATCTCGTCGTGCTCGGAGCCGGCCAGTTCGAGGTCGTCCGTTCGCACGGCTCGCTGCTCTTCAAGGATCCGCCTGACGGACGCGAGGCGCTCAGCCGCGCCATTGGCACCGACGCGGTGCTGGTCTCGGAAGCGTTCGCCAACAAGTACGGCACCGCTCCGGGCGACACCGTCCAACTGGCGACGCAGATGGGCGACCGGCCGTTCACGGTGGCCGCCGTCTACTACGATTACGCGGTCGACCGCGGCGTGGTGGTGATGGACCGTCCGGTCTTCGCGCGCTACTTCGGCGAACGGCCGCCGACCAGCGCCGCCGTCTACCTGCGCGACGGCGCCGATCCCGAGCAGGTGCGGCGCGAGATCATCGACGGGCTCGACGAAGGCCACCGCGCCTTCGTCTACACCAACCGGGCGCTGCGCGCCGAGGTGCTGCGGATCTTCGACAGCACCTTTGCCATCACCTACGCGCTCGAGCTCATCGCGATCGTGGTGGCGATGCTCGGCGTGGCCGGCACGCTGCTCACGCTGGTGCTCGAGCGGCGGCGCGAGCTGCGGATGCTGCGCCTCATCGGCGCCCTGCGGCGGCAGGTGCAGCGGGTCGTGGTCATCGAAGCGGCGCTCATCGGCACGACCAGCATGGTCATCGGCCTGGTCACCGGCCTGGCGCTGTCGCTGCTGCTGGTCTACGTGATCAACGTGCAGAGCTTCGGCTGGACCATCCAGTTCCGCGTGCCGGTGCTGTTCCTGGCGCAGGTGTCACTGGCGGTCATCGCGGCCACCGCCATCGCCGGCTTCCTGCCGGCTCGAAAGGCGACGCAGTTGGTGGTGGAGCATGAAGAATAGACAGGGGCTGGGGACTGGGGGCTGGGGGCTGGGGCGCGTGCTCGGCTTCGCCTTCGCCTGTCTGTCGATTGCGACGACCTGTTCCATCGGCGCGCAATCGGCCTGGAAGGATGCCACGGCGGGATTCCAGTTCGCGTTCCCGCGCGATCATGCGAGTCATCCCGACCACAAGATCGAGTGGTGGTACTACACCGGCAACCTCGCCACGTCATCGGGGCGGCGCTTCGGGTACCAGGTGACGTTCTTCCGCGTCGGCATCGACGCGGCGCCGGTCAACCCGTCGCGCTGGGCGGTGCGCGACATCTACATGGCGCACCTGGCGGTGTCGGATCCCGACGGGCGGCGCTATCGCTTCGACGAGCGGCTGAGCCGCGGCGGCCCGGGCCTGAGCGGCGCGGCCACCGATCGCTACCGCGTGTGGAACGACGACTGGCGCGCCGGACTCGATCCGTCCGGACGACACGTGATCTCCGCCGCGACACGCGGTGCCTCGGTGCAGTTGACGCTCGACGAGGGCAAGGCGCCGGTCGTGAACGGGGTCAACGGCATCAGCCAGAAGGGTGCCCGCCCCGGCAACGCCTCGCACTACTACTCTCTCACCCGCATGCCGACGCGCGGCACCATCACGCTCGACGGCGAGGAGTTCTCCGTCACCGGCGACAGCTGGATGGATCACGAGTTCGGCACCAGCTTCCTCGAGCCGGAGCAGCAGGGCTGGGACTGGCTGTCGCTGCAACTCGACGACAACCGCGAGCTGATGCTCTACCAGCTCCGCCGCGCCGACGGCTCGCGCGACCCGCGCTCGAGCGGCACCATCGTCGACGCCCGTGGCGGCTCGCGCCATCTCACCGCCGCGGACTTCACCCTGACGCCCACCGGCGCCATCTTCGCGGCGCCCAGCGGCGCCACCTATCCAGTGGGCTGGGCGATCACGATCCCCGCTGAGCAGATCGTGTTCTCCGTGAACACGCCGCTCGCCACTCAGGAGCTGGCCACCGCCGGCGCCGGCATCGCCTACTGGGAGGGCATGGTGCGGGTGACGGGCACGACGCGCGGCAGCGCCCTCACCGGCCGCGGCTATCTCGAGATGACCGGCTACAAGGGCAGTCTCGGCCGCGTCATGAGTCTCACCGCCGGGCGCTGAGCGGCCGCCTACTTCTTGCCGCTCTTCACGACCCGGCCGCCACTGCCGCCGGTGACCCTGAGCTGCAGGAAGACGCCGAGGAGGCCGAGCGCGAGCCACGCCCACGGCACCCACGCCTGTCCGGGCGCCGGCTGCATCGGATACGGCACCCACACGTCGCCGGCGGCCGCAGCGGCCAGCTTCGCTTTGTCGCCGGTGAGCGCCAGCGCGCCAACGAGCATCGCCCACGCGCCGCCGAAGGCCGTGCCCACGATCGTCACGTAGCGCTGCAGCCAGGTGGCGAGCCATGCGCCGGCCACCGAGGCGAGGATGACCACGTAGGGATGCGGGTCGCCGGGAAGCTGCGTCCAGATGAGCGTGACCGCCGCCGCGCCCAGGCCCGCGCCCACCAGCGCCACGCCGATGAACGAGGCCGCCACCATGATGACGGCGCCGGCGATGCCGCCGAGGATGAACGCGCCCACCATGTAGGCGGTTTCGCTGGCGCCCAGCACGGAACTGGCGGCCAGGCCGCCGATGATGAAGCCGAAGGCGGCCAGCACGTAGCGCAGCAGCCGGAAGCCGGCCACGCACGCCATGAAGCCGACCACCACCACGATCGCCGCGGCTGGCACTTGATAGGAGATGGGGAGCATCTCGTCGAAACGCGAGACGATTCTAGCCCGGCCGGGCCGGTCTACGACACGTCGCGGCGGCCCTCCATCGCCTTGCCCATGGTGAGCTCGTCGGCGTACTCGAGGTCACTGCCCACCGGAATGCCGGTGGCGATGCGGGTGACACGCACGCCGAGCGGCCGCAGCAGGCGCGCCAGGTAGATGGCCGTCGCCTCCCCTTCCACCGTCGGGCTGGTGGCGAGGATGACTTCGTCGACCTTGCCGCCGTCGATGCGGGCCAGCAGGCCCTTGATCTTGAGGTCGTCGGGGCCGATGCCCTGGAGCGGCGAGATGGTGCCCATCAGCACGTGATAGACGCCGCGGAAACCGCGCGACTTCTCGATCACGTTGACGTTCTGCGGTTCCTCGACCACGCAGATGAGGCGTTGATCGCGGCCCTCGTCGGCGCAGTAGCGACACGGATCCACGTCGGTGATGTTCTGGCATACCGAGCAGTAGGTGACGTTGTCTTTCACGTGGCGGATGGCGTCGCAGAGGCGCTCGGTGTCCTCGCGCGGCGTCTTCAGCACGTGGAACGCCAGACGCTGGGCGCTCTTGGCCCCCACGCCTGGCAGCTTGCGGAATTGTTCGATGAGCGTGTCGAGCGGTCCTGGCAGCACGGAATCGGCCTCACATCTCTTCGATCTTCAGCTTTTCGACCGGGAAGATCTCGAGCATCGACTGCACCACCGGATTCGCCATCGCCTCGTCGCGCAGCGTGTCGCCGCTCGGCCCGGCCACCGGACTCTTCATCGTCGGCCGCGGCGCGGCCGCCGCCGGCATGGTGCTGCCGATCGGCTCGGCCGGCGCGGCGTCGCCTTCCACGGTCGTGACGCGCACGGGAATGCCCCGGCCGAAGGTCTGCTCGGCGAGCCCTTCGAGCAGCGCGCGGTTCTCTTCGCACTGCGCGCGCGGCACCTTCTGCTTGGGCAGGAACGCGAAGGTGATGAGCGCCGGCGTGACCTCGACCTTGTAGGCCTGCGCGACTACGGCGTTGAAGAAGAACACCTTCGCCGCCTTCACCGCGGCCAGGAACTGCTCACGCGCGCCATCGGGCAACGGCGCGCCGGGAGCCGCCGCGGCGGACGGTTCCGGACGAGCCGCCACCGGCGCCGCCGTCGGCGCGGACGACGGGGTGGCCGACATCGCGGGTCGGCTCGCTGGCGGGGCCGTCGCCGCCCGCGCCGGAGGCGCATTG
>JANNIB010000560.1:0-5384 GCA_031404695.1 Acidobacteriota bacterium
TTCCACCGCATGTTCCTGAACGTGTGGCCGCTGCTCGCCACGGCGGTGGTGTGCCTGGCCGCAGGCCTGTTCCTGGTGCGGCGTGGCCTAGCGTCGTTCGGCGCGCTGCGGGCCCGGCTCGTGGAGGTGCGCGACGGCCGCGATCGCCGCCTCGACGGCACCTTCCCGGTTGAGGTGCAGCCGCTCATCGGCGAGCTGAATGGGCTGCTCGCCGATCGCGAGCAACGCGTCGGGCGCGCCCTGGCGACGGCGGGCGACCTCGCGCACGGGCTCAAGACGCCGCTCGCTGTGCTGAACCACGTGGCTGGTCAGGCGCGCGGCCGCGATCAAGGCGACCTGGCCGACGCCATCGCCCAGCAGGTCGACCGGATGCGCCGCCAGGTCGACTACCACCTCGCGCAGGCGCGGGCCTCGGCCGCCGGTGGCACCGCCGACGCGCGCTGCCAGGTGCGGGTATCAGCCGAAGGCCTGGCCCGCACGATGCAGACCGTCTACAGCGAGCGCGCGCTCGCCATCGCGCTCCAGGTGTCTGACGGCGACACGGTGCGCGTCACGCGTGAAGACCTCGACGAGATGCTTGGCAACGTGCTCGACAACGCCTGCAAGTGGGCCCGCTCGCGAGTCGCCGTGCATACGACCAGCGGCGCCACCGGCGTCCGTGTGATCGTGGACGACGACGGCCCCGGTCTGGCCGCCGATCTGCGGCAGGCGGTGCTGCGCCGCGGCGTGCGCGCCGACGAAGCGGCGCCCGGCTCGGGCCTGGGCCTCGCCATCGTGCGCGATCTCGCGGAGCTGTACGGCGGCGCCGTCGCGCTGTCGGCCGCGCCACTCGGAGGACTGCGAGTCGAATTGACGCTGCCGGCGTCGCCCGCCACCGCGTAAGGCGTCGGCCCCCGGCGCGAGTACGGTAGATTGGCGCCGCGAGGTGACGATGCGAGGCGTGGCGATTGGAACCTGGATGCTGGCATGGAGCCTCTCCGCGGCGGCGCAGCCGGCGCCACCGGCGCCGCCGGGCGAGCCACCCGCCGCCATCGTGCGCCAGTGGATCGAGCGGCTGAACGCGCTCTCGGACCAGCCCGCCACGCTCGACGCCTTCGTCGCACTCTATACGCCCGACGCGCTGCACATCACCGGCCCGACGCCCGACCAGCGCGGCACCGCCACCTACCGCGGCCACGACGGCATCCGCGTGCTGACCGCGCGCGTCGCCGCCAGCGAAGAGCGGCGCGTCTATCGCCTCGAAACCGAGACGGCGCGCGAGACCACCGCCAGCCTGGTGCACGAAACCGCCGGCCCGTGGGGCGGCCCCGCGGTGGCGGTGCAGATCATCGCCACCTACACCGATGCCGCGTCGAAGAAGCGCTACGCCGCCCCCGGCGCCGTGTTCTTCCAGATCGCCAACGGCCGCATCCGCCGGGCCCGCGTCTACGTCAGCGACGGCGAGCGCTCGGAAGTGGAAGCCGAGCCCACCCGCCGCCGGCCCTGACTGCGGCTCGTCACCCCGTTCGTCCTCGCTGCCCGCCGCCCGAGGCCGCCATCGGTGCCGCGTCTGTTACCGTGGTCGAATGCGGACTGCCGTTGCTGCTCTCGCCCTCTGCCTGGCCGTGCTCCCCGCCCTGCCCGCTGCCGCGCAGCGCCTGCCGGCGGGTGTGACGCCCGACCACTACACGCTCTGGTTCGCCCCTGACCTCGGCGCCGCCACCTTCCGCGCCACCGCGGCCGTCCGCGTGCGCCTGGCCGCGCCGGCGACGTCCATCACCATGCACGCCGCCGAACTCACGTTCGACGAGGTGACCATCGACGCCGGCGGACGAAGCGTGGCCGCCACCGCCGCCGCCAACGCCGCTGCCGAGACCGTGACCTTCACGGTCGGTGCACCACTCCCCGCCGGGCCTGCCACGGTCAAGGTCACCTATCGCGGCATCCTCAACGACAAGCTGCGCGGCTTCTACCTGAGCAAGGCCAACGGACGCGCTTACGCGGTGAGTCAGATGGAGGCCACCGATGCGCGACGTGCCTTCCCGAGCTTCGACGAACCGGCGCAGAAGGCCACCTTCGACATCTCACTCACCGTGCCGAGCGGCGATACGGCGATCTCGAACGGACGCGTGGTGTCGGACACGCCCGGACCCGATCCGGGCACGCACACGCTGAGGTTTGCGACCACGCCGAAGATGTCCACGTATCTGGTGGCGCTGCTCGTGGGCGACTTCGTGTGCCGCGAGGGTGCGGCCGACGGCACGACGATTCGCGTCTGCGCCACGCCCGACAAGCGCGAGCTGACGGCCTTCGCGCTCGAGGCCGCCGAGTTCGAGCTGGCGTTCTTCAACAAGTTCTTCGGCATCCCGTACCCGTACGGAAAGCTCGACATCATCGGCATTCCGGACTTCTCGGCCGGCGCCATGGAAAACGCCGGCGCCATCACCTTCCGCGAGCGCCTGCTGCTGGTGGACGAAGCGACCGCCTCGCTCGGCGTGCGCAAGGCGGTGGCGTCGGTCATCGCGCACGAACTCGCGCACCAGTGGTTCGGCAACCTCGTCACCATGAAATGGTGGGACGACATCTGGCTGAACGAAGGCTTCGCCACCTGGGCCGCCAACAAGCCGCTGGCGGCGTGGAAGCCCGAATGGCGCATGGATCTGAACGCCGCCGGCGAGACCCAGACGGCGCTCGGCCTCGACGCGCTGCGCTCGACGCGCGCCATCCGCACCAAGGTCGAGACCCCGGACGAGATCAACCAGGTGTTCGATCCGATCGCCTACGAGAAGACGTCGGGCGTCATCAACATGATCGAGGCCTACGTGGGCCCCGAGAAGTTTCGCGAGTCGGTGACGGCGTATCTGACTCGCTACTCCTCCGGCAATGCCGCCGGTGAAGACTTCTGGAACGAGGTCACGCGGGTCACCGAGAAGCCCGTCAACCGCATCATGCGCAGCTTTGTCGATCAGCCAGGCGCCCCGGTGCTGTCGGTGCAGACGGCGTGCGTGGCCGGCAAGACCCGCGTCACGATCCGGCAACAGCGATTCGACGGCGCCGTCAGCGGCACCAGCTCGGCACCGCGCGCCGCGCAGGCGTGGACGCTGCCGGTGTGCGTGAACACCGGCGCCGGCGCCACCACCTGCGAGGTCGTGACCGCGGCCACGCAGACCATCACCGCCGAGGGCTGCGGCGCCGCCTTCGTCAACGCTGATGCGCGCGGCTACTACTTCACCGAATACGCGCCCGAAGCCGTGACCGCGCTTGCCACACGCACACCCGCGCTCACCGCCGCCGAAAAGCTCAGCCTGCTCGGTGACGAATGGCGCTTGATGCGCGCCGGACGTCACGACGTGGGCACTTACCTCGATCTCGCCGCGGCGCTCGCCAACGACGCGACGCCGGCGGTGGCGGCCGACATCGCCGGACGCCTCGGCTTCGTGCAGGGCGCCATCGCCGACCCTGCTGAGCGGCCGGCCTTCCAGGGCTGGATCCGCCGTACCTTTGCGCCCGCGCTCGACCGCATCGGCGTCGCGCCGAAACCCGGCGACAGCGACGACGTGCTGAGCCTGCGCGGCACGCTGCTCGGCCTGCTCGGCGGCGCAGCGGGTGACCAGGCCGTGCGGGCCGGAGCTCGCGCGCTGGCGATCGATCACCTCGAGCGTCCGGAGTCGGTGCCGCCGACGCTCGTCGCGCCGGTGCTGGCAGTGGCTGCATCCGGCGGCGACGCCGCGCTCTACGACCGCATCCTCGCCAAAGTGAAGGCCTCGGCGGGGACGCCCGATGCCTACTACCGCTACTTCAACGCGCTCGTCGCCTTCCAGGATCCGACGCTGGTGAAGCGCACGCTGGCCTTCGCGCTCTCGGACGAGGTGCGATCGCAGGACGCGCCGGCGCTGCTGGCTCCCCTGCTGGCCGGCCCGAACGGCGACCTCGCCTGGACGTTCGTGACCTCCGAGTGGGACGCGATCACGACCAAGCTCGGCGTCTTCCAGGGCGTGCCCGCGATCATGAGCGGCCTCGGCGGCTTCTGCTCCGCCGAGCGCGGCCGCGAGATCGCCGCCTTCTTCAAGACGCATCCGGTGCCGGCCGCATCGCGCGTGCTGCAGCAGTCGCTGGAGCGCATCGACGCCTGCGCCGCCGTGGACACGCGACAGTCGCCTGCGTTCACGAAGTGGATGGCGAAGCACGGTGCATAACTAGATCGATGACCGCGTGGCCCGACCAGTGGCTATCGTTCATCGAGCGTCGCGACACGCCGCAGCGACTGGCGGCCTGGCTGCCCCTTCACCTTCACTGTGCGCAGCGCCCCCTGGCGCTTGTGCGGTTTGCAGAGCATGCAGCCGCTGCGTGTAGACTTCGGACCCTTTCGCTTGTGATGCATGACGTCCCTCGTACCGATGCCATCCGGCGATGCCCCGCACGCCGGACCGGAGCCCATAATCCCGCGGGCGGCTGCCACCTGGGCAAGATGGAGTAGACGGTGAACGGGCCGTTCGTGTTTCCAACGGCTATCGCCGGATCGCCCGCACGCCACCCACGAGCACGCCGAGCACGGCGCCCAGGCCGCCGATCGCGACGACGCCTTCCTGCAGGGGGATGTCGCCACCGAGCAGTGTCGGCACCAGGGTGCCGAGGGCGCCGCCTCCGAGCGTCCCGAGCAGCACCGTCGCACCGAAGCCGAGGGCCCGGCCGGATGGCTGCCTCGCCAGGTGCACCAACCCTCCGGCCGCCAGGATGAACATCACCGCGCCACCGGCGAACATCAGCGCCCCGAGAAACCACGACAGGCCGCCGAACCCGCCCGCGATGTTGCCAATGAGCAGCACAGCCACGATGGCGGTGCCCGGGCCGGCGCTGGAGCCACCGCCACTGCCACCGGCGCCGGAGTATCCGCCGCCGGCACGTGGTGTGTGCGACTCGTTCAGCTGGTCGATGGTGTTGCGCCAGACCCACTCGGCGGTGAAGTCCGCGGCGCGCCGGGAGAGCGAGTCGTCATCCATGAGGGGTACCTGCGGAGCGCGAGCGTACGCCATGACCGCAGCCCGCGCAAAGTGCCAGTGCCGCTGGGTGGGCCGGCACCGTCCGGTCGTCGGCTCCGCTTCGAGCTCCGCGAAGGTCGTGGGAAGGCTGGCCAGCGCGTCGCAGCGAAGGGCTGCAGGCGTCAAGAAGCGTCAGTAAGGTCCGGACGAATTTCCCATTCTGTTACCTAGCAGTGGCTCGCGAACATGACATGCGCCGGGCGGCGTGGCGCGGTCCGGTCGGCGGCGACTCTGAGCGCGGCGCGAACGGATCCGACTTGAACCCCGATCGTGAATGCGGCCGGCATTCGGCCGGCGATGCATCCCGCCTGGCGGAGGCCGCCGGACGGCCCGGGGCAGGTGCCGCCGGACGACATGGCGCAGTCC
>JANNIB010000561.1:0-1920 GCA_031404695.1 Acidobacteriota bacterium
GGTATGACGGAGTTGAGTCAAGCTCGGCGACGTGCTGCCGATTCCTTCACTGATGAAGGCCCCCTTGCCAGCCGAGGAGCAGGCACGCCTCGATGCACTGGGGCGATACGACATCCTCGACACCGAAGCCGAGGGCGCCTACGACGACATCACCCAGATCGCGTCGTACATCGCTCAGACGCCCATCGCGCTCATCAGCCTGGTGGATGGCACGCGGCAATGGTTCAAGTCGAGCGTGGGCCTGCCCGTGCGGGAGACACCACGCGAGTTCGCGTTCTGCGCGCACGCCCTGGACGATGCCGACCAGCCTCTCGTCGTGCCCGATACGCTGAATGACGAGCGCTTTTCCGACAATCCCCTGGTGACCGGCGCCCCCGATATCCGGTTCTATGCGGGCGCGCCGCTCGTGACCTCCGATCGTCACGCCCTGGGCACCCTCTGTGTCATCGACCGCACGCCGCGCGAGCTGTCGGCCGAACAGCTCCGGGCGTTGACGGCACTGTCTCGTCAGGTGGTGGCGCTGCTCGAACTGCGGCGCACCTCAGCGTGGCTGAAGCAGGCGCTGGCGGAGCGCGAGGTGTATCAGTCGCAGCTCGAGGATTCCCAGCGGCGACTGGAAGCGGCCAACACACGGCTCCACGAAATCAGTCTCATGGACACTCTCACCGGTGTCGGCAATCGCGCCGCCTTCGACGAGCGTCTCCGGGAGGAACTCTACCGCGCTGCACGATACGACACTCCGTTGTCTCTGTTGCTGGTCGACGTCGATGCCTTCAAGACCTTCAACGACGCTTTCGGGCACCAGGCCGGCGATGTCGCGCTGCAGACTGTCGCCAGGACACTGCGCTGTGCCCGGCCCAGCGACTTCCTGGCTCGTTACGGCGGTGAGGAGTTCGCCGTGATTCTGCCCGCGACCTCGCGCGAAGGGGCGTGGGTGCTCGCAGAGCGGATGCGGAAGGCCGTGGCGGCGGCGAAATGTCCACATCGTGCGCTCACGGTGAGTATCGGGGTCAGCACACTGACGCCGGGGAGCACGGACGGGGCGAGTCTGGTCGCCGCAGCAGACAAAGCGCTCTACGCCGCAAAGAGGGCCGGACGCGATCGGGTTGCCCAGGCCGACGGCGTTGCGGCATAGCGTATGCGGCAGCAGTGGGGCGTGGTAGATGTGACGCTCACCAACAGTCGCCCACATAGCTGCTGCCGCACGGGCGAGGTAAGGATCAGCACGTGGATGGCGATGCCCCCTTGGTGAAACGGACGCCAGACATGAGTGCAACGCCAGACCCGTCGCCCGCCGTGAGCGAGCGCGATATCCCGCTGGAGCGGGACGTCTTTCTCCGCACCCTGCTCCGGCACCTGGCCGGGACGTTGCAAAAAGTCGTGGGCCTCGAAGAGGCGTCGGGCTTCATCAGCGTGGTCGGGCAGGAGATGGGTGATGAGATCAACCAAGCCTATAAGCACGCGCTCGGGGTCTCGAGTCTCAGCAGGGCCCAGGTCGCCGACGTGCTGGTGGACCTCAAGCGCCGCATCCAAGGTGATTTCTACGTCATTGAGCAGGACGACGAACGCATCGTGCTCGGTAACCGCGCCTGTCCTTTTGGTGACAAGGTCACGGGTCGTCCTGCCTTGTGCATGATGACGTCGAACGTGTTCGGCGGCATCACCGCTGACAACCTGGGGTACGCCAAAGTGCGGATCGAGCAGACGATCGCCCAGGGGGACGGGCAATGTCGCGTGGTCGTGTACCTCAAGCCGACCACTGAGGCCGCTGCCGCATCAGGCCGGGAGTATTTCAAGGCGTGAACACCTGGTTGTGACCCCCGAGTCGTTTCTGCTGTTCGCCAACGCGCTGCCCGAGCCGATGATGCTCGTCTCCGGCAGCGGAGTCGTGCTTGCGCTGAACCGCGGCTGCGAAGAGCG
>JANNIB010000562.1:0-4394 GCA_031404695.1 Acidobacteriota bacterium
TGATGTTCGCGGGTTTCAGATCGCGGTGGATGATCCCCTGCTCGTGCGCTGCTTCGAGGGCTTCGGCGATCTGCGTCGCGACGGGCAGTGCCTCGTCGAGCGGAATCGCCCCCTGCGCGATGCGGTCCGCGAGCGTCGGCCCCTCGACCAGCTCCATCACCAGCGCGGTGATGCCGTTTGATCGTTCCAGGCCATAGATCGCCGCGATGTGGGGATGATTCAGCGATGCGAGGACTTCGGCTTCACGTTGAAAACGCGCGAGCCGGTCGTGGTCCGCCGCGAATGACGGCGGCAGAATCTTGATCGCGACCTGCCGGCCCAGCGTCGTGTCCGTCGCGCGCCACACCGGACCCCTCCCGCCTTCGCCGAGCGGCGCGGTGATCTGATAGACGCCGAGTCGAGTGCCGGGGGTGAGGGCCAACGCTGAAAAGTATACCGGCGGAGTGGTTGGGCGCAGTTGGACGGAAAGCGTTCGAACTGCGGGGCGATTCGAACCCGTCGGGATGGTGGAGGATCGCTCAGACGGCGATCGGCATGACCTCGCGCTCAATCTTGCGGGCGTTGGCGATCTCGGCAAGCCGCAGGTCGTAGATCGCCTGCAGGTTCAGCCACGAGTGCGCATCGCCCCCGAAGTACCGCGCCAGTCGCATGGCAGTGTCAGCGGAAACACCGCGCCGTTCCCGCACGATGTCGTTGATCCGCGGCGCCGGCACGTGCAGGCGCTTGGCCAACGCATTCGCGGTCAGGCCCGCTGGCCGCAGGAAGTCTTCGCGCAACACTTCGCCGGGATGCACCGGCCGCATGCCATTCTTGATTGTCATCGCCATGCTCCGTCAGTGATAGTCCGCAATCTCAACATCCTCAGGGCCGGCCGCCGTCCAACGGAAACAGATGCGCCACTGATCGTTGATCCGGATACTGTGCTGGCCCTTCCGATCCCCCTTGAGCGCCTCCAGGTGATTGCCCGGCGGGGACTTCAGAAACGCCAGTGTGGTCGCGGCGTGAAGCTGCGTCAGCTTCCGCGTGGCCACGGCCGTGATGGTGCCGAAGCGCTTCGACTTCCCCGTCTCGAACAGCGCCCGCGTCTCGGCAGAGCGAAAGCTCTTGATCACACGCCAAAAGTATAACGCATGGCGTTAAACCGGAAGGTGCTGTGCGCTACCGGCCGCGAACGAGGTGCCCGCAGCCGTGACCGGCATGGCCATCAGCGTCGCGTCGAGCGCCAGGAAGTAGAGCCCGCGATCCCTCGCGGAACCAAGGCCGAGCTGGTCGGTTGGTCGGTCGAGCCTCAATCCCGACTTGCCCAGTCGGACATGCCGGACTAATATAGGACTTGCTTGGTCGGACTTGCGGCCGGGAATCGCTGGACGCCGACCTGTCCCAGCCCCCAGCCTCCAGGACAGGGTTTCATGCTCCGACTCTCCAAGAAAGCCGACTACGCGCTCATCGCCATGCGCCATCTGGCCGGGGCGCCGGCTGATAGCTCGGTGAGCGCCCGCGAGATCGCCGAAAGTTACGGCATCCCGGCGGAGCTGCTTGCCAAGGTGCTGCAGCGGCTGGTGCGATCGCGGCTGCTGGTGTCGGTGCAGGGCACGCGCGGCGGCTACCGGCTGGCTGGCGACGCGCACCGCCTGACGGTGGCTGATGTCATTCAGGCCATCGACGGGCCGGTGGCCGTCACCGCCTGTTCTCCCGACGATCACAACTGCGAGCAGTACGACCGCTGCGAGATTCGCGACCCGCTGTGGAAGATCAAGGCGCGCATCGTCGATGCCCTGGCCACCGTGAGTCTGGCCGAACTGGCCGAGCCCGCGCCCGCCGTCGGCGCGCCGGTGGCGGTGGCGATGTTCGTGCGTCCGGCCTCGGCCGGCCGCGTGCAGGTCACGGAGTAGCCTGACCATGCCTGCCGGCCGTCCCATCTATCTCGACCACCACGCCACGACGCCCGTCGATCCGGGTGTGGTCGAGCAGATGCTGCCCTACTTCACCGAACACTTCGGCAACGCGTCGAGCCGCCAGCACGCCTTCGGGTGGAAGGCCGACGAAGCCGTCGAGCACGCGCGCCATCAGGTGGCGCGCCTCATCGGCGCCCGCGCCAGGGAGGTGGTCTTCACGAGCGGCGCCACCGAGGCCAATACGCTGGCGATACGCGGTGCGGTCGCCGCCTTGCGCGACAAAGGTGCACACGTCGTGACCGTGGCCACCGAACACAAGGCCGTGCTGGACGTCTGCCAGGCGCTCGAAACCGAGGGTGCCCGGGTCACCGTGGTGCCGGTCGAAGGCGATGGCCGGGTCGATCCGGCGCGCGTCGCCGAGGCGCTTGCTCCTGACACGGTGCTCGTCTCGGTGATGACCGCCAACAACGAGATCGGCGTCATACACCCTGTGGCCGAGGTCTCGAAGATCTGTCGCGCGCGTGGCGTGTGGCTCCATACCGACGCGGTGCAGGCGGCCGGACACGTCCCGTTTGACGTCGAGGCCCTCGGCGTCGATCTCGCCTCGCTGAGCGCCCACAAGTGCTACGGCCCGAAGGGCGTCGGCGCGCTCTACATCCGCCGCGCCCCGAAGGTCACCCTGGCGCCACAGGTCGTCGGCGGCGGCCAGGAACACGGGCTGCGGGCCGGCACGCTGAACGTACCCGGCATCGTCGGCTTCGGCGCCGCGGCCGCGTTGGCGCGCACGCTGCTCGCCACGGAAGGTCCGCGCGTGGCGGCGCTGCGCGATCGCCTGCTCCAGGGGCTGTCGCGGGCGCTCGACGCCATCACGGTGAACGGCTCGATGACCGCGCGGCTGCCGCACAACCTGCATGTCAGCTTCGCGGGCGTCGACGGCGAGGCCCTGATGGCGAGCCTGGCCGACGACGTGGCCGTGTCGTCGGGCTCGGCCTGCGCCTCGGGGAGCCGCGCGCCCTCGCACGTGATGACGGCGCTCGGCGCCGGCGCGGTCGAGCGCTGGGGCGCCGTGCGCTTCGGCCTCGGACGCGGCACCACGGCCGACCACATCGACGCCGCCGTCGCGTATGTCGTCGACAGCGTGACGCGCCTGCGGGCGATGTCGCCGGTCGGCGCCGGAGGCCGCGCGTAGTGGCGGCCATCTACTCGGAGGCGGTGCGGATGCGCTGTCGCGATCCGCGGCGTGCCGGCGGCTGGCCCGACGGCGCGGCGGAGGTCGGCACCGGCGCCACCGGCAGTCTCGACGCCGGCGCCTGGACCCGTCTGCAGGTGCACGTCTCGGCGGCGGGCGATGTGATCGACGACGCGCGGTTCCGCGTGTTCGGCTGCAGCGCGGCGGTGGCGAGCGCGAGCTTCGTGGCCGATGCCATCGTCGGCATCGCGCCGGCGGCCGTTCGTGCGCTCGATGCGCGCGCCGTTGTGGATGCGCTGGCGCTCCCGGCCGACAAGCACGCCATGGCGGCGCTGGCGACCGACGCGGCGCGGGCGGCGATTGACGATTGGGCTTTGAGAGCTGGGGCTCGGGGCTCAAAGCAGGAATCGGGGACCGGGGATCGGGGAACGCGATGATCGAAGTCACTGACAGCGCGGCGCGCGTCATCGCGCGCCAGATGACCAAGCAGGGGCTGGCCGACGGCGGCCTGCGCGTGGCCATCAAGGCCGGTGGCTGCTCCGGTTACAGCTATGTCTTCAAATTCGAGGGGTCGGCGCGGCCGACCGATCACGTGTTCACCGGACCGGATGGCGTCAGGGTGTTCGTCGATCCGCGCAGCCTGACGCTGCTCGAGGGCACGGTGCTCGATTTCGACGAGCACAACCTCATGGCCACCAATTTCATCCTCCGCAATCCGAACGCGAAGAGCGCGTGCGGCTGCGGCACTTCTTTTGGTGTCTGAAGACCTGACCGGGGCTCGGACCGCACGGCGAGACTGATATGGAATCCACAGCAACCACCAAGGTGTTCGAAGATCTGGCGGCCCAGGACTACAAGTACGGGTTCGTCACCGACGTCGAGCAGGACATCGTCGCCAAGGGGCTGAACGAAGACGTCGTGCGCCTCATCTCGAGCAAGAAGCAGGAGCCGGCGTGGCTGCTCGAGTGGCGCCTCAAGGCGTTTCGGGCCTGGCAGAAGATGAGCGAGCCGACGTGGCAGAACGTCGAATACACGCCCATCGACTACCAGGAGATCAGCTACTACGCGGCGCCGAAAGACAAGCCGAAGCTGAACAGCCTCGATGAGCTCGACCCCGAGATCCGCGCCACCTTCGCCAAGCTCGGCATCCCGCTCGAAGAGCAGAAGCTGCTGGCCAACGTGGCCGTGGACGCGGTGTTCGACTCGGTGTCGGTGGCGACGACCTTCCGCTCCAAGCTGGCCAAGGCCGGCATCATCTTCTGCTCGTTCTCGGAGGCGGTGAAAGACCACCCCGAGCTCATCCAGAAGTA
>JANNIB010000563.1:0-10298 GCA_031404695.1 Acidobacteriota bacterium
CGCGTGGTCGTCACAGCCCGCACCTGCCACTGCAGCCGCAGCGCGCCGGAGGCGACGTCGAACGACTCGGTCTGCCGGCTGCCGGTGCCCGCCCACTGGCCCAGTGTTCGCCACGTCGTCGTGGCAGCCGGCACCTGCGCGGCGCGGGCGGGGGGCGCGTCGCACGCGCTCGCCGAGAGCAGCAGCGTCGCCAGAGCCACCGACAGCGCGGCCAGGCCCGCCCTGCGCGGCCGCGTCATCCGGTCACGTCCTTCGCCACGCCACGCGCCTCTACGTCGTCGCCGGCAACGGACCGCCGCGGACGGCCCGGCGCACGAGGTTGCGCATCAGCGGGATCTTGTAGGCGTTCTGCCGCAGCGCCACCGCGCCTTCGATGGCCAGCTCCCCGGCCATCGTCGCCGTCTCCTCGTTCACCGCACGGCCGGCCAGCGCCTGTTCGACGTTCGTGAGGCGCAGGGGTCGCGCCGCCACGGCGCCCACGACGATCCGCGCCTCGGCGATCCGATCGCCGTTCATGCGGATGGCCGAGGCCACGTTCACGAGCGGGAAGTCCCACACCTGACGATCCCGGGCCTTCTCGAAGTAGACGCGCGCGCCCGCCCACGTCGCCGGCAGACGGATGGCCGTGAGCAGTTCGCCTGGCTGCAGCGCCGTCATCCGCGTGATGTCGGTGCTCGGGCCCATGAAGTAGTCGGCCGCCTCGATCACGCGTTCACCGCCGCGGCGGCGCACGACCATCTGCGCGTCGAGGGCGATGAGCGCCGGGGCCGTGTCCGAGGGACTCACGGCGACGCAGCGATCGGCCTGCAGGATCGCGTGTTCGCGGTTCATCGCCGTGGGCGTGTCGGCGTAGCAGACGTTGCCGCCGGCGCGGTAGCAGCTCCACCCGCGGCGGTAGTAGGCGCAGCGCGCATCCTGCGACACATTCCCGCCGAGCGTGCCCTGGTTGCGGATCTGCGGCGAAGCAACCAGGCCCGCGGCCTGCGCCAGCGCCGGGAAGCGCGCCGTGACGAGCGCGTGTTCGGCCACATCGGTCAGCGTCGTCATGGCGCCGATCTCGAGGCCGCCACTGGCGTCGCGAACGCCGTGCAGCTCGGCGATCTGGCTCAGTTCGATGACCGCGCTCGTGCGCTTGGTGCGATCCTTCAGCCAGTCCATGGAGTCCATGCCGCCGGCGAGGATCCAGGCCTGCTCACCGCGGGTGGCCAGCAATTCCAGCGCGTCGTCGATGCTGGCGGGCTGGAAGAGCGAGAACGGCGGAATGACGTCGTGCACGATGGCCATGGCGTGACTCCTGTTCTCAGATGTGGGCGGTGAGCGGGTCCTGCATGGGCCGCCCGTGTTCGAGCGCCATCAGGATGCTGTCCATCGTCACCGGCGCGCGCCGGTAGACGTCGTCGCCGAGCGCGTCCGAGAGCGCGTTCAGGATCGCGCAGGCGCCAGCCGCCACCGGCGGTTCGCCGATGCCGCGGGCCCCCACCGGCGTTTCCGGATCGGGGATGTTCAACGCTTCCCACTGCATGTTGCGAGGGATGTCGAGCATCGTGGGCGGCCGGCTCTGGTAGAAGCGCTGCGTCATCGACAGGCCGTAGTGCTGGTCGGAGACGGTCTTGAGCGCCAGCGCGTGCGACATGCCGAGCACCGAGCGGCCGAGCACCTGGCCGCCGTAGGCGCGCGGGTGGATGATGGTGCCCGAGTCGCCGATGGCCGTGTAGTCGAGCACCTGGTAGTGGCCGGTCTCGACGTCCACTTCCACCTCGGCGAAGCCGGCCACGAACGAGTAGCTGCCGCCGTCGCGCGGATAGGTGTCGCGGGCGACGCCCATCAGCCCCTGCCCGGCCATCGCGGCCGCCGCTGTTTTCGTTACCGGATTGATGTTCTCAGGCAGCTCGTGGCCGTCGTACTTGCCGGCCATCTCGATGGCGCGCCGTGCCACCTCGGCCAGCGTCATGCTGCGGCCGCCGCTGAAGACGCGCTCGCCCGCCACCTGATACGACTCGGGGCTGCCGCCGAGGGCTTTCGCCGCGATCTCCTTCGCCTTGGCGATAGCGTCTGACGCGGCCGCGTGGGCGGCGCGTGTCATCGCATGTGTGGTCTGGCTGCCACCCGATACGCACGTCCACGGCAGCGGCTGCCCCGTGTCGCCCCACGCCACCGTCACCTTGTCCCACGGCATCCCGAGCATCTCGGCGGCGACCCGGTGCACATCGAAGACCGATTCGGTGCCGAGGTTGCCCACCCCCGACTGGACGTACATCCGGCCATCGGGCCTGATGACGAACAGGCCGTCGAAGCCGGTCGAGCCGGCCACGAAGGTGCTCACGGCCACGCCCACGCCGCGCACGGTCGAGCCGCTGCGCTTGCCCGATCGCGCCTTGCGCTCGTCCCACCGGAAGGCCTCCTTACCGCGGTCGAGCGCTTCCTTGAGAAAGGCGCTCGTGGCGTAGGCGCGCTGGCCCTTCGCGTCCGCCGGGCCGATCTTCGCTTTGCCTTCCGGCGCGTTGAGGCGGCGCAGCGCCACCTGATCGATGCCGAGCTGACGCGCCGCCTTGGCCATCACCGGCTCGACCACCATGATCGCCTGCAGGCCGCCCGGCTGGCTCTGCGCGCGGCGGGGCGGCGTGTTGGTCAGCACCGTGATGCCGCGCGAGCGCATCGCCTGCGGCTGGTAGAGCAGCGACACGAAGCGGCCGCCGCCGTTGGCATCGGCCTGCGCCTCATACGCGCTGTTCTCGCCCACGAGGAAGAGGTCGAGGGCCAGCAACCGGCCGTCCTTCGCGAAACCCGCCTTGACACGGCCGTGCACGGCCGGACGGATGCCGCCGATGTACTGCTCCTCCTCGCGCGTGATGCGCATCATCACCGGCGCGTTGGTCTTCTTTGCCAGCAGCGCCGGGATCATGCTGTGCACGGAGCCGGTGGCGCGAGCGCCGAAGCCGCCGCCGGTGTATTCGGTGATGAGCACGACATCCGACGCCGGAATGTTCATCCAGCGCGAAATCGACGCCACCGTCTGCACGGCGCTCTGGGTGCCGGAATGGATGTGGAGCTTGCCGTTCTGCCACCAGGCCAGCGCCGATCGCGGCTCGAGGATGTGGTGCTGGTTGTTGGCGACCGAGAAGGTCTCATCGAGCACGAGCGCGGCGTTCGCGAAGCCAGCGTCCAAATCGCCGTACGACCAGTCGACCTGCGCCTTGCCGGTGGGCATCTTGCCGTCGTCGTAGCCTTCGAAGTCGGCAGGCGTCCACTTCAGCTCCTGCACCTCGAGCGGATTCGGCGGTTGACCGGCCTCGGCGGGCCGGCGTCCCCAGGTGTTGCCTTCGACGCGTGGATTGGGCCCATCGGGCCTGAGACTGGTGAGCGGATCGACGACAAACGGCAGCTGCTCGTAGTCCACCTGGATGGCTTCGATGGCCGCCGCCGCGGTCTCTTCGTCCACCGCCGCCACGGCGAGAATGGGCTCGCCGGCGTAGACGGGCTCGTCGGTGAGCGCGCGTTCGGCCTTCGGATTGGCGCGGATGGTCTCGCCGAGGTCGGTCACCGTATCGGCCGGCGACGGCAGCTCACTGGCCCTGAGAATGCCGCGCACGCCCGGCATCGCCTCGGCGGCGCTCGTGTCCACGCGCACCACGCGGCCGTGAGGAATCGGGCTCAGCAGCAGCTTGACGAAGAGCATCCCTTCGGCGCGGAAGTCTTCGGCGTACTTCGCCTTGCCGGTGACCTTGGCCAGCAGGTCGGGCGTGGTGTAGTTCTGTCCGACGAGTTTCTGGTCAGCCACGGGTCACCCCCCGCGAGAGCTCGGCGCCGCGGTGCAGCGCGGTGAGAATCTTGTCGTAGTCCTGACACCGGCACAGGTTGCCGGAAACGCCGTGCGCCAGTTCCTCGCGCGTGGGATTGGGGTGCTTCTTCAGATAGCCGACAGTGGCCATGATGAAGCCCGACATGCAGAACGCGCACTGGAAGCCCTGCTCCTCGACCACGCCCTGCTGCACCGGATGCAGCGTGCCATCGGCCGCCGCGAGGCCCTCGATGGTCTGGATGCGCTTGGTCCGCACCGCGTGCGTGAGCACCGAGCAGCCGTAGCGCGGCACGTCGTCCACGAGCACCGTGCAGGCGCCGCACTCCGCGCGGTCGCAGCCGAGCTTGGTGCCGGTGAGACCCAGCTTGTAGCGCAGCGTCGTGGCCAGTGTTTCCTGCGGCGCGACGTCGACGCGGCGGGTCTGGCCGTTGACCGTAAGCGTGAGCAACCGCTCGACGCCGCCGGCACGGCCCTGCCCCGACACCAGCGGGCTCGAGCGGAAAAGATAGGCGGCCGATGAGACGGCCACGCTGCCCGCCACCACGCCCTTGATGAAGTTGCGCCTCGAGACACCGGCCGGTGTCACGGACATCGCGTGCGCATCGTCGTGAGACATCTCCCCCACCCCTTATGCCAGAATGGCCGCCGCGGCAATGATGGACGCCGATCGCACGAACTATACACCCAAGCCGGGGCGCGCCCGCGCCAGCCTGGCCCTGGTGCTCGCCAGCAGCCTTGTGGCGGCCTGTGGGAACTCCGCCGCGCCGGCGCGGCCGGCAACAGGCGCCGGGAACGCTCCCCCCGGCATGGTGCACATCCCGGCCGGCACGTTCCGGATGGGCACGATCGATGGGCCCGGCCCGGAAACCCCGGTTCACGAGGTGCAGCTCGCCGCGTTTCTCATCGACCGCACCGAGGTCGCGGTGGGCGCCTTCGCCAGCTTCGTGGCCGCCACGGGCTATCGCACCGAAGCGGAACGCTTCGGCTGGTCAGGCGTGTTCGAGCCGGCGGCGCAGAAGTGGACGCCCCTCAACGGCGCGACGTGGCGGCATCCCGATGGGCCCGGCCGCCCCGAGGCGGCCCCCGACGAGCCGGTAACACAGGTGTCCTGGAACGACGCGCAAGCGTTTGCGGCGTGGGCCGGGAAGCGTCTGCCGACCGAGGCGGAGTGGGAGTACGCGGCACGCGGCGGTGTGGACCAGGCGCCGTATGTCTGGGGGCATGACCTGCGCCCCGGCGGCCGGCCGGTGGCCAACTGGTGGCAGGGCAGCTTCCCCGAACGCGACACCGGTGAAGACGGCTTCCGCGGTCGCGCCCCGGTGGGCCGCTTTGCGGCGAACGGCTTCGGCCTCGCCGACGTGACGGGCAACGTCTGGGAGTGGTGCGCCGACTGGTACGACGCCGGCTACTACGCGCGGAGTCCGCGGACGGCGCCGCGCGGACCCGACGCCGGCACGGCACGCGCCATGCGTGGCGGCTCGTGGCTGTGCAGTGAGAACTACTGCACCAACTATCGGCCAGGGGCCCGAAGCGAAGCCACGCCAGACACCGGTTTGAACAACCTCGGCTTTCGTCTGGTGCGCGATCTGACCACGACGTCCCGGGCATCGTGAGGATCCGGATGACACGCGTGCGCCTGCTCGTGTTCCTGACGGCGCTCTCGGCGCTGTCGTGCCGGGCGCCGGCAGACAGTCCTCAGTCCGCGGCCACACCCGCGGCGCCTCCCCGCCGTCCCAACATCGTGTTCGTGCTGGTGGACGACATGCGCTGGGACGACTTCGGCGCCGGCGGGCACCCCTTCATCGAGACACCGCACATGGATCGGCTGGCCCGTGAGGGCGCGCGCTTCACTAACGCGTTCGCCACGACGCCGCTGTGCTCGCCGAGCCGCGCCAGCTTCCTCACCGGGCAATATCCGCATACCAACGGCATCATCGACAACACCGCCCGGCCCAGCCACGATCTGCCGGTCTTTCCCAAGGCATTACAGCAGGCCGGCTATCGCACGGGCTTCTTCGGCAAGTGGCACATGGGCAACGACGACAGCCCGCGCCCCGGCTTCGATCACTGGGTGGCGATGCCCGGCCAGGGCGAGGCCATCGACCCATCGTTCAACGTCGACGGCACGCGCGCGCAGGAGAAGGGCTACACGACCGACCTGCTCACCGACTACGTGGAGCGCTTCATCGACCGGCCGTCGGCGGCGCCGTTCCTCGTCTACCTGGCGCACAAGGCCATCCATCCGAACGTCATCCAGCAGGACGACGGCAGACTGAAGCCGCTCGACGGCCAGCCGGGCGGCTTCGTGGCCGCCGACCGGCATCGCGGACGCTACGCCGGGCGCCCGATGCCGCGGCGGGCCAATGCGTTCGTGCCGCCGGTGGACAAGCCGGCGTTGCTGCGTCGCATCGATCGGCTGCCGCCGCTCGGCAAGGCTACCGCGACGACCGACGAAGAGGTGCGCGGACGGCTCGAGATGCTGCTCGGCGTCGACGACAGCCTCGGCCGCATCGTGGCGACGCTCGCTCGCAAGGGTCTGCTCGACGACACCATCGTCGTCTTCACGAGCGACCACGGCTACTTCTACGGTGAGCACGGCCTCAACGAGGAGCGGCGCCTGGCCTACGAAGAGACGATCCGGATTCCGCTCATCGTGCGTTACCCGCCGCTGGCCGCGGCCGGCGCCGTACCGGCGCAGATGGCCCTCAGCATCGATCTGGCGCCGACGCTGCTCGACGCCGCCGGGGCCACGGCGCCCGCCGGCATTCAGGGGCGCTCGCTCGTGCCGGTGCTGACGGGCACTGCGACAGACTGGCGCACGGCGTTCCTCGTCGAGTACTTCAGCGACACCGTCTTCCCGCGCATCCGCACGATGGGGTATTCAGCGGTGCGGACGGCCCGCCACAAGTACATCAAGTACCGCGAGCTGCAGGGGATGGACGAACTCTACGACCTCGACGCCGACCCCTACGAACTCAAGAACGTCGTCGCCGAGCCCGGCGCACGGGAGACGCTGCTGAAGATGCAGGCGGAACTGCAGCGCGTTTTGAACGAAGCGAAGTAGCGGAAGAGGCCGGGCCGATGACGGCGTCCACGTTGCCAGCCGCGCCGTAAATATGGGAATATGGCGTCATGAAGACGACGCTGGAGATTCCGGATCCGGTGTTCCGGCGGGCCAAAGCCAGAGCCGCCGAACGGGGGCAGGCACTGAGGGCCTTTGTGACCGAGGCCCTGCAGGAGAAACTGGCAGGCCGCCCCGCCGAGCTGGCCCCGGAACAGGCGCCGTTCATGAAGGGATTCGGACAACTTCGGCCCCTTCGCCGCGAAACGGCCAGAATTCAGCGTGTCATCGAGCGGGAGTTCGACGTCGTGGAGGCCGAGGACCGCCGGTGATCCTCGATACCAACGCGCTCTCGGCGTTCATCGACGGCGAGCCAGCCGTTGGTGTCAGGCTCTCGAGTGAATCGCACGTCGCCATCCCGGTCATCGTGCTCGGAGAGTTCCGATACGGCATTGCAGGGTCGCGGTATCGCGAGCGCTACGAGCGATGGTTGACAGAGCATCTGTCCAGCTTCGAGATCCTTGGCGTCACCGAACCCACGACGCGGACCTACGCCCGGGTGCGGGCAGCGCTCAAGAAGGCGGGGCGCCCCATTCCCGCCAACGACGCCTGGATCGCCGCCCTGGCGCTGCAACATCGCCTGCCCGTCATGAGCCGCGACGAACACTTCGACGCCGTGCCGGGAGTGCGCCGCGAGGCGTGGTAGGCAGCCGATTCGACCCATAGGCGCGGTCGGCCGCACACGGCCCCAGTCCAGACCGCCCTCCGGGGGATCGCCAGCCCTGGCGCGGGATCTTTCCGGCCGTCTGGCGGACCAGTCGGCAACGATCGCCCGGCCAATCGGCCGAGATCTTCGTCGCGAAGGCATGGTGCGGGAGTTGCAGTCACCCCGCCATGGCTGACTGGGTCACCATCGACGGCAACGAAGCGGCGGCGTCGGTTGCCCACCGCACCAACGACGTCATCGCCATCTACCCCATCACCCCGTCGTCGACGATGGGCGAGCTGGCGGACGAGTGGTCGGCGAAACACCAGCCAAACATCTGGGGTGACGTCCCCTCGGTGACCGAGATGCAGTCGGAGGCCGGCGCCATCGCCGCCTGCCACGGTGCGCTGCAGGGCGGCTCGCTCGCCACGACCTTCACGGCCAGTCAGGGCCTGCTCCTGATGATCCCGAGCCTCTACAAGATCGCCGGCGAGCTCACCCCGTTCTGCATGCACGTGGCGGCGCGCACGGTCGCCACCCACGCGCTCTCGATCTTCGGCGACCACTCGGATGTGATGGCATGCCGGCAGACCGGCGTTGCGATGCTGGCCTCGGCCTCGGTGCAGGAGGCGCACGACTTCGCGCTCATCGGTCAGGCGGCCACGCTCGCCTCGCGCCTGCCGTTCATCCACTTCTTCGACGGCTTCCGCACCTCGCACGAGGTGGCGAAGATCCGGCCGCTCTCGGACGACGACCTGCGCGCGATGCTGCCCGACGACCTGGTGGCGGCCCATCGCGCCCGGGCGCTCACCCCGGAGGCGCCGGTGCTGCGCGGCACGGCCCAGAACCCCGACGCGTTCTTCCAGGCCCGCGAGGCCTCGTCGCCCTTCCACGCCGCCGCCCCGTCGATCGTGCAGCGCACGATGGACACCTTCGCGGCCCTCACCGGCCGTCACTACCATCTGTTCGACTACGTCGGCCATCCACAGGCAGAGCGTGTGGTCGTGCTCATGGGCTCGGCCACCGAGACGGTGGACGAGACGGTCGCGTGGCTCACCGCCCGGGGCGAACGCGTGGGCGTGCTGAAGGTGCGGCTCTACCGCCCGTTCTCGCTGGCGGACTTCGTGCAGGCGCTGCCGTCCACCACCCGCGCCATCGCCGTGCTCGACCGCACCAAGGAGCCGGGTGCCATCGGCGAGCCGCTCTACCAGGACGTGGTCACGGCGCTGCACGAGGCACGCCTCGAAGGCCGGGCCACGATCGATCGCGACGCGGTGGTCATCGGCGGGCGCTACGGCTTGTCGTCCAAAGAATTCACGCCGGCGATGGCCGCCGCCGTATTCGCCGAGATCGCGAAGCCGCGTCCGAAGAATCACTTCACGATCGGCATCGTCGACGACGTCAGCCACTCGTCGCTCGAGTGGGACCGCACACTCGACATCGAAGCCGCCGACGTCTCGCGCAGCGTGTTCTTCGGCCTCGGCGCCGACGGCACGGTGGGCGCCAACAAGAACTCGATCAAGATCATCGGCGAGGAGACCGAGGCCTTCGCGCAGGGCTACTTCGTCTACGACTCGAAGAAGTCGGGCGCCATCACCATCTCGCACCTGCGGTTCGGGCCGCGGCCGATTCACGCGCCGTACCTCATCCCGCACGCGAGCTTCGTCGGCTGCCACCAGTTCAACTTCCTCGACCGCTACGACGTGCTGTCGTATGCGGCGCCCGGCGCCGTGCTCCTGCTGAACGCGCCCTACGCGCCAGAGCGGGTGTGGGACGAGCTGCCACGCGAGGTGCAGGACGGCATCATCGAGAAGGGTCTCACGGTCTACACGATCGACGCCGTGGCGGTGGCGCGCGAGAACGGCATGGGCACCCGCATCAACACCGTGATGCAGACGTGTTTCTTCGCGCTCTCGGGCGTGCTGCCGCGCGAGCAGGCCATCCAGAAGATCAAATACGCCATCGAGAAGACCTACGCCAGGCGCGGCCCCGACGTGGTGCAGAAGAACTTCGCGGCCGTGGACGACACGCTGCAGCACCTGCACCAGGTGACCGTGCCCTCGGCGGCCTCGGCGCGCCGCCATCGTCCGCCGATCGTGGCGGCGAATGCGCCCGACTTCGTGACGCGGGTGTCGGCCGTGATGCTGGCCGGCCACGGCGACCTGCTGCCGGTGAGCGCCTTCCCGGTGGACGGCACCTGGCCGGTGGCCACCTCGCAGTGGGAAAAGCGCAGCATCGCGCAGGACATCCCGGTGTGGGACGAGAGCATCTGCATCCAGTGCAACAAATGCACGCTCGTCTGTCCGCACGCCGCCATTCGCGTCAAGGTCTACCCGCCCGCCGGGCGGGACGGGGCGCCGGCCACCTTCAAGGCGATGACGTTCAAGGCGCGCGAGGGTGAGTACGGCCAGGGTCTCGCCTACACGATTCAGGTGGCGCCGGAAGACTGCACCGGCTGCACCCTGTGCGTGCAGGTGTGCCCGGCGAAAGACAAGGCCAACCCGCGGCACAAAGCGCTCGACATGCACCCGCAGGCGCCGCTCGTGGCCCCCCGAACGGGAGAACTACGTTTTCTTCCTGACGCTGCCCGAAGCCGACCGCACGCAGGTGAAACTCGACCTCAAGGGCACGCAGTTCCTGCAGCCGCTCTTCGAGTACTCGGGCGCCTGTTCTGGCTGCGGCGAAACGCCCTACATCAAGCTGATGACGCAGCTCTTCGGCGACCGCGCGCT
>JANNIB010000564.1:0-6626 GCA_031404695.1 Acidobacteriota bacterium
CGGCGTGGAGGTAGAGCTCATCGACGTGGCCGGCGGCGTTGTCTATGTGCAGTTTCACGGCGCCGGTCGGGCCGGGGCGCCCGAGCACCTGCTGCGCCAGGACGTGGAACGGGCGTTGCGCGAGGGCCTGCGGGGCTTTCAGCAGCTCGAGATCGGCGCGCGCCAGCCCACTCCCAGCGGCGGCACGGTGTTTGTGCCGCTGGCCGGCTTGCGCCGCTTGAACCGCCCGGTGCTGCAGACGGTGGCGCACACCGCCGACCTCGCCCCCGGCCAGATGACCGGCGTGACCGCTAGCGGCCACGCGATCCTCGTCGCCAACGTCGAGGGGCAGTACTTCGCGGTGCAGGACCACTGCGGCGACGGCCCGTTGCCGCTCCGCTTCAGTCCCCTCGACGCACACGTCGTGACCTGCAGCTGGCACGGGTGCCGCTACGACGTGCGGACCGGGCATCGGCTCGATCGCCCGGGTGCGGGGCTGACGGTCTATCCCGTCAGCATCGTTGACGGCGACGTGCAAGTCGCGGTCGCCGTGACACCGGTCGGGGAGCCGATGTGAGGCGCACCCTGATCGCCGGCTTCGGCAACGTGCTGCGCGGCGACGACGGCTTCGGCGTGGAGGTGATCCGCCAGCTCGAAGCGCAGACCCTGCCACCGGGGGTCACACTCATGGAGGTCGGCACCGCAGGGCTGCGGCTTGCGCAGGAATTGCTCTCCCCCTACGATCACCTCATCGTCATCGATGCCATGACTCGCGGCGGGGCGCCCGGCTCGCTCTACACGCTGCGCGTCGATGACGTGGCGCCGGCCACCGAGGTGGACATGCACGCCGCGATTCCCTCACGCGCGCTGGCCATCGCCAAGGCGCTCGGCGGACTTCCGGCCGACGTCCACCTGGTGGGTTGTGAGCCGGAGAGCGTCGACGACCTGGGCGCCGCGCTGTCGGCGCCCGTGCGACGTGCGCTCGCACCCGCGCTGCTGAGCATCCGCGCCTTGATGGCCGCCACGGAGGCACCGTGAACGACGAACGCACCGACCCCATCGCACGGCGCGACGAAGTGCTCGAGCTGCTCTTCTGGCTCGAAGGGGAAGGCATCCCGGGCGCATCGACGTCGGCCAGCATGGCCCGTTTCCTGGTGCGGCCCGTCGATGATGTCGACGAGGTGCTCGCGCAGTTGCTGCAGCGCGGCGACGTCGAAGTTGCGGGGGACGCGGAGTACCGTCTCACCGAGACAGGGCGGCGGGAAGGCGGACGGCGCTTTGCCGAGCAGTTCGCCGGCATGACTGGACAAGGGCACGGCGAGTGCAACGACCCGACCTGTGACTGCCATTCCAACCCTGCGGGCGCGGCCGAGTGCCACGCCCACAAGACGCATCAACACTGACGTCAGCCGACTGAGGACTCCCCCGATGAGTGACACCACACCCCCCACCACCCCAGAGTCGACCTGCCCCGGGGTCGAAGGTGCCACCGCAGGACCGTTCGCTGGCGGCTCGCTGCGCCTGGCGATTGCGGGCAAGGGCGGCAGCGGCAAGACCACCATTTCGGGCACACTCGCGCGCTTGCTGGCGCAGCAGGGGCGCCGCGTGCTGGCGGTGGACGCCGACACCAATCCCAATTTGTCTGTCACACTCGGCGTGCCGGCCGATCGCGCCACTCAGATCACCAGCCTGCCGCGCTCCTTGATGGAACGGCAGACGCAGCCGGATGGCACCGTGAAGCCGGTGTTCGTGGGCGATGCCCTGCGGGTGATCGAGGACTACGGGGCCGATGCGCCCGACGGCGTCCGCCTGCTCGTGATGGGCGCCGTCGGCCACGGCGGCGCTGGTTGAATGTGCGGCGCCCACGCCACGGTCCGTGGCTTACTCGGAGAACTCGTCGCTCGCTCGGCTCTTGATACGCAGGACCTCGTCGTCGACATGGAAGCAGGCTTGGAACACCTCTCGCGTGGCACCGGCCGCCACGTGTCCCGCTTCATCGCGGTACTCGAACCCTACTACCGGTCGATGGAGACGGTGCGACGCATCGGGGATCTGGCAAAAGAGCTCGGCATCGGCGAGATGCAGGTCGTGACCAACAAGATCCGCAACGACGACGACCGAGCCGTCATTCGCGACTACTGCACCGCCCACCACCTGCAGGTCATTGGTGAAGTGCCGTATGACCCAACGCTGCTTGACGCTGAGCGGGCCGCACGTCCGCCGATCGACTACGCGCCCGATGCACCGGCGGTGCAGGCGCTGCGGGAACTGGCAGCGCGACTGACAGCCTGACTGTCGGTGTCCCGCCCGCAGTGCTGCCCCTGAAATTGTCCCTGCGGCCACCCGGAACCGGGCAGTTCGAGCCAACGGCAGCCCAACTCGCCCGATCGGCCAAGTGCTTGAAGCAGCGAGATTCGCTTGGTTTGTCGAGGGATCTCGTAAGGCCACTCAGCCACCTCACCGTGACGACAGTCCTAAGGATTGTCTGGATTCCGGAGTGGCAGAGCATCGTCCTGTCCGGGAGGAACTCACCCGACGATCGGCGTCGAACCTGTCGCCGGACGGGGCGCTGCCGCGTCGCGGGCTGAGCCGTCGAACGCACGTGTGACGCGTATCGCTGACGCCAAGTCCAGCGGCGGCACTGCGCCGCGAGTGCATCCCCCACCCAGGGGGTCAGCGCTGCGTTGCAGCGTCGTCACCAACATCCGCGATTCCCGAGCGGATCATGTAGCCGTAGAGCGCAATCCCAGGCAGGGCGATGAGCGTCGTCAGCAGGTAGAAGTTCACGTAGCCCATCGACCTGATGAGCGCCCCCGCGGTGGTGCCCGTCAGGAACCGCCCCGCGATGCTGGCGAGCGCGGAGAGCAGCGCATACTGCGTGGCGGTGTAGCGCAGGTTGCACAGCGCCGACAGATAAGCCACCACGGCCACACCACCGATGCCGCTGGCGAAGTTCTCGAAGCCGATCGCCGCCGCCATGCCGATGTTGCTGTGGCCGTAGGCCGCCAGGGCCGCGAAGCTGAGGTTCGAGACGGCCATCAACACCAGGCTGATGTAGACCGACCGCTTCATGCCTACCGACGCGTACATCGTGGCACCCACGAAGATGCCCGCAAGGTAGGCACCGAAGCCCATGGCCACGTCGTAGAACGCGATCTCGTCGTTGCTGAACCGCAGGTCCTCGAACAGCAGGCGCAGGGTCAGGTTGGCCAGCGTGTCGCCCACCTTGTGGATGAGCACGAAGGCCAGCACCACCACCGCGCCCGGACGGCGCAGGAACTCGGTGAGCGGGCTGAAGTAGGCCACCACCGCCTGCACGAAGCCGTGTGGCGGCGCCGGCGGACGGCGGCGGGCCGGTTCCCCCATCACCACGCCCACGAGCATGGCGGGCAGCGCAAACAGCGCGCAGGCCGCATACGCGGCCGCCCAGCCGTAGCGCGCGGAGATGACCAGGGCAATGGCGCCGGCCGATGCGGCGCCGATGCGCCAGCCGTACTGAGACATCCCGGCGCCGACGCCGAGCTGCCGCGGCTCCAGGAGTTCGATGCGGTAGGCGTCGATGACGATGTCGAAGGTGGCGCCGGCGATGCCCACGAGAATGGCGGCCGTGGCCACGCGCGTCAGAGCCGATGCCGGGTCTACGCTGCCCAGGTAGACCACGCTGCCCATCACCAGCACGCCAACCAGCCACAGCCACGACCGGCGCTGGCCGAAGCGGCCCAGCACCGGCAGGCGCACGGTGTCCACGAGCGGCGCCCACAGAAACTTGAAGTTGTAGGCCAGGAACGTGAGAGCGAAAGCCGTGACCGCGCTCTTCCGAACGCCGTGCTGTGCGAGGCGCGTGGTGAGCGTGGCGCCAATCATGGCGAAGGCGAAGCCGGATGAGACGCCGAGGCCTGCGGCGGCCAGAGGCGCCGCCTCGAGGTACGGCCGCAGGCCATCACGCATGCGGCCAGACCAGCCTGGGGACGCGGTCGCGGTCGGCGTGGCCGAGGGGGGCGGACTGCTCACGCGACTCGGGTCCGCACCGTCGGCTCCACGCCCTTCCACGTCGTCTGTCGCGCGACGCGAAGTTCGTAGTCCGATTGCAGGTCGAGCCAAATCTCGGGCGACGTGCCGAAGTACTTCCCCAATCGCAGAGCCGTGTCGGCCGAGATCGCGCGCTTGCCGTTGACGATGCCGCCGATTCGGTTTGCGGGCACGTGCAGGGCCCGCGCCAACGCGTTGATACTGAGTTCGAGCGGCCGCATGAACTCTTCCATCAGGATTTCGCCCGGCGGAATGGGAGCGAGCATCTTGGGTCGTGTCGCCATCAGGCACCTCTCGCTGATTCAGTGGTAGTCGACGATCTCCACATCGTGGGCATCGCCTCCCTTCCAGGTGAAGCAGACGCGCCACTGGTCGTTGATGCGAATGCTGTGCTGGCCCTTGCGGCTGCCCTTGAGCGCCTCGAGTTGATTACCGGGCGGGGCCTTCAAGTCCTCGAGGACTCGCGCGCGATGCAGATACAGCAGCTTCCGGCGAGCCGGCCGCTCGATGGCCCGGAACCGCCGAACCAACTTGTCCCGGAACAGTTCCTCGACATCTCTGTCTTTGAAGGACCTGATCACGCGCTCAGGATATGACGCATGACGTCATAGGTCAAGCACACGGCCGGATGATCACGCTGCTCGCGCGCGCCGACCCGGCGGCCGCCGAGCGCCTCACGGATATCTACCTGGCCTACCGCCGGGCGATTGACGCGCAGCCCTCAGGCGACCCCGTCAAATAGCCGGCAGCCCCACGATCGACCACCTCGGCACCGATCGTGCACAAGCGAGGCTGTTCCCGCACACGATCGCGGGCTGTCCGGAGGTGGCAAGTGAAGAAGCTGATGATGGTGCTGATGGCCTCGGCACTCGCCGTGGCGTGTTCGTCGCAGAAAGAACCGGCCGAGCAGGCCGTGAACGGCCTCGAGAGGGCCGCGGACGCTGCCAAGCCCGAGATCGAGCGCTTCGCGCCCGATCGGCTGGCCGCCGTGAACGACGCCGTGGCGGCGGTCAAGGCGAAGTTCGACGGCGGAAACTACGCGAGCGCCATCGCCGACGTGCAGGCAGCCAGCGGCACGGTCACCGCGGCGGCGGAAGCCGCGGCGGCGCGCAAGTCGCAGCTGGCAACCGAGTGGGCAGCGTTTGCCGGTATGCCGGCGACCGTCGGGCAAATCGAGGGAAGGATCGCCGAACTGGGCGCCATGCGGCGTTTGCCGCCGGGCATGGACAAGGCCAGGCTCGACGGCGCCAAGTCGTCGCTCGACTCGGCGAAGGCCCTCTGGGAAGAGGCCACCGACGCGCAGGAAGACGGCGATCTCATGCTCGCGGTATCGAAGGCCAAAGACGTCAAACCGCTCGTCGACGCGTTGGTGACCACGCTCGGCGTCCAGGCGCCGGCCAGGTAGGCGGGCACGGCACGGGCCGGGAGTCCTGTTGGTCGCGGCTACCCAGTCAGGGCAGTTCGTGACCCACTCTCGGCACCGTGCGTCCTGCCAGCCTCGAATCCCGCCCCGCCACACGCGCGTCCATTCAGGGTGGTTGTTCACGACGTCCTCATCGTCGGCGCCGGCATCGCCGGGCTGTCGCTCGCTCGCAAACTCGTCGCCGTCGGCCGCGCACCGCTGCTGCTCGAACGCGCCAAAGGTGTGGGCGGACGCTGCGCCACGCGTCGCGTGGAAGGGCAGCCGGTGGATCACGGGCTCGCCTTCCTGCACGGCCGCGATCAGGGCTTCGTGGCGGAGATGGCGGCGGCGCGCGATCCGGACGCCGTTTCCGGCTGGCCGCGCGTCAGGGACGGTGAGGGCGTGCCGTGTCAGCCGCTGGCGTTCGACCCGCTCGACAGCCGCGTGGCCCCGGCCGGTGGCGTGAACCTGCTGGCCAGGCACCTCGCGCGTGAGCTCGACGTGCGCCTGGGCGCCCAGGTGGAAACGCTGGCCCTCGCCCCGGCGTCTGAGTCGTCAGCCGAACGCGTGTGGCAGGTGACGCTCGCCTCGGGCGATCGGCTGCAGGCGCAATCCCTCGCGCTCGCGGTGCCGGCGCCTTCGGCCTTGGCGCTGCTCCAGACGCTCGACCCGCCTGACGCGGCTATTGAGGCTCTGCTGCCGCTGCTTCGCCTGATTCACGTCGTGCCCTGCCTCACCGTCATCGCCCGCTACCCTGCCGCCACGGCGCCGCCGGCGTGGGAGGCGACCTATCCGTCGGGGAGCGCTGCCGTGCACACGATCCTCCACGACTCGAGCAAGCGTCAGGGGGCGCCGCGCCTCACGCTGGTCATTCAGGCCCGCCCGGCGTTCTCGCGCACGCATCAGGACGAACCGGAAGACGCATGGGTGCGCACGCTGCTGGACGAGGCCGCTGCCCTGCAAGGCGCCTGGGTGGCCGCGCCGGAGCTGGTGCAGGCGCAGCGGTGGCGCTACGCCCGGGTGTCATCCGGCACAGAACTGGCGGCCCCCCTCGTGGCACACTGCGAGGGTGGGGCCACGCTCGGCATTGCCGGCGACGGGCTGCATGCATCCGGCGGCGTCGAAGGTGCGTATCTTTCTGGTGTCGCGCTCGCCGCGCGCCTGACCGGCTCGGCCCCCACGGGGGCCTGACCATCCGAGGAGCTTCAAGGTGTCG
>JANNIB010000565.1:0-4624 GCA_031404695.1 Acidobacteriota bacterium
GCCGCGAAGCTGCTGGTCGAGAAGGGCCTGCCCTTTCAGCACGGCACCGACCTTGGCGGCACCGACGAGACGGTGCTGTCGCAGCAGTTCGACGCCCCGCTGTGCGTGACGCACTACCCGGCCGCGGTGAAGGCGTTCTACATGAAGTCGGATCCGCTGCAGAAGGACAAGGCGCTGTGCGTGGATGTACTCGCGCCTGAAGGCTACGGCGAGATCATTGGCGGCGGCCAGCGCCTCGACGATCTGGACCTGCTGCTGCAGCGCATCAAGGACCACGAGCTGCCGCAGGAAGCCTTCGAGTGGTACCTGGACCTGCGCCGCTATGGCTCGGTGCCGCACGGCGGCTTCGGCATGGGCATCGAGCGCGTGGTCACCTGGATCTGCGGACTCGACCACCTGCGCGAGACGATTCCCTACCCGCGCATGCTCTACCGCATCTACCCGTAATTCGGCGGGGCTCGGGACTCGGGGCTCGGGTCCCGGGCTCGCCAACACCAGCGTTCTGCCACCCGACGGTTCGAGAATCCCAGGGATCGCGGCCTCGGCCCTTGGCCGGTGGTACAGTGGTGCGATGTCCCGTGACGCCGCCCGCCGGCATGCTGCCGTCCCCGAGCCCCGGGACCCGAGTCCCGAGCCCCGCCTGTGAAGATCGGCTTCGTTTCCCTCGGCTGCCCCAAGAACCTGGTGGATTCCGAGGTCATGCTCGGCACGGCTGAGCAGGCAGGGGCACGAAATCACGACCGACGCCGACGGCGCCGACGTGGTCATCGTGAACACCTGCGCGTTCATCGACCGCGCCAAGCAGGAATCGATCGACACGATTCTCGAGATGGCCGAGAAGAAGAAGGCCACCGGCGGACGCCTGATCGTGACCGGCTGCCTGGCCGAGCGCTATCGCGACACCCTGCAGAAGGAAATCCCGGAGATCGACGCCATCCTCGGCACCGGCGACGTCCCGAACATCCTCGAAGCCATCCAGCCCGGCTCGACCATGGCGCGCGGCACCGGCGTCGCACCGATGACGTTCTACAAGCGAGATGCGAAGGCGCCGAGCGAAGCGACGGCGCACCGCGGGGCGTCGAGCGAAGCGATGACGGCCGCAGCGGGACACTCGCACGCCCCAGCCCCCCGCCCCCAGTCCCCAGCCCCTGTCTTTGGCGTCGATCTCCCTACGTATCTCTACGACGCGACGACACCACGCCGCCTCGCAACGCCGGGCCACTACGCCTACGTGAAGATCGCCGAAGGCTGCGACTACAAGTGCGCGTTCTGCGTGATTCCGAAGATGCGCGGGCACTACCGCAGCCGCACCATCGAATCGGTGGTGGCTGAAGCGCACGCGCTGGCCGCGCGTGGCGTCAAGGAACTGCTGCTGGTGTCGCAGGACACGACCTTCTACGGCATCGACCGCAAGGAGCGGGATGCGCTGCCGCGGCTCATCGAAGCGCTCGACACCGTGGACGGCATCGAGTGGGTGCGCTTGCTCTATCTCTATCCGACCACCATCACCGACGCCACCATCGCCGCCATCGCCGCCAGCCGCAAGGTGGTGCGCTACATCGACCTGCCGCTGCAGCACGCCTCCGACGCGGTGCTGAAGCGCATGAAGCGCCCGGGCACGCGCGCCTCGTACGAGCGGCTGCTCGGCAACATCCGCGCGAAGATGCCCGATGTGGCGCTGCGCACCACCTTCATCGTCGGCTTCCCCGGTGAAACCGACGCCGACGTCGACGAGCTGCTGGCCTTCATCACCGCCGTCGGCTTCGACCACGTGGGCGTTTTCACCTACAGCCACGAGGAAGACACCTCCGCCTTCGACCTGGTGGACGACGTGCCCGCCGCCCAGAAGTCGCGCCGTCAGAAGCGCGTGATGGCGCTGCAGAAGCGGCTGGTCGCGAAGCGGCAGAAAGCCCGGGTCGGCAGCCGCGTCCGGATGGTGGTGGACGGGCCCTCGCCGGAACACGAGTGGGTCTTCACCGGCCGGCTGCCAGGGCAGGCGCCCGAAATCGACCCGCAGGTCTACCTGACCGAGGCCGATCCCGCCACCCTGACGCCCGGGCAGCTCCTGGACGTCGAAATCGTCGGCGCCGTGGCCTACTTTTTATTGCCCCGCCCGGTCGCCCCCGCCGGACTCTGACGCCGCGGCCGCGCGCCAGCGCGGCTTCGCCCGAAGGCACTGCTATGATCTGGTCGCCCGCCCTCTGGACCTCTGAAGCGTCCGGATGCTAGACTTAAGGGTCCGGTGCTGATCTGGCAAAACCAGAGTGGGCTGTAGCCCACTCTTTTTTGTTTCTGGATACGTCTCGTGCTGTCACTTGAAAGGATTCGGGAGCTCGCGGTGAACATCGCCGGGGCGTACGGCCTCGAGTTGTTCGACGTGACGTACGGGAGGGAAAGCGGCCGGAATGTCCTGCGGGTGGTGCTCGACCGACCAGGCCCTTCGGCCACCGCCGAGGACAGCGTCAGTCTCGAGCAGTGCCTGAAGGTGAGCGAAGAATTGAGTGCGGTGCTCGACGTCGAGGACGTCGTCGCCGACGAGTACACGTTGGAAGTGTCGTCTCCGGGGCTTGACAGACCGCTCCGGACGCGCGACGACTACCAGCGGTTCAAGGGACGGCTGGCGAAGATCGTCACCGCCGAACCCATCGCCAGGCAGACGGCCTTCGCGGGCCATCTCCGGGGCATGGATGGCGACGACGTGCTGTTCGAGAACCAGGGCGGCAAGCTGATCCGGCTGCCGTTGGGGCTCATCCGGCGCGCCCGTCTCGAGGTGGAGTTTTGAGGAACATGGCGACCAACCCGTTGATGCAGACCATCGAGGCACTGGCCAAGGAAAAGGGCATCGAGCCCGGCGTGGTCATCGCCGCCATGGAAGAGGCCGTACTCACGGCCTCGCGCAAGTATTACAAGGCCGGCGAGGAACTGAAGGCCAAGCTCAACACCGAGACCGGGCAGGTCGAGCTCTTCGCGGTCCGGACCATCGTCGACGAGGTCACCAACCCCGCCACCGAGATATCCCTGGCCGAGGCGCTCGAGATGTACGGCGCCGACGCCGGCGTCGAGGTCGGCTACCAGATCGAGTTCCCCAAGAGCACCGAAGTGCTGGGCCGCATCGCCGCGCAGACCGCCAAGCAGGTCATCTTCCAGAAGGTGCGCGAAGCCGAGCGCGAGAACGTGTTCCTCGAGTTCGACCAGCGCGTCGGCGAGGTCGTCACCGGCCTGGTCAAGCGCTTCGAGCAGGGTGACATGATCGTCGAGATCGGCCGCATCGAAGCGATCCTGCCGCGCAAGGAGCAGTCGCGCGCCGAAAGCTACAACCAGGGCGACCGCGTCCGCGCCGTCATCCGCGGCGTCAGCAAGAGCGCCAAGGGGCCGCAGGTCGTGCTGTCGCGCACCGACGCCGCCCTGCTCATCAAGCTGTTCGAACAGGAAGTGCCGGAGATCTACGACGGCACCGTGATGATCCGCGGCGCCGTCCGCGAATCCGGCGACCGCGCCAAGGTGGCGGTCTACTCGCGCGAGCGCGACATCGACCCGGTGGGCGCCTGTGTCGGCATGAAGGGCACGCGCGTGCAGGCCATCATCCGCGAGCTGCGCGGCGAGAAGATCGACATCGTCGAGTGGTCGGACGACCCGGTGCAGTTCGTCATGAACGCGCTCAGCCCCGCCAAGGTGTCGCGCGTCTCGATCACCGACGACGACAACAAGGTGATGGAAGTGCTGGTGGAAGACAGCCAGCTCTCGCTCGCGATCGGCAAGAAGGGTCAGAACGTGCGCCTCGCGGCCAAACTGACCGGCTGGAAGATCGACATCAAGAGCGAAGAAGAAAAGCGCAAGGAAGTGGAAGCGGAGCTCGGCGCCCTCGAAATGGTGGCCGGCGACGACGCGGCTGGAGGCGACGAATCGGCGGCGGCCGACGCGCCGGTGGCCGAGCCGGAGGCCGCGCCCGAGGCGGGCACGACCGGCGGCAACGATCAGTAAGCGGGTACGTCTTCTCAGGGGTGACTGTTGGCCACTGTCCGGATCTTCAAAGTCGCAGAGCTGCTGGCTACGACCAGCCAGTAAGTCCTCCAGCTGCTCAAGCAGAACCACGGCATCGAGCTGAAGAGCGCCTCGAGCACCGTGGAGGAGATCGTGGCGCGCCAGTTCGTCGAACGCCTGGCGCGGCAGCGTGGCATCGAGCTTCCGAAGGGTGACATCTTCTCGGAGACGGCGGTCAAACCCGGCAAGGGCAAGTCCGCCTCCGGGAAGAAGGGCCAGGCGCCGGAGCCGGCCAAGCCGGCGGGCCCGCCCCTGCCGCCGCCGCGCCTCATCCGCACCGTCCGCCCGCCAACCGCGCCCGGCGACGGGTCGGGACACGAGTCGCATGCGGCCCACGTCGAGGCGCACGAGCCGCACGTCGAGTTCGAGGCGGCGCACGCGGCGGCGGTCCACGCCGAAGCGCCGTTCGAGGCCCCGGCACCTCCCCCCATGCCCGAGCCTGAAGTCGTGGCCCCGGCACCGGCGCCGGCCGCGGCGCCCGCGATGGCCGCGGCGCCCACCGCCGCCGTCGAATCTCACGTCGCCCCGGCCGCCGCCCCCGAACCGGCCGCCGCACCGGCGCCGCCGGTGGCCGCGGCGCCGG
>JANNIB010000566.1:0-20084 GCA_031404695.1 Acidobacteriota bacterium
CAGCCCGGCGCCAAAGGTGTCACTGGCGATGCGCGGGGTGTCTTGGCCCCAGGTGGCCGCCACCTCGGACGTGCTCAGTTCTTCGATGTCGCGCAGCAGCAAAACGGTACGGTAGGTGTCGGGCAGCTTGTCGATCTGTGCACGGACGAACGCCCGCGTCTCCGAGCGCTCGAGCGCCACATCGGCGCCGTCGGCCCATTCCACCGCGGCGGTGGCCTGGTGCCCGTCTTCCTTGAAGGCCGGCAGCAGCGGCTCGATCGGCTCTTCGGGCTTGCGCTTGCGGGTGCGCAGCCGCATCAGCGCGGTGTTCACGACGATGCGGTGCAGCCAGGTCGAGAGTTTCGCCTGACCTTCGAAGCGGGGCAGGGCGCGAAAGGCCGAAGTGTAGGCCTCCTGCAGGACGTCGCGGGCGTCTTCCTCGGAGCCGACGATGCGCCGGGCCACGGCCAGCAGGCGGACGCTGGTCGTGCGCACCAGGGTCTCGAAGGCGCCATCGGCGCCTGAGCGCAGGCCGGCGAGCAGGGCCTGTTCGTCGACGTCGAGCGCCAGGTGTTCGGGAGCGTCGGCCATGCGGGACGGCGAGTGTACTACGCGGGCCGGGACGGCGGCTCAGCGTGGATGCCGGGCCTTCGCTTCGTGCGCGTAGGTCACGGCCGGGTCGCCCTCGAGCGCGGCGAGGCAGGCGCGCCGGGTCTTGGCATCGGCCACGCCGCCGAGCCGCACGGTCACGAGCCCGGCGCTCGCGCCGGTGCGCAGGCCCGGAAATACCTCCTCCACGCCCGCTGACGACGCCACGACCTGGAGCACGGCCGTGACGTGTGCCGCCGGGTCGGCGGCGCGTGCCAGGTCCACCTTGACCACGAGTTCCACGGGCGGGTCCGGGGCTTCCGGGCTCACTTCGCAAGCGCCTTGCGCACGTTGAGCCGGCCGCCCCCGTACGACGGGCTGCCCTTTTTCGCGTTGGCGACCCGGTCGGCGGACGAGGTGAGCTGCTTGATCACCTGTGTCGGTGTGAAACCGGGGTGCCGGGCCAGGATGAGCGCCGCCGCGCCGGCCACGCACGGGGTCGCCATCGACGTGCCGTCCATCGCGTCGTACTTCCGCTTGCCCTCGGGATCGTCGTATTTGTAGGTGGGCGTGGTCGACAGGATCTCGACGCCCGGCGCCACCAGATCGATGTGCTTGCCCGTGTTCGAGAACCACGCGCGCCGGTCATCCCGTCGGGTCGCGCCCACGGCGCACACTTCGGGCATGGCGGCCGGGTATTCGGTGGGATTGCCCTCTTCGAACTCGTTGCCCATTGCCGCCACCACGACGACGCCGGCGTCGATGACATCGCGCAGGATGTCGATCTCCGCCGGGTCCTTGTCGCCCCCGAGGCTGAGGTTCAGCACCTGCGCGCGGCCGATGACGTAGCGCAGCGCCCGGTAGTAGGCAGTGGCATCGAAGTTGTCGTCGCGCGGCAGCGCCTTGATGGCGAGCAGGCGCGCGCGCGAGACGCCGGCGACCCCGGTGGCAGTCGCGGCACGGGCGCCGATGATCCCCGCCACGTGAGTGCCGTGACCGATGAAGTCCTTGTCCTTCTCCGTCAGGAAGTTCTTGTACTCGACCAGCGCCGCCTTCAAGTCGGGATGGCTGGCGTCGATGCCGCTGTCGACCACCGCCACCGTGATCGTCGAGCCGTCCTTGAAGCCCCTCGCGGCCTGCGCCTCGGCGAGTTCGATAACCGGATGCGCCCACTGTTCCGGGGCGGAGCGGCGGGTGCGGGCGGCAGCGGCCCGGGTGCCGAACAACCGCCGCACCGGTGGCACGAACGCGTACTCGATGTGGGCGAGCGCGGCGATGTGTGTCGCCAGCTCCTTCGGACTGGTGCCGGGCGCGACCGTGATCTCGACGATGCCGGCCGACCGCGGCGCGACGGCGCGTCCGCGGGCGCCACGCACCGTGGCCACACCGCCCACGTCGGCCAGCAGCAATGGGCCCGGGTGCTGCCCGTCGTCGGCGAAGACCGAACGGACGCCCGACGCGTAGCCGTTCTCGATCAGCCGGTCGAGCGCATCGGCGGCGCCCGCTCTCGCCGCAGCCACGCTGGCCGTATTACGAGCGCCGGGGGCGCCGCCGGCGCGGACCTTCGCGATGATCGTGGTGCCGCGCGGGGCGGTATCGCGTGCCGGGGGCTGCCAGAGCCGATGTGTGGAACGTGTCTTCGCCATGTACGCCTCCCGTCAGAAGACCCGGCCCGGGAAGATCGCCTTGAGCGTCTGCCGGAAGAGCGCCGCGTGCTTGTCGAAGCCGGCGCCTTCCGGATGCAGCTCGTTGTCCCAGGAGGCTGTCTGCTTCGGCAGCAGGCCCTGACCGTTGATGACGCTGACTCGCGGGTGGCCCGCCGCCAGCGTCTGCAGCATCAACGCGAATTGTTCGAGCATGGCCCGCACCACGGCGAAGCGGGCAGCGAACGACGGAAACCCGCGCAGATCGAACGTCGGCTTCAACCACGGGCCGAAGTTGCAGACGGGGCGACCGTCAGGCAGGGCGAAGTCGTAGCACTGCAACACCAGATGTGTCGTCGGGCTGAACTCGTCGCGCACCACGACCAGATCTTCATAACCGGCGCGGACCAGCGCGAGGGCGGTGTCGAACCTGGCCTGGTGAATGAGGCTCTCGGGCGGCACCGAGGCGTCGAAGGGCTTCACCCACAGACACATCGGATCGTCCACGATGTCGTTGCCGCCGCCGGAGAAGAGCAGCGCATCCCATGGCCCGCCGGCCGGGCAGCCGTCCGTGAACTGCTCAATGAGCTCCAGGCGCTCGTCCACGCCGAGCATGAAGCGCACTTCGTCGCCGGCTTTCGCGAGGTTGAGGATCGGCACGCCGATGAGATTCTCGAGGCGCGGGACGATGCCGCCGCCGAAGAACGGCTTCGGGTAGTCGAACCATGAGTCCCCCTCGGCGAAGACCTGAAGGGGCGTGGCGATGACGCCGGTCGCGGCGGCCGCGCCGCGGAGGCGCGCCCGTCTTGCCGGCGCTTTCACGCCGCGCTTCTTCAGTAGACGCAGCGTGGCGGTGTATTCCTGCATCCGGCGCCGTTTCTCCTTCCGGCGCTCGACCTCCAGACGCCGCCGTTCGCGGCCCACGTCGGCGGGAGTGGGCCGCGCGACGCCCGCGGCGGCCCTGGCGCGGCGGGAGACGCCGGCAGGGGCGAGCGGCGCGGTGAGCGCGCGGGCCTGGGCGAGGGTGAGCGGTCCGGTCGACAGCACGGCGGCGCGGGCGGCGGGCCGTGCGCGGCGGGATGTCTTGCCGGTCTGGCGGCTACGTGTCTTGGCCATGGGACATCTTCCTCGACTGGTGGACGGACCGTCGGCCGGAGTTTCCCGGTTCGTCCGCTAGTCTTCCGGCGCGCCTGACAGGAGCGGCTCGAGCTCGAGCGCCTGCGGCCCGCTTTCGGTGCACACCGCATACTTCGTCTCGCCGGCGCGGGACATCGCCACGCCGGCGTATTCGCCGCGCTTGTTGAGCGCGAAAAAGCGGATGTTGAAGTTGGGATTGCCGCGCCCGTTCAGCAGCCGCTTCTCGATCGTGTTGGCCTTGATGCGCTTGAGCGCCTCCATGCCGGCGTCTTTCGGCGACATGCCACGCCGCATCGCTTCCACAATCAGGAACGACGACAGGTTGTAGAGGTTCGCTTCGCCGCGCCCGGTCGATCCGGCGGCGCCCACCTCGTTGTCCACGTAGAGGCCGGCGCCGAGAATCGGGGAGTCGCCGGTGCGGCCGGGGATCTTCCACGCGAGGCCCGAGGTGGTGGTGACGCCGCAGAGGTCGCCGGTCGGGCCGATGCCGTCGCAGTTGATGGTGCCCCAGAAGCTGCCTTCGCGGATGAGCCCGTCGCGCACCATCGATTTGCCGGCCTCGAGCCCGCGCTGCTGCCAGGCGAACGCGTCGAGTCCAGGGTCCTTTTCGTGCTTCGGGATGGGCTTGCGGCCTTCGCCCTTCGGATCGAGATAGTGGTCGGGATCGGCGCGGCGCTTCCATTCGAGGAAGAGCTTGCGTGAGTTCTCGGTGTGCAGGTCGTCTTCGATGGGGAAGCCCATGCTGCGGGCGAATCGCTGCGCGCCGTCGCCGACCAGCAGGTGATGGTCGGTGTAGTCCATGACGGCTCGAGCGACCAGCGACGGCGTCCGCACGCCCTGGAGGCTGGCGACCGCGCCGGCGCGCTTCAGCGGGCCGTGCATGCACGAGGCGTCGAGTTCGATGACGCCGTCGGCGTTGGGCAGGGCGCCGAAGCCGATGCCGGTCTCGAGCGGATCGAGTTCCGGGATATTCACGCCGGCAATCAACGCGTCGAGCACGTCTTTGCCTTCGGTGATGAGCCGGAAGGCGCGCGCGACCGCGTTCTCCTTACCTCCGTTGCTGAACTCGAAGCCGGAGTAGTCGGAGATGACAACCGGTTTGATGGTGCGCTGCAGGAGCAGCTCGGCGGAGCGGGTGGGTGCGGCCGCCGTGGCTGAGGCCGGCACAGTGGCGGCGGCTGCCAGTGAAGCCGTGGTGGAGCGGACGAAGTCGCGGCGTGTGAGCATCGGCGGAGCCTCCCGGACTCGCGCCATGCTACCGCAGGCGGCGTCGCCGCGACGCCGGCGCCGGCCTCAGTCCTGTTCGATCGACGACAGGCGCGCGGGGGCCGTCTCTTCCGGATTCGGGCGCCACAGCACCATCACCTTGCCCACCGTCTGCACGGCGGTGGCATCGGTGCGCGCGAGGATGGTCTTCAGGATCGCGGCGCGGCCCTCGCGGTCCTGGCTGGCGGCGCGCACCTTGATGAGCTCGTGCGCGGTGAGCGCGCGCTCCAGCTCCACCAGAACCGCGTCGGTCACGCCGGTCTTGCCGACATTGACCACCGGTTCCATGGCGTGGGCTCGGGCCTTCAGGTGGGCGCGTTCGCGGGAGGTGAGCGTGACGGGCATCGCTCAATCTTAACCGCTGGCGGCGAAGCGCCGGCTGTGCGGGACCAGTCGTCTACGAATGGTCGACGGGCTCGTACAGCGTCACCAGGTTGAGGCGCTCCATGCGGCGGAAATCTCCGTCGAGAGACCAGACGAGTCCGCCGATGTCTCGCGCCAGCGAGGCGATGAGGAGGTCCGTGAGCGAAAACCGTTCGCCAGCGTCTGCAGAACGCTCGATCCATGCGGGCAGCGGCGCCCAGGTGTCTTCGGACGGCACGATTTGCGCCAGCGCAGAGAACGTGCGCTGGAATGCCTTGCGGTCCTTCCGTGCCACGCCTGCCCAGAGTTCGAGACGCACGGGAAGGGCGAGCGCCGCCTCGTCGGCATCGATGAGGGAGTCGAGCGTGCTCGCAATCCGCGCGTTCCGCCGGGCCTCGACCCAGACCGACGTGTCGACGACGATCACCGGCGTTTCCGATCGCGGGCGCGGATTGTCGTCGGGTCGACGTCAAACTCGATGCGACGAACGAGTACCTTCAGATCGTCCAGGCGGCCGCGCCTGACGACCTCTTTCAAAGCGTAGACGACCGTATCTGTCTTCGACTTGAAGCCGATGGCGGTGCGGGCTTCCTCGACCAGGCCCGGTGGCAAGTCCAGAGTCGTGCGCATAGCAACGAGTCTAGATTCTATGCTTCGAGGCTGTCAAAGTGACTCCACAACGTATGCGCACCCGGCCTCCAAAATAGAACGGGCCGCGCGAGGCGGCCCGTTCCACGTCGATCCGTTGAAGGACCTGTCTTACGCGACAGCGTCCTTCGCGGCCTTCACGGGACGCGCACGCACGATCTTCCGCGCCGGCTTCGCCTTGAACACCGTCGGCTCGCCCGTGAACGGGTTGACGCCCTTGCGCGCCTTCGTCGCCGCCTTCTTCACCACCACGAACTTGGCGAACCCGGGGATCTGGAACATGCCGTTCTTCTTGAGTTCCTTGTAGCCCACGGTGCAGAGCGATTCCAGGACGCCCTTGACCTGCTTGTTCGACATCCCGTCCTGTTCGGCGGCGATCTTCTGAACGAGCTCCGACTTCGACATTGCTTTGGCCATCTAGTGCCCCCACCCCGGCCATGAGGCCGGTGCGTGTATCAGTGGCGCGACTTGTTCGAGCGCTGTGCGACCGCCACTTCGGTTTCCTGCCGCACGGGCCCGCTCCGCCGTGAACATCACGACCAAGGCGCCGGGAGGAACCTCGACGCGGAGCTGGAAAGAGACTACACGTGTTTTCCTGCTGTTGCGCATCTATTTACGCTCTGACACCTTATTTTTGCAGGCTTTGGCAGACGCCCGAGCGCCAAACCCCTGTTTTCACCGGGCGGCGGGGATGTCGGTCTGGGTGAAATCGCTGCCTACGAACAGGAGGGCGTCGCCCGCGACCGCCGCCGCGGCATACGCGAGGCAGTCGCCGAAGTTGAGCGCCGCCTTGTGGCGGCCACGGCCGAATCGTCCGTAGGCCTCGAGCGCCGCGTGCCATTCCCGCTCGCCGAAGGGTGCGACGGTGATGCCCAGTTCGCGCACCAGATCGTGGAGTTCGCGTCCGGCGGGCCTGCCGCGCCGGCCCGCCAGCACCATCCCGGTTTCGACCAGTGTGGGGGCGCCGACCCGCACGGTATCGGCTTGAAGAATGGCATCCACGAGATCGAGGTAGCCGGGCTCCGAAAAGAGCACGGCGACCAGAGCGGACGAGTCGAGCGTCATACGCCTTCGGGGCCGTAGCCCAGGATGTCGTCCTCTTCAGCACGCGTCAGCCGGCGCCCGAGCTGCTTCTTCGGGATCGTCGGCCAGACCTTCGTTTCCAGGAACTTGAGCACGCGCACCCGCCGTTGGGCGGTTGCCGGCCCTTTCAGGCGTCGTCGCCGCTCCTCGAGAGAACGCCGGATGGCCTCCGTCTTCGACTCGCCGGTCAGGCCCGCGACCTCCGTCGCCAGGCGCTCGACGTCGGGATTCTTGATGTTCAGCGCCACGATTACACCATGGTATACGACTTTGGTGTAGTGGTGTATTGCCCGTCGGGGCTCGGGGCTCGGGGCTCGGGCCGCGAGCCCCGAGCTACAACAACTGCACGACCACCAGAGCCGCCACCGCGCCGGCCGTGGCCATGGCCAGTTCGGCGCGGTCGCGCACGAGCGAGATGCCGAGCAGCAGGAAGATCGCGGCCATCGCCAGGCACGCCCAGTAGACGTCGTCGGCGCCTTCCTCGACGCCGCCGCGGGCGGTCTTGCGCACCGCGTCGATGACGCTCACCGCAATGTCCACGTCACGCTCGCGATCGAGTTCCATGTAGCGGCCGCCGCCGGCGCCGGCGATGTTGGCCAGCGATTCGCGGTCGATCCGCGAATACACGGCCGGGAGGGCCTTCTGCGGATCTTCGGGCGGCGGCTCCGGAATGAACCCGCCGTTGCTCGTGCCGACGCCGACGACGAACACCGGCACGCCCTGCTCACGCGCCGACTGCAGCGTGCGTTCGACTTGCCCGCTCCATGCCTGGCCGTCCGAGAGCAGAAGGAACGCCTTGGCGTTGAGCGACTTGCGCCCGCTGACACGCTCGTCCTGCGCCAGCAGCTTCAGCCCCCATGAGACGCCGATCTCGATGTTGGTGTCCCAGGACGCGTCGTCTTCGACACGAAACGGCGGCTCCTCGAGATGCTCGAGGAAGAAGAAGAAGGCGTTCGGGTCTTTCGTGAGCCGCACCTGCGGTGTCGCGATGCGCGCAAACGCCGTCATCGCGATGCGGTCGCCGTCCCAGCGCATCGTCTCGGCCAGCACCTTGAGGAAGCGCATCGAGCGCTTCCAGCGATCGCCGGTCATATCGGTGACGCGCATCGAGGTCGAGCCGTCCTGCAGGATGACCAGGTCGATGCCGGCTCGGCGCACGCGTGTGGTCACGACCTGGGGACGCGCCAGCGCCAGGATGACCGAGGCGCTCGCCGCCAGCAGGCACAGCCAGAAGAGCAGCCCGCCGAAAAGCGAGAAGCGCTCGCGCACCGGCACCGCGCGGTGGCGGGTGTAGTTGCGGATGTCGGCCCGCCGCTGGATGAGCTGCCAGATCCAGACGACCAGCAACGCCGCCGGCCCCGCGAGGAGCCAGAGGTAGTCAGGCTGCCCGAACTTGAGCGCCTCCCAGTTGACCGTCGGTAACGTGAAGCCCATCAACGAACCCGTCGTCGTTCCCGTCCTGCCGCAGCAGATCTAGCCGCGGCGCTTGCGCTGTTCGCCTTCGCTGGCGCCCTGCGGCAACTGCTTGCGCTCGTCGGGCCGCATCGGCACGACCACCTTGAACTGCTTCATGTCGGTGCCTTCCGGTGGTGCGCCGGGCGCGCCGTGCAGCGTCGGCCCGAGGGGCAGATCGCCGGCCAGACCCGTCAGCTCGGGCTCGGGCATCACCGGCTGGCGGCTCTGCTGCAGCGTCGTGCGCACGCGCGACACGAACTCGAAGTTCCACGCCGCGTTCTCGTCCCCCGGATGGGCGCGCAGCACGTCGGCGTAGCCGCGCACGATGTCGTCGATGCGCTTGGTGGCGGCCGCCTGATCGGGCGCGTTCTGCGCCGCCCGGTAGGCGGCGTGGGCGCCCAGTTCCAGTACGACCGGGTCGGTTTCGGCCAGGGCGCCGGCGGCGTCGCGTTCCGGCGTGAGCCGCCCGTAGGCGCCCATCCAGTAGCGCGTCGTCGATTGCTGCTCGCGCAGCGACGCCACCAGCGACTGCGAGACGCGCGGCAGCAGCGCGCCGTCGGTGGCTTCGGCCCGCAGCGCCTCGTACGACGTCTCGAGGTCGCCGTAGCGCAGCGTCAGCAGCGCCTGCTGCGCATCGGCGGTGCGGTTCTCGAGGCTCGACGCGCCGAACAGCACCCGGCCGCCCACGACCAGCGCCAGTGCCACTACGAGGTATCCAATGACCGACTTCATCGGGGCTGTCTCCTACGGGAACGTGCGGAACTGCGGCGCCAGCAGGCGCAGGAACGCGGCCAGCATCCAGAGGGTCACCGCCGCCAGCGCGTACGGCGCAAAGCGGGGCAGACGGGCGCTGTATTCCTTCACTTCGACGGTGCCGGCCGACAGGCGGTCGATATCGCGGATGGCGCGCAGCACGGCGCCTTCATCAGTGGCCGTGTAGAACCGGCCGCCGGTCTTGGCGATGCCGCGTTGCCACATCGCGTCCGGCAGCTTGCTGTTGCCCTTGCTGATGCGCACGAAATAGACCGGCACCCTGGCCTTCACGGCGTCGCTCAGGACGTGGTCGATGGTGCGTCCCGACTCGGTGACTTCCGCGTCCTCGCCGTCGCTGAAGATCACCATCAGATTGCCTGAGGCGTCGAGGAAGTCGAAGGCGCGGAAGAGCGCCACCGCCTGCTCGACCGCCTGCGCGATGACGGTGCCGCGATCGGGGAAGTTCTCCCACTCGCCCATGTTGCCGATGAGCGACAGGCTCAGCTTGATGTTGTCGTAGTCGGTCGTGAAGGGCGTGATGACGTAGGCGGTATCGGCGAACTCGATGAGCGACACCAGGTCGCGATACTGGCCGTCGATGCGCAACTGCACGAAGCGCTCGGCGGCGGCCACCGACGTGAAGAACGTGGCCTCCATCGGCGCGTCCTTGGTGGTGAGCGTTCGCGCTGCAAACGGCGCCAGCATGCTCGAGCTGCCGTCGATCATCAGGCTGATGCGGCGCCCGGGGCGGGTGACCTCGCGGCGCGACAGCGGCGTCGCCGGATCGGCCAGCGCGACGGCGAAGAGCGGCAGACCCGCCAGCATCAGGACGATCGGCAGGTGGCGCAGCGTCGGTGTCCACGAGCGCGTCCACTGGCCGAGCACGGCCGGCAGCACGACGCTGCCCTGGCCCGGCCGGCGGGTCACGACGCCGCGCACGACCAGCGCCACCACGCCCACGCCGACCAGCGCGAAGATGGCCAGCAGCGCCAGATCCTTCTCGCCGAAGACGAGATCGGCCAGCCGCACCCCGTCCCAGTCGGCGCGCGCCCGCTCCACGAACCGCGAGATCGCGGCCAGGACGTTCACGCGCGGCCCGTCCAGTCGGAGATGGCCGTGGTGAACTTCCGCCACTGCAGCATCGGCCACGAGTAGCGGAAGGCGAGCGAGCGGGCGAGCGGTCCGGCGGCGCTCACGGCCACGTCGAGCGAGCCCTCATCGAGGGTCGCCCGGCCGAACCGCGCGGCCGTCAACGCCACCAGTCCGTCGTGGAGCTGTTGCACGGCGCCGCTGGCGGCGGCCGCCTGCGTCATGTCCTGCGGGGTGACCGAGGCCGAGACGAGCGCGTGGCGGCGGCGGATGAGGCCCTGGGTGAGGGCGATCTGTCCGCCGTGGATGCTCGAGGCGATGCCCCTGGTCTGGGTGGCGGGTTTGCCGATGGCGTAGCTGGCGATGATGCGCAGCGCCGCCGAGGCGCGGCCGACCAGCGCGTCGGTCCAACCCTGGCCCTGTTTCTCGCGCGACACCACCGACAGCTCGCGGGCAGCAGCCTTCAGCACCGCGCCGCTCGAGACGGTCGCGACCGCCACGGCGCTGCTCGGAGCGCGCATGGCGCGGTAGAGGCGGGCCAGTCCGAGCGCGGCCACGCCTGCCGCCAGGGCGTAGAAGAACCAGCCGGCCATCCCGAAGGTGCGGGCGCGGAAGCGGCGGGCGTCGAGGTCGGCGAAGGTCATCGTGGTGGCGTCGCGGATGTCGCGGGCACTGCCCGGCACGAGCGAAATGACCCGCAGTGACAGCGGCGGCAGGCCGTAGGTCTGGTCGCGACCCTGCGAGGTGGTGCCGTCGGCGGTGGCCGTGTCGATGCGGTAGCCGATCGAGAGCCCGGCGAGCGTCACGTCCTGTCCGAACGCGTTGTCGTTCAGCAGGCGCAGCTGATAGGAGTACTGAAAGAAGCGTCGCGATCCCTGCACGACGTCTTCGCCGGCGCCGCCGTCGAGCACGTCGAAGGGCGGCAGCGCCATGACGGTGTGGTCGAGGCGCGAGCGGTCGACGACCGCTTTGGTCGAGCCCGTTTCGAGCACCGCGCAGGTGAGCACCGCCGTGAACGGCTCGCCCATGCGGACGGCCGCCTTGTCGGTGCGCCACCAGCAGCGCACCGGGTCGGCTTCGACGGACGGTCCGGCCGGCGGGGCCTGGGCGAACACGACCGACGGGACGAGCCACACCAGGGCGGCCAGGGCAACGATCGTTCGGGTCATCGCTTCCTCAAACGGCGCTCGACCGCGAACTCGGTCAGCGCGATGTCACTCTTCGTGTCGTCGAGGCCCAGACGCAACACGTCCAGGCCGGCGCTGTGCGCCTTGGCTTCCACTTGATCCTGCCAGCCGCGCACCTTGTCGGCCATGCCGCGCAGCTGTCCGCGTGACACGACCCGGGCGCGTCCGGTTTCCACGTCCACCGCTTCCACCCACCCGGCCGAGACCGACGGCAGGCGGTAGGCGAAGGTGGCATCCACGATCACCAGGAACACGTCGTGCTGCACGTCGAGGCGGGCCAGCTCGTCGATCACCGGGTCGACGTCGTCGAACAGGAAGTCGGAGACGACCGGCACCATCGAGGTCTTGCGCAGGAAGCCGGCGAGGGTGCCGCTCAGGCTCTCGGTGCGCTTCAGTTCTTCCAGATTGCGTTCGTGCTGGTAGGCATCGAGGCAGTGGATGACCTGGCCCTTGCCGATGCGCTGCCGGATCGCCTGCAGCCGTTCGAACCCGCCCTGGAAGGTGATGAGGCCGAAGCTGTCCTGGAAGAACACCGCCGACATGCCGATGGTGGCAATGGCGCGGGCGATGGCGTGGGCGATGAGCACGTTGCCGCGCGCGGCCGCCGGCCCCACCACGCCCTCGGGCAGCGCATCGACGCCGCAGCGGGTGGAACTCGAGTGATCGGCGACGACGACGACCCCGGCCGTGGACGGCTGCTCGAAGTCGCGCACCACCATCGGCGAGAAGTTGTTGAGGCTCGACTGCGCCCAGTCGATCATCTCGAAGCGGTCGCCGGCCTCGAAGTTGCGCAGGCCGACGAAGTCGAAGCCATTGCCCTGGAACAGGCTGCGATGCTCGCCCATCGTGAACTCGCGCATCCGTTTGAGGATGACGAGCTCGATCTCGCTGATCTCCGACAGGTTGACGAGCGGCGCGACTTCCTGCTCGCGTGTTCTCATGGAATGGGCACTCGGGCCACGACGTCCTTCACGACGGATTCGGACGTCAGGCCGTGGCTGGCCGCGTGCGGGCCCAGCCAGATGCGGTGGCTGAGCACGTAGGGCGCCAGGTCCTGGATGTCCTCCGGGAAGACTTCGTCGCGCCCGTGCATCAGCAGCGCCCACACCTTCGCCAGACGGCCCCAGACGATGATGGCGCGGGGCGAGGCGCCGAGGTCGACGCCGCGTTCCACCAGCTCCGACGGCGAGTGCGTGTGCCAGTCAGTGTCGGGGTTGTAGGGACGCGTGGCCGCGACCAGCTGCTGGATGTAGGAGCCGAGCCGCTCGTGCAGGAACACCGCTTCGTTGATGCGCGAGCGCATCGTGATGATGCGTTCCTTCGACATCAGGGCGTTCAGGCGCACGTGCTTGAAGTCGAAGTTGACGAGCTTGGCTTCTTCCTCCGCCGGCAGGTAGCCGACGTTGATCATCACGGCGAAGCGATCGGTGGCGGCTTCCGACAGCGGGAAGGTGCCCTGGCCGAGCTCCACCGGGTTCATGGTGGCGATGGCGAAGCTGAAAGCCGGCAGCTCGTAGGTGGTCTTGCCCACGGTGACGGTGCGGTCCTGCAGGCCTTCGAGGAAGGCGCTCTGCGACTTGAGCGGGATGCGGTTGATCTCGTCGAGCAGGATCACTTCCGCCGAGGCCAGCGGGCCGAACTCGGTGATGAGCTCGCCGGTGGCCGGGTTGATCATCTGAAAACCGACCACCTCGGTCGGCTGCAGGTCGGCGCGGCCCTGGATGCGGGCGAACTTGGCGTCGGAAATCGCCGCCAGGATCACGCCGAAGAACGTCTTGCCGACGCCCGGCACGCCCCGGATCAGCATGTTGCCGGCGTTGACCTGGCGGTTCTCCTTCTTGTCGTAGGTGGTCGGAATCTCCGACAGCAGGACGACGTTGGCGAGGGCCTTGGCCGACTCGTAGCCGACGAGCGCTTTGCCGCCCTCGGCGAGAACGGCGTGGTGGAAGTCGATGGCTTCTTTGAGGTCTGGATGCACGAAGGATCCTAGTGGGGCACAATCCTATACCGTGCGGCCATCAGGGCATAGACTCTGTGCGCTGGTGCCGATACGACCAGTGACGACCGCTGGTATCGGGGCCGCGGCGGGAAGGATCGTGCAGATGTCGAGTGAACGCCGGATCTTCAAACGACTCGCGGGTCCGTTCGAAGGCGGATGGGACGGCGCGTCAGGCATGCGGGACTGCCGGGTCACCGATCTCAGCCAGGCGGGGTGTTTCATCGACGCCTACGCCAGCAATCCCGTCGGCGCCCGCCTCACGACCGCGATCAAGGTCGGCGGTCACACCTTCCAGCTGCGCTCCGAAGTGGTCTACGTCGACCGTGTGCAGGGCTTCGCCGTCCGCTTTCGCGACAACGACCCGGCCGTCATGAAGACCTTCATCGAGACCATCGAGGCGCTCGGCGCCTGAGTCGGGCCGCGGCGCGGTCAATCGCAGATGGTTGACTCTGACAACTATATGGATGATGCTGTCACCTGCCCAAGGGCGAGGGACTCATGGCCGCGCCGTCCGTTCCAGAACTCACCGCCGCCGTCCGCCGCTTCAACCGCTTTTACACCGCCCGCATCGGCGCGCTCGGCGTGCACCATCTGGGTACCCCCTATTCGCTGACCGAAGCCCGGCTCCTCTACGAACTGGGCGACCACGGTCCGGCCACGGCCGCCACGCTGGCGCAGGCGCTCGAGACCGATCCGGCGCAGGTCAGCCGCGCCGTGGCCCGGCTGGAACGCGCCGGCCTCGTCACCCGCGCCCGCGACGCCAGCGACGGCCGCGCGCAGCGGCTGTCGCCCACCGCCACCGGCCGCAAGGAGTTCACGCGGCTCGACGCGCTGTCTCGCACCCGCACCGGGGAGCTCGTCACGCCGCTGTCGGACGACGCCCGCGCACGCCTGCTCGGCGCCCTGCGCACCGTCGAGGAGGTGCTGTCGGGCCAACCGGCGCCGCCGCCCGCCGTGGTCATCCGGCCGCACCGTCCCGGGGATCTCGGCTGGGTGGTGTCGCGGCACGGTGCCTACTACGCCGAGGAATACGGGTGGGACGACAGCTTCGAGGCGCTGGTGGCGGGCGTGGCCAAGGAGTTCATCGAGAAGTTCGATCCGAAATGGGAGGCGTGCTGGATCGCCGAGATCGACGGCCGGCCGGTGGGCTCGGTGTGCCTCGTGAAGAAGTCCGCCACCGTGGCCAAGCTGCGGCTGCTCATCGTCGATCCGCAGGCGCGCGGCCACCGTATCGGCACCCGCCTGGTGGACGAGTGCATCACCTTCGCCCGCCGCGCCGGCTACCGGAAGATCACGCTCTGGACCAACAGCATCCTCGACGCGGCGCGGCACCTCTACGAGCAGGCGGGGTTCGTGTGCGTCGAGGTGGGGCCGACTGAACGCGCCTTCGGCAGGGATCTGGTGTTCGAGACGTGGGAGATGGACCTGAAGGCGCCGCGATGAGCGACTCGCCGTCGTACGTGCTCGGCCACGATCCGGACGAACTGGCGCGGCTCGAGCGCCAGGCCGCGATCTACGCGGCGGCCACCCGGGCGCTCTTGGTCGCCGCCGGCATCGGCCCCGGCCAGCGGGTGCTGGACCTGGGCTGCGGCCCCGGAGACGTCAGCCTGCTCGTGGGCGAGCTGGTTGGCGCGGGCGGGGAGGTGGTGGGCGTGGACCGCGCGGCTGCGGCCGTGGCCACGGCGCGACAGCGGGCGGCGGGGCGGGGCTTCGCGCATCTGAGTTTCATCGAATCGGAACTGGACGCCCTTGCGCTGACGCCGGTGGACGCGGTGGTGGGCCGCTTCGTGCTGATGCACCAGCCCGACCCGGCACGCGCGCTGGCGCAGGACGCGTCGTTCACGCGCCCGGGTGGCGTGGTCGTGGTGATGGAGTCGCACCTTACCGCGCTCGGCCCCGGCTGGCACTCGTGGCCGCGATCGACCGCCTACGAGCGTCTGCTGGAGGTGATGCTGCCCATCATCGAGGCGGCCGGTGGACGCATCGACATGGGCCTGCAGCTACGCCACACGTTCCTGGCGGCGGGCCTGCCCGAGCCCGCGCTCGACGTGCGCGCCACGCTGTGCGGGACGGACGCGGCGGCGATGGTGCGCTACATGGCCGACAGCGTGCGCTCGATGCGGGCGACGGCAACGCGACTCGGCGTGGCGTGCCCGGCGCCGGCCGAGATCGACGCCCTCGAGCAGCAGATGCTCACCGACGCTGCCTTGCCCGGCGCCGTCGTCAACGGTCCGGTGGTCGTGACTGCGTGGGCGCGACGCGCATGACGACGCTGTCGCCGCGCGCCGTCGTTGCCGCCGCGACGTCTCCGGCGGAGATCGCGGCCGTGCGGGCCCTGATTCTCGAATATCAGGCGTCGCTCGGTGTGGATCTCGTCTACCAGCACTTCGACGACGAGATCGCCTCGCTGGCCACGATGTACGGCCCGCCGCAGGGCGCGTTGTATCTGGCGACGCTCGACGACGCCCCGGTGGGCTGTGTCGGCGTGCGCGCCTTCACGCCCGAACCCGGGTGCTGCGAGATGAAGCGCCTCTACGTGGCGCCGGACGCCCGCGGCCACGGGCTGGGCCACCGCCTCGCGGTGCAGTCGATGACGGCGGCGCGCGCGCTCGGCTTTGCGCGCATGCGCCTCGACACCCTGCCCACCATGCAGGACGCGCAGGCGCTCTACGTGGCGCTCGGCTTCCGCGACATCCCGCCCTACCGCCACAGCCCGGTGCCAGGCACCCGCTATCTCGAAGCGGCGCTCTGACGCGTTACTTGAACGTCCAGCCGACGCCGAATTTCAGTTCCGGGCTGTCGAGCGCGCCGACCTTGAATTCGAAGAACAGTCCCGACGCCTGCTCGACGCCGATGAGAAAGTTCAGCCCGGCTTCACTTTCGGTGTCGCGGTCGGTGTTCGGGCCGCGGTCGAACGAGTAGAAGTTCACCGCCGGCCCGCCGCCGGTGTAGATAGCCCAGCCGTTTCTGCGCGGAAACTTGTAGACGAACTCGAAGTTCAAGCCGACGAGCGTCAGGTCGTTGCCGACCCCGGCTTCGACGTTGGGCCGGAAATGAACGCGGTCCATCAGCTCGCCGGTTTCGAAGTGGCCGCCGAAGTAGAACTGGTCCGGGTCGATCGAGACGCCGCCCCGGATGCCGGGCCCCTGCGCCGCCGCGACCGACGGCAGCAGCACCGCGGTCAGCGCGGCGAGTAGAAAGTGCACGACTGTCGTCTTTTTGGTGAACGTGTTGCCGAACATGAGACCCCCGTCCATCGGCAAAGCAGAACGCATGCCACTTCGGCGGGCAGGCGCGGCGCTCAGCGCGGGGCGTCCGACCGGGTCAGCACCAGGATGTGCTGCCACGGCAGGTCGTTGAGCACGGTCGAGAGCGTGAAGCCCTCGGGCTCGAGCTCGGCTTTGACCTCGGCGACGCTCATCTTGTGTTCGGGGCGGATCGGCACGCGCGGGTCTTCCTTGCGGAACTCGAGCAGCACCAGTCGTCCCGTGCGCTTCAGCGCCGGCCGCAGGCGCCGGATGAACTCCTGCGGCGACGACAGCTCGTGGTAGACGTCCACCATGATCGCCAGGTCGAGCGAGTCGGCCGGGAGCTTCGGGTCGTCGGGCGCGCCGAGCACCGTCTCGACGTTCTTCAAGCCGGCCGCGCTCACGCGCCGGCGCAGGATATCGAGCATCCCGGGCTGGATATCGGTGGCGTAGACCTTGCCGGTCGGGCCGACGACGTCGGCCATCCGTATCGTGTAGTAGCCGGAGCCGGCGCCGATGTCGGCCACCACCTGGCCGCTCTTGAGCCCGAGGGCCCGCACTGCGATGCTCGGTGCTTCTTCCTGTTCGCGTTCCGGTCGCTCGAGCCAGCCGGCGCCGCCCACGCCCATGACCGGCGCGATGACGCGGCCGCTGACTGGGTGACGGCCCTGCGCGTCGAGCGCGGCCAGTGCCATCGCCACGACCGCCAGGCAGGCGGCCATGGCGGCGACGCGGCGTCGGCCTGCTGCGGTGAACCGCAGCGCGGGGGTGGCGCGAAGACCAATACGCATTGGCCGCATCGTATCGTCTTTTTCGGCCACCGCGGCGACGTCGCGTGACGGTTGGCGGCCCCCGTGGCCGTAAGATAAGCCCACATCCATGGCCGCGCTCTTTCCCTTTGCCGCCCTTCGTCCCACGCCGGCCACCGTGTCGCGCGTGGCGGCCGTGCCCTACGACGTCGTCAACACCGACGAAGCCCGCGCGCTCGCCGGTGACGACCCGCTGAGCTTCCTCCGCGTGTCGCGCCCCGAGCTCGAGTGCCCGCCGGGCACGCCCATCTATTCGGACGAGGTCTACCAGCGGGCGTCCGACAACTTCGATCGGCTGCGTCGGCAGGCGCCGCTGGTGGTCGAAGCGACGCCGAGCCTCTACGTCTACCAGCTCCACATGGGCGGCCACGTGCAGACGGGCGTGGCGGCCTGCTACTCGGTGGACGAATACGCGCGCGATCTCATCAAGAAGCACGAGAAGACGCGGCCCGACAAGGAAGACGACCGCACGCGCCACATCCTGACGCTGCGGGCGCAGACCGGGCCCGTGTTCCTCACCTATCGCGCGTCGTCGCAGGTGGACGGCGCCGTGGCAGGCGTCGCCGCCGGCACGCCGCTTTTCGACTTCACGGCCACCGACGGCGTGCGGCACGTGGTGTGGCAGGTGCCGGAGTCTGACGTCGCCACGTTCGTCGAGGCCTTCGCGGCGGTGCCGGCGCTCTACATCGCCGATGGCCACCACCGCGCCGCGAGTGCCTGGCGCACGCATCAGCAGTTGGCGGCCGAAGGGCCGGGCGAACACGAGCGGTTCCTCGCCGTGGCCTTCCCCGACGCCCAGATGCAGGTGCTGCCGTACAACCGCGTCGTGCGCGATTTCAACGGCCTTACGCCCGACGCGTTCCGCGCCGCGCTGGCGGCGACGATGCCCGTGACCACCGGCGGGCCCGCCACGCCGGCACGCAAAGGCCTGGTGGCGATGTACCTCGGCGGCGAGTGGTCGACGCTGGATTTCGGGACGCCGGCGGCGGGCCTTTCCGCCGATGCCGCCCTCGACGTCAGCCGCCTGCAGGACCTCGTGCTGGCGCCGCTGCTGGCCATCCACGACGTGCGCACCGACAAGCGCATCGATTTCGTGGGCGGCATCCGCGGCACCGCGGAACTCGAGCGTCTGGTCGACAGCGGCGCCTTCGCCGTGGCGTTCTCCCACTTCCCGGTGTCGGTCGACGATCTGATGCGCATCTCGGACGCCGGCGGCATCATGCCGCCCAAGTCCACCTGGTTCGAGCCGAAGCTGCGCGACGGCGTGCTCAGTCATCTGGTCTGAGCCGCTGCCGCCGGTTGCTTCAAGACGTGTGGGGTTTCCATGAACGTGCTGGTGGCGGACAAGTTCGAACAGAGCGGCCTCGATGGCCTGCGCGCCATGGGGTGTGAGGTCTCGTACCAGCCCGATGCGAAAGATGCGGCGCTGGTCGAGGCGGTGCGCGCGACCGGCGCCTCGGTGCTGGTGGTGCGCTCGACGCAGGTGACCGAAGCGGTGCTCGATGCCGGCGCGCTGGCGCTCATCGTGCGGGCCGGTGCCGGCGTGAACACCGTGGACGTGCCCGGCGCCTCGAAGCGCGGCATCTACGTCTCGAACTGCCCCGGCAAGAACGCCGTGGCGGTGGCCGAACTGGCGTTCGGCCTCATCCTCGCGCTCGACCGCCGCATCCCCGACAACGTCGCGCAGCTGCGCGCCGGCACCTGGAACAAGAAGGAGTACTCGAAGGCGCGCGGCCTCTCGGGCCGCACGCTCGGGCTCATCGGCTTCGGCAACATCGGCCAGGAGATGGCCATCCGCGCCACCGCGTTCGGCATGCCGGTGGTGGCGTGGAGCCGCCGCTTCGAGACCAACGCCGCCGAGCGCGAGCGCGTCGAAGACACGTTCGGCATCGCCATCGCCGACTCGGCCGAAGAGGTGTTCGCGGCCGCCGACGTCGTGAGCGTGCACCTGGCGCTGTCGAAGGACACGCGCGGCTTCGTGAGCGCGGAGCTGCTCGGACACCTGAAGCCCGGGGCTTCGTTCATCAACACGGCGCGGGCCGAGGTGGTCGATCAGGCGGCGCTCGCCGCCGCCGTGCGCGAGAAGGGCATTCGCGCCGGGCTCGACGTGTTCGCCACCGAGCCGGCCAGCGCCGCCGGCGCCTTCGCCGACGACATCGTGCAGTTGCCCGGCGTCTACGGCACGCATCACATCGGCGCCTCGACCGACCAGGCGCAGGATGCCATCGCCGCCGAGACGGTGCGCATCGTGCGCACGTTCAAGGACACCGGCCGCGTGCCCAACGTCGTGAACCTGGCGCGCACCACGCCGGCCACCCACATGCTGGTCGTGCGCCATCGCGACCGGCCCGGCGTGCTGGCGCACATCTTCGGCGAGCTGCGCGGCGCCGGTCTCAACGTGCAGGAAACCGAAAACGTGATCTTCGACGGCGCCGAGGCGGCCGTGGCGCGTATCAATCTCGACGGCGCCCCGTCGCGGCACACGCTCGATGCCGTCCGCGACCACACGCACGTGCTCGACGTGCAGCTCATCGCCTTGTCCTAGTCCCTGTTCCCTGGTCCCAGGTCCCTACATGTCTTCCCACAAGATCTTCAATTTCTCCGCCGGTCCGGCCATCCTTCCCGAAGCGGTGCTGCTCGAAGCGCAGCGCGATCTCATCGCCCTGCCCGGGGTGGGCATGTCGGTGCTCGAGATCAGCCACCGCTCGAAGCCGTTCGAGGCGATCCTTGCAAAGACCGAGGCCGACCTGCGCGCGCTCGGCGGCGTGCCGGCCAACTACAAGGTGCTGTTCCTGCAGGGCGGCGCGTCCCTGCAGTTCTCGATGGTGCCGCTCAAC
>JANNIB010000567.1:0-16534 GCA_031404695.1 Acidobacteriota bacterium
ATACATCGGCGTTCACGGCGCGCCGAGTGACGGCGCGGTCAGCACCCTCAGGAGCTCTTGTCGAGGTTGCCCGACCACAGGTACTCGCGGGTCTCGGCCACGATGACCCCGTTCAGCGCGAGGAGCGCAATCAGGTTCGGCACTGCCATCAGCCCGTTTGCGACGTCCGAGAAGCTCCACACCGCGGTCAGCGTCGAGACCGAGCCGACCATCACCGCGGCCACCCACAGCAGACGGTAGTACTTGGTGATCCCGGTGCCGAACAGGTACTCGGCGGCCTTTTCGCCGTAGTAGGCCCAACCGAGGATGGTCGAGAACACGAACGTGAGCAGGCCGACGGTCAGCACGATCGGGCCGACAACCGGCAGATCCTCGAATGCGAACTTGGTGAGTGCCGAACCGCTCATGCCCTGCTGCCAGCCGCCGGAGTTCACGACCACGAGGCCGGTGAGCGCGCATACCACCACCGTGTCCCAGAAGGTGCCGGTGGCCGAGACCAGCGCCTGGCGCACCGGGTTCTTCGTCTGCGCGGCGGCGGCGACGATCGGCGCGCTGCCGAGGCCCGACTCGTTGGAGAAGAGGCCGCGGGCGATGCCGAAGCGCGCCGCCTGCAACACGCCAGCGCCGAGGAAACCGCCCACCGCTGCCTGTCCGCTGAACGCGCCGTTCAGGATGAGCGACAGCGTCTCCGGCACCCGCTCGATGTGCATGCCGATCAGGATGAGGCAGCCCAGAATGTAGAAGGCGGCCATGAAAGGCACCAGCTTCTCGCACACGCTGGCAATCGACGTGATGCCGCCGAGGATGACGATGCCGGTCAGCACCGTCATGATGATACCCGTCACCCACGGCGACACGCCGAAGGTCTCGTTGGCGAGCGCCGAGATCGAGTTGGCCTGCGTCATGTTGCCGATGCCGAAGGCGGCAATCGCCGTGAGCGCCGCAAACAGCATGCCGAGTGGCTTGCTGCCGAGGCCGCGTTCGAGCGCATACATCGGGCCGCCGGCCATCATGCCGTTGGCGGTCCGCACGCGGTACTTCACGGCCAGCACGGCTTCGGCGTATTTGGTGGCGATGCCGAACACGCCGGTGAGCCACATCCACAGCACCGCACCGGGTCCGCCCAGAGCCACCGCCGTCGCCACGCCGACGATGTTGCCGGTGCCGATGGTGGCCGCCAGGGCCGTCGTGAGCGCACCGAACTGGGTGACGTCGCCCTCGCCTTCCTTCTCGCGCGAGAACGACAGCTTGATCGCCTGTGGCAGGTAGGTCTGGATGAACTTGAGCCGGACCGTCAGGAAGAGGTGGGTGCCGAAGAGCAGGATGAGGAGCGGCGGCCCCCAGACCAGATCGCTGGCACGGGCGAGGACGGCTTCGAGGCTCTGCATGGCGGTGGAGTGTACCAGCCTTCGCGAATCACTGCGTCAAACCGGGGTGTCTTCCCACCGCCGGACCGAATACAGCAGCGGCTTGGTCCACAGGCTCTCGAGGCCCTCGAGGATGTCCGACGCCCAGCCGAACACGTTGCGGCCGGCCACCACCTTGCGCATGATGCGCATCCGGCGCTCCTGCTCGGCGGCCGGCATCTCGATGGCAGCAGCGACGGCGCGCGCGAACTCGTCGACGTCGTAGGGGTTGATGATGAGCGCGTCCTGCAGCTCCTGCGCGGCTCCGGCCATCGCGCTCAACACCAGCACGCCGCGGTCGTCGTCGCGGGCCGCCACGAACTCCTTGGCCACCAGGTTCATGCCGTCGTGCAGGGAGCTGACGACGCAGAAGTCCGCCATCCGGTAGAGGGCGGTGAGACTGAAGGCGTCGAGGGTGGAGGTCGACAGCACCACCAGCGGCACGCCGCCAGGCACGGCGTGGCGGGCGTTGAGGGCGTCCACCGTCTGCCGGATCTCCTGTTCGACCGCGGCATAGCTGTCGAGCGACGACCTGGACGGCACGCCGATCTGCAGAAATGTCAGGCGTCCGCGCAGATCCGGACGGCGCGTCATCAGCGTGTCGAGCGCGGCCAGACGCTCGGGAATGCCCTTCGTGTAGTCGAGCCGATCGACCCCCAGGCCGAGGATCGGCGCGTCGAGCGCGAAGAGCTGTTTGAGGCGCGCCGCTTCAGCGGGCAGCGCCGCGTCGGACGCCATCCGCTGGATGCGGTCGTAGTCGACGCCAATCGGCACCGACACCACCGTGCTGTGACGGCCGTCCACGTAGACGCGCGACGCCTCCTCTTCCACCTCGGCCCCGAGTTCTTCTTCGACCGCCAGCAGGAAGTTGCGCCGATCGCGCTCCACCTGAAACGCGATGAGATCGTTCGAGAGCATGCCCTCGAGGATCTCGCGCCGCCACGGGCAGATGCGCAGCCGATCCGGATACGGCCACGGAATGTGCCAGAAGATGGCCGTGCGCACATCGGGACGCAGCCGTCGCAGCGCCGGCGCGACCACGGCCAGGTGGTAGTCCTGGATGAAGACCGGGGCCTCGGACTCCCCGAGTTCGTCATGCACCGCGCGCGCGAACTGCGTGTTCACGTCCTGATAGGCGCGCCAGTCTTCGCTGCGGAACTTCGGGCGCACGTCCACCAGGTGGCACAGCGGCCACAGCCCTTCGTTGGCGAAGCCGCCGTAGTAGGCCGAAAACGCCGGCTCCTCGATCCACAGCCGGCGCAGGTCGTAGCCCGGCCCGTCGGGCGGCACCCGCACCTTGTCGGACGCGTCCACGACGAGACGATCGGCCGTGCCCGCGCCGTGGGCGATCCAGACTCCGCCCCGCTCACGCATGAGCGCGTCGAGCGCGACGGCCACGCCGCCGGCCGTCGGCGTCACCGCGATGGCGCCGTCGCTGGTGCTGTTGTGCAGGTAGGGCTCGCGGTTCGACACCACCACCAGAGGCCGCGGCGCGTCGTCGGCCGCTTCCGCCGTGCGCGTCAGTGCGTATCGGAAGACCACCGGGCCGACCAGTTCGTGGAGGGCGAGGACGCCGACGACCAGCACCTGGATGCGCGGTCCCCAGTCCTGGAACTCGGCGGCCACGATCGCGACCAGCCCCAGCGTGATCCCGGCCTGCGAGATGAGGCCGGTCCACACGTAGCCGCTGGCCGGTTCGTCGAGGCCAGACATCCGCGTACCGACCCGCACGCCCAGCCACACGAAGGCCAGGCGGACCACCGCCAGGCCCAGCGCCACGGCGCCGATCGCGGTGATCGCGTCGAGGCGCAGTGAGGCGCCGACCGACACGAAGAACACGACCAGCACCGGCGGGGCGCCGTCGCGCACGGCCGTGCGCAGCGCGTCGCCCTGGCGCACCGCAAAGTTCTCGATGACGAACCCGGCGGCAACGGCCGCCAGCAGCGGCTCGAACTGCTGGGTCGAGCCCACCTGGCTGAGCAGCGCGCACAGGCCCATCAGCACCAGCGGCACTTCGCGCCCGATGTAGCGGAGGTAGAGCGCGAACAGCGATCCCGCGAGCACGCCGAACGCGACAGCGCCGCCGATTTCCCAGACGATGCGGATGAGCAGCGTGTCGGCGCTCACGGCGGCGTCGGCGCTGAACGCCGCGCGCACGAACTGCATCGCGGTGGCAAACAGCACCAGCAACGCCAGGTCGGCCAGCACCACCATTGCCAGCACGAGCTCGCCAAGACGGCTGCGTCCGCCAGCTTCGGCCACCACGGCGGCCGTCATGGTGGGTGAGAAGCTGACGACGATGACCGAGGTCAGCACCACGATCGCCAGGCGCGGCAGGCCGGTGACCTCAGGGGCGATCGGCAGCCACGGCCAGATGAACCAGCCCACCCCGATGAGACCGGCCAGCGGCACCGCCAGCGTCCACGCCGTGGTGGTCGCAATCGGCGCCAGCCTGGCGCCGAGTCGCTCGACGTTCAAGGTCAGGCCGGCAATGAGGGCGATGAGCGTGGTGGCGAGGCCGTTGACGATGGCCAGCTGCGATGCCATCGGCGCCGTGATGACGTTGCCCAGGTAGGGCCCGACCAGCACCCCGAAGACGAGATACCCGGTCAACTGCGGCACCCGCAGCCGCTTGAGGACGTCGCCGGCCAGCCATGCGCCGATGAGCGTGAAGCCGAGCACGAGCGCGGTGCCGGCCGACGATCCGGTGGGCGCGTTGGCGATCCGCTGCGCCCACAGCACACCCAGGACGGTGAGCGCCAGCGCTGCCGCGCGGGTCATGCCGCCTCCCGCGACGCGACCAGCCGCGCCACCACGTCCGACAGCAGCGTGCCGAGCACCACGACCGAGAGCACCGCCGGTCCGCCGCCGCCGTCGCCGGCGGCGCGCGCCGCATTCAATGCGAAGGCGACACCGAAGACGCCCGGCGCCACCAACTCGAGGCGCAGGGCCTCCGACGTGGCGGGCCGCAGGCGCCGAATCGCCGTGCCGCCGGTGTAGCGCGCGACCGTGCGCAGGCCGACGTAGGCGGCGGTGAGGCTCAGTATCTCGGGCGTCATCTGCATGCGCGCCCCGGCCACCAGCAGCACCAGCACGACCAGCGGGTGCTGCACGTACAACGTCTCGGCGTGCAGCACCTCTCTGGAGTGTCCACCGAGCCGTTGCCACAGGAGGCCGGCGCACAGTCCCCCGAACAGCGGCGACGACGCCAGGAAGTCGGCTGCGCCACCCACCAGCAGCAGCGCCGCCGTCACGAACACGCGGCGCTCGGTCGTCGAGGTGGTGCGCCTGGTCAGCAGCCATCCGGCGGCCGCCAATACCGCCACCACGCCGACGATCTGCGCCAGCAGCAGCGCGGCGCCGGCCGCCGAGTCGCGCCGCGCGTAGGCGAGCACGGCTGCGCCGGCGACGATGGCCATGGCGACTTCGGCTTCGACCAGCGCGTCGGTCTGTCGTCGGGGTTCCGGCAGCGATCGTCCGGGCAGCGTCAGTGACGAGGCGGCGCAGACGCCGCAGAGAATCGCGAAGAGCCACGGCGCGACATCAACCGTCGGCCCCAGGCGCATCGCTCCGAAGAGCCCGCCGGCGACGATCGCCGCCGTGAACAGGGCGTGCGCCGCTCCGATGCCGCTGCCGGGGTAGCCGTCGGCGTGTCCGGCGCCCACCTCGAGGCCGATGAGGATACCCAGGGCGGCAAGCGCCACGGGAATGGCCGGGTCCACTGCCGCCAGCGCGCTCGACGACAGCACCGCCAGGCCCTGCGGCCCGAGGATCATGCCGGCCAGCAGCAGCGGCGCCACCGGCACGCTCGACGCCGACCAGGCGAGCAGCCGGCGCCGGCCGGCGGCTGCGGGCGCCACCGGCGGCTCGGGAGGTTCGCCAAACGTCATCGACGCATCGGCCGGCGGCGTGGAGGGACTGCTCACGGCGTGATCACCATGAGATGGTGCTGGCCGCTGCGTGTGATCGCCATCAGCACCGGACGTCCGGCGGTGGCCCCCAAGGCGTCGCGAATCTGCGCGGGCGAGGGCGCCGTCAACGACCCGATCCGTGTGACGACGTCGCCGGCTCGAAGGCCGGCCGCCTCGGCCAGCGACCCAGGCTGCACGGCGGTGACTTCCGATCCGGCGCCGGCGGCCACCCGCGCCGTGATGCCCGGCACGCGCCGGGCCGGTGCCACCGGCACCTCTGCCGCGGTGATGGCCACCGGTGTGAGCGGCACGTCGATCGACTGTCGCTCCCGCCACACTTTCAGCACGGTGGGGGCCGTGCCGAGGTCCGCGAGATGGCGATCCCAGTGCTCAACGGTCGAGAGGAGCTGGCCATCGGAGGCGTGCACCACGTCGGCCACCTGCAGGCGCCCGCCTGCCGGCCCGTCGGCGGCCACCCAGGTGACGGCCACGCCGGTGTGGAAGCCGAGGAGGTCGCCGAGCGCTGCCGTCATCGGCTGGACCGCGACGCCCAGGCTGCGCGGGCTGTCGTCGGCGCGTGCGAGGCGGCGGTCGGCGAGGCGCGACACCACGTCCGCCGGCACGATGGCCGGGGTGCCGCGATGGCGCACGACCAGCCCGATCCACTCGCCCTCAGAGGTAAACAGGATCGCGCCTGGCACCAGACCGGCTGAGGTGCCCGGCACCCATGCCACGCCCGACCAGAGCGGCGCATCCGACGGCGACAGACCGCCCACCAGCACCGGCACGAGCGACGTGCCAGCGGCCGATGCCGTGGTCTGCATGACATAGCGTGGCGGGCCAGGATCGCGAAGGAACCACGAGGGCGCGCTCGGTGCTGCCGGGCCCGAAGGCAGACGCAGCACCGCCAGTCCGGTGACCGCGTCGTGCGAGGCGACCGCCGCGACGCTGCCGGGAGCGAACGTGACCCCCGGGCCAGGCAAGGCGATGGCCACCCCGTCGTGCACGCGCAGCGCCGCCACGTACCGAGGCGACGTCACCGCGGTCCCGCTGCCGACGGTGACCGCCAGTGCCTCGAGGCCCGGGCTGGTCCGCGACGAGAGGTCGGCGATCTGCCGCTCGAGGCCGGAGAAGCCCTGCGGCGGCACCAGCGGCGCAAGGATCGACGCGACCCCCTGGCGGTTGGGCGGTGGATCGGGAAACCTGAGGCGCGCCAGCGCCCACAGCGCCGCCACGGCGAGCAGCGCCACCGTGAGCAGCAAGCGGGTTTCGCGGGCGACGCGCGGGCGACGAACGGGCTCCACGTGCAGGCGACCTCCCTCGATCCGATGGCCGGCGTGCCCGGCCGTCCATCGTCAGGTCTCTGCAGAATAGTCGACCACGGTGTCCAGTCACCTCGGCTGACGTCGGCCGATGACTATAATCGCCGCAGTGTCACTGCCCCCCGGCGCACGTCTTGGCCCCTACGAGATCGTCGCGCCGCTCGGCGCCGGCGGCATGGGCGAAGTGTTCCGCGCCCGCGACACGCGTCTTGGCCGTGACGTGGCGATCAAGGTGCTGCCGCCGGGCTTCGTCACCCATCCCGATCGCCTGCGGCGCTTCGCGCAGGAGGCCCGCGCGGCCGCGGCGCTGTCGCATCCGAACGTGCTGGCGGTGTTCGATGTGCATACCGACGGCGACGTGCCGTACGTGGTCTCGGAGCTGCTCGAGGGCGAGACCCTCCGCGATGCCGTGATGCGCGGACCGTTGCCGGTGCGGCGCGTCGTCGACCTGGCGGTGCAGATCGCCTCGGGCCTGGCCGCGGCGCATCAGAAGGGCATCGTCCATCGCGACGTGAAGCCGGCGAATCTGTTCCTCACCGCCGATGGCCGCGTGAAGATCCTCGACTTCGGCCTGGCGCGCATCGCCGAGCCGGGCGACACCGACGCCGTCGCGACGCTGCTGCAGGACGACCCGGTCACGATGCCGGGCGCGGTGCTCGGCACGGTGGGCTACATGGCCCCCGAGCAGGTGCGCGGCGAAGGCGTGGACGCCCGCGCCGACATCTTCGCGTTCGGCGCGGTCTGTTACGAGATGCTGTCGGGCCGGCGCGCCTTCACCGGCGAGACGTCGGTCGAAGTGATGGCGGCCATCGTGCGCAGCGATCCCGCGGAGCTGCCGGCCGACACCGTGCCAGCGCCGCTCGAACGGGTCATCCGGCGCTGCCTCGAGAAGCAGCCGTCGCAGCGCTTCCAGTCGGCCAGCGACGTCGCCTTCGCCCTCGAGGCCGTGGGCGGCGGCACCCTCAGCAGCACACCCTCGGCGCTGCCGGCTCCGCCTGCCGCATCAACGCCGTTGCGGCGTCTGGCGGTCGCGGCCGCGCTCGTCGCCGGGCTCGGCGTCGGCGCGGCCTGGCTCATGCGCCCGGAGCCGATGCTCCCAGCCCCGCTCGTCACCTACGAAGCCAAGACCTTCGACCGCCTGCCGGTGATGAACGCGCGCTTCATGCCCGACGGCCAGACGATCGTCTACAGCGCCGCCGGGCGCGGCTACGCGCCGGCGCTCTACGTGGTCAGTCCCACCGCCGAGGCGCCGCAGCGCCTCGACCTGGGCGATGCGCACCTGCTGTCGATTTCGAGCAAGGGCGAACTCGCGCTCATCATCAAGGCGCGCTACCTGCAACAACGTCTCTACGCCGGCACGCTGGCACGGATGACCCTCGGCAGCTCGCCACGCGCGGTGCTCGAACGCGTGCGGGAGGCCGACTGGGGGCCCGACGGCGAATCGATGGCGATCGTGCGCGACCTCGGCAACGGTCGCGATCGCCTCGAATATCCGATCGGAACGCCCCTCCACGAAGCCAGCGGCTACCTCAGCGATCCCCGCGTGTCACCGGACGGGTCGAAGGTGGCGTTCTTCGCCCATCAGTGGAGCTATGACGACCGCGGCACCGTCATGGTGGCGGATCGCCAGGGCCGGGTGACGACGCTGACGAGCGAGTTGTGGTCGATCGAGGGCCTCGCCTGGACGCCAGATGGCTCGCGCGTCGTGTTCTCGGGCAACGAGGCCGGCGGCAGCGTGATGCAGCCGATGTCGGTCGAGGTGACCGGCGCCACCCCGATGCGCCCGGTGCTGAGCGTGCCGGCGCGGCTCATCGTGCACGACATCGCCCGTGACGGCCGCTGGCTGGCGGTGCGCGAGGACCTGTCACTTGGTGTGCGTGTCAAAGTGCCGGGTGCGACCGCCGAGCGCGAGCTGTCGTGGCTCGGCTCCTCGAGCGCGCGCGGCCTCACGGCCGACCACCAGTGGATGCTGATGGTGGATGCCGGACAGCGCAGCGGTCCCACCTACGGCGTGGTCCTGCGCAAGACCGACGGCACGCAGGCGGTGCGTCTGGGCGCCGGCAATGCGCAGGCACTGTCGCCGGATGGCGCCTGGGCGGCGGCCATCATCGCCTTGCCGCCCGAGCTGGTTCTGTATCCGACCGGTGCCGGCAACCCGATCCGCCTGTCGGCCGCCGGACGCTTCGAGCGCCTCAACTCGGCCGAGTGGTTTCCCGACAGCCGCGCCCTGCTCGTGTGTGGCGCCGAACCGTCGAGCGTGCCGCGATGCTACCGGCAGGAGATCGGCGGTGCGTCGCCCACGGCGATCACCGCCGACGGCGAGATGGCCACGCTCGCTCCCGACGGCCGCACGCTGCTCGTGACCAGGCCCGACGGCACCTCTCACGTGCGCGCGATCGACGGCCCGGCGGCGCGCGCCGTGCCGGCGCTGCAGCCGGGCGACCGCGTGATCGGCTGGAGCCGCGACAGCACCCGCGTGTTCGTGCAGCGTGGCTACGATGCACCCGCCGCCGTCGAGCAGATCGTGCTGACGACCGGCGCTCGCACCACCGTCGCGACGCTCGCGCCGGGCGAGTTCGGAAGTCTGACCAGCGTGATCGTGGCCGCGTGGAACGACGACGGCTCTGCCTACGCCTACAACTACACGACGGTCCCCTCGATCCTGTTCGTGGTCGGCGGCGCGCAGCCGTAGTCGTCGACCGCGGGCGCGCAGCCCACGGCGATCTATCTGCTACACTTTCGCGGTTGGCGGGCCACGAGTGTCCCCGACACGTGCGACAAGGAGCACATCACGATGCCGAAAGACGATAAGCCGAGAGGCATGGCGGGCAAGCGCGGCGCCTCTGCAGCCGCGCCGGCCGCGAAGGCCGCTGCGAAGACGACGGTGAAGAAGGCCGCGAAAAAGGCGGTGAAGGCGACCGCGAAGAAGGCAGCCAAGAAGCGGTAGTCACGCAAGGCCCACGGCGCAGCGCCTGCTGCCCGTGGGTCGCACGTGCCGACTAGTCAGCGAGCGGCAGTGGATCCAGCGCCAGCTGGTCCCATCCGGTCGCCGCCGACAACGCCAGCGTGCGGTAGTGCGCGGCATCTTCTGCCGCCACCGTCGCGTCCTCCGCCTGCAGATACGACTGCTTCAGATCGCGCCGCCGCACCGGCTTGTAGAAGAGCGCCGTGCCGCGGTGGCCTGGCTGCTGCGCGTGGTGCCAGCGCACCAGATCGGTGCCCACGGAGGCGCCGAGCCTGGCCGCCGGCCGCGCCACCGGATCGCCTTCGAGCGCCGCCAGCCGGTCGCACATCGTCAGCACATCGAGCAGTGCTGGATCGCCCGGTGATTCCGCGTCTTCCGGCGTGCCGATGCGGGCGCCTTCGAGCGCCGCCGCACACGCCCGCGAGCGCGCCGGGTCGCGCCGGGCCGCCAGCAGCGCCCTGGTCAGCGCCGTCAGGTCGGCCGTCACCGCGCCTGCCGCGTTCAGATCCAGCAGCGTAAACGGCGTGGTCGCGAAGCCGCCGCGGTTGGCCGGGTCGTCAAGGAAGAAGGCGAGCTGCTGCACCAGGGCGCGCCCGGCCTCGTACGGCGTCGCGTCGTCGGTGAGGGCGGCCATGAACGCAGGCCACGGCCACACGCCTTCGGCCGGGACCAGCGATTGCGACGCGACCATGAACTCGGTGGCGTGCTGCAGCTGGCACACGGTCTCGAGCGTGCTCATGAAGCAGTCGCGAAACACCGTCACGCTGGCGCGACCGGTGGCCGCCGTCATCGAGCCGGCCAGATCGCCCAGGCGCAGCGTGTCTTTCTGTCGCTGGCCGGTGGCGCGATCACAGAACAGCCCCATCGGGCCGTAGGCGTGCCCGTAGAACGAGACGACATAGCGATCGGCCGGGCACTCGGCGCGGCCGAAGCGCAGGAACTCTTCGAGCACGCTGGCCCGCGCGGCACTGAGGTCCACCGGTTCGTGCTGCACCCGCAGCCTGGTGGCTTTCAGATCCACGGCGCCCAGAATCTGCTGCCACAGCGGATGGTCTTGGGCGCGCACGTCACTGAAGCCGCGCGACTTGGGCGGCGGCGCCGTCATCGAGCCGCGGAACACGCCTTTCGGACGCTGGAAGTCGACCTGCGCGGCCACGCTCATGCGCCCGAAATTCGCGGCGTCGCAGATCGCCTTGAGCTCGCGCCGGGCGCTGGCGTCGAGCGCGCTGCCGCCGCCCTTGTCGTCGGCGACGGTGTAGGCCAGCACCGCCCACGGCTTGGTGGGCGTGGTCATGCGGTCAGCCACGTCAGGATCTGGTCCCGCCCACGTGGCTCGGCGAAGTACTTCGTGTGTGCCACCGCACGTTTGCCTTCGAGCAGCAGCGGACTGGCCACCGGGAAGAACGGCGAGCCGTTGGGGGCGAACACGCCGTCCGACGGCACGACGAAGTCGTTGCCGCCCTTCAACAGCGCGTCCAGGGCACGGCTGCGCACGAAGTGGCGCAGGCCCGGCTCGGTCGGCAGCACGTTGGAAGCCATGGCGAAGTAGCGAGTGTCGCCCATCGCGGCCGGAGCGTTCAGCCACCGGGCGAACTCGCCGGTGGGATGCATCGACTGCAGGCCCTTCAACTGGCCCAGTGCCCCCACGGCCGCCAGCTTCGCGAACTCCACGATCATCGACAGCGCCGGGGCGCCGAAGCTGTCGGGCACGAAGTTGAGGAGGTTCGTGAAGACGTCGAGTAGCGTCGCCACGTGCGCCGGGTCTGCCAGAGCCGTGCCGGCATTCGGCACGCCCACCAGGATCACCTTGCCGATCTTCAGCCGCCGGCTGCCGAGCGAGATCTCCGACTGCTTCTCGCTCAGCACGCGGCCCACGAGGCCGCCGCGCGAGTGGCAGACGATGTCGAGCGTGAGGGCGGCGTCGTCGGGCATCTGCGACACCAGCCAGCGGACGTTCTCGGCCGGATCCTCCGACAGGAACAGGTGGTCGAACGCGAAGACACGGCCGCCGTACTCGAGGTGCAGGGCCTCGATGAACGCCGGAGGCAGCGCCCCGAAGGCCATGTGCGAGCGGCTGAAGGTGCCGTGCACCATCAGCAGCGCCTTGCCCGAGCCGAGCCGCCGCCAGCCGTCGCGGTCGATCGGCGGCGCCAGTGGGTTCGTGTAGCTGTCGGGCGCGAAGGTGCGCACGCCGTAAGGCCAGCGCGTGGTCTCGAGCCAGTGCACCGCCGAGGCGCCGGCCGCGCCCAGCATCGGGGCGACCAGCGGGAAGACGAGCTCTTTGATGACCTTGCGACCGACCAGGCCGATGACCCCGCGTGAGGCCGGGGAGCCGGACGGCTCCTCGGGCACGGCACTGCGCAGGCGATAGGTGCGCGACGCTGTCGTGGCGTCTGCGCTGCGCGTGGCCGGACCCGGCGCGGCGAACGACCACGACACGACGCCGAGCTCATCGGCAGCGAGCACCATCTGGCCGTAGCCCTCCGGCGGCGGTGCCAGCTGCACCTCGATGGCGGCGGGATCGGCGGCGCCTCGGCTGGCGGCGCCGTCGTGCCTGGCCCCGTCGATAGTGAGCGTCTGCCGCATGGCGACGTCGGCCCCGGCCAGCGCGTCCTGCAGAGCATCGGTCGCAAAGCCGGCGGTGTCATCGGTGCCGTCACCGCCGACGCCGGTGCCGATGGTTCCGGTGAGCGCCGGAGCGGTGACGACTGCGTGGCCGATGGCGACAGGCGCCTCGGTGGCCGTCAACGGCGTGGCGCGACGGCGGATCACGAACGAGCGCGATTCAGTGGCCCACGGGAAGGCGTCGCTGGCGACAAGCGGCGGTGCTTCGACGTCGGCTGTGAAGGCGCGCGTGGCCGGGGCGACGGCGGCGGTCAGCCACGACACCAGCGGCGACCTGGCCGAGCGGACCCCGGTCTGCTCGATGGCCGAGAAGTCCACGGCCTCCCGCGTCACGATGAGCTTCATCGTGTCGACCGCGTCGACGCCGCGTAGCGCGTCGGCGAGATCGACGAACGGATAGCCGGGCGGGAAGTGCACGCGCCCGGGGATATCGAGCGAGGTCGCGGCTTCGAGCCGCACCTGGCGGATGACATCGACAGCGCTCGAGGCATCGAGGTAGACGACCGCGACAAACAGCGCGCCGCCGTCGTGGTTCGTGAGGCGGAACTGCACCCGCTCGCCTTCGTCGAAGATCACCTGGCCGCCGTCGGCCTCGGCCGCGGCCGGCACGAAGGCGCCGCCGGGGCCGGTCCGCATCAGCGTCAGCGCGACCTTGGCCTTCAGCGGATTGCTCGGATCCGGATGGTCGAGCGCCAGCACGCGGCGGTAGCGGGCGATGGTCTCGAGGTTCCGCACCACGGCGGCCACATCGCTGCGTGCCTTGAGCGGCATCATCAGATGGCCGGTGCCATCGACGACCGCCCACATCGGCGCCGCCAGCGCTCCGGCCTGTGGCACGGGGTCGTCGGAGCTCACGACACCGCGCGACGGCAGCGCATAGATGCGCGCGGACGCCGCGGCCCCGTCGGGCGCGACCTGCAGCAGCGTCGATGCCCTGAGCGGCGCGGCGAAGGCGGCCTCCACCTCCGCGCTCGCAAGATGCACGGCCAGCACCATCTCGCCGAAGGCGTGGGCCGTCTCGAAGGCCCGCGCGCCGGCCGCGATCGCGCCGGGAGCCTGCTCGCGCACCACCTCGGCCTCGGCGGTGAAGGGCGCCACCGCCCGCACCACGATCTCGCCAACAGCCGTCGCCGCAGCGTGCGCCTTGGCGCCTGGCGCCTGCACGGCGTAGGTCGAACCCACCGTGACACCCTGCGCGCTGCCGGCGGCCAGCCCGACCACGCGCTGGTCGCGGAAGGCGACGGAGACGAAGGCGGCCGGCGCGATGTCGTCCACGCCGAAGACGGTGCGATCGGCGGTGCCCTCCATCTGCGGATGTTGCACCCGGTTGTAGGTGGTCACCCGCGCCGCCACCACGTCGAAGACGTCGCGGTAGGTCGTGTGCGGCGTGACCTTGCGCAGTTCCTGGCACAGGAACCAGGTGAGCGCGCCGTGCGGACCACCGCCCTCGGCCGGCACGTATTCCTTCGACTCTTCGTCGTCGCGACAGCCCGCGATGAGCACGTACTTGCCGTCGAGCGGCAACCAGCCGCTGGCCCCTGACCTGGTGCGCGTCATACGACTGGCAATGGGCGATGGCGGCAGGGCGGTCACGGGCCGCAGGTCCGGTGGGACGCCGCGGGTCTTGGCGCCGAAGGCGTCGCGGGTGACCGTGCCGGAGTGGCACGCATCGACGATCACGGTGATGTGGGGCGTCTTCGCGGCCAGCGCTTCGAGCCGTTCATGCACTTCGTCGTCGCTGATGTCGCGGTTCTCGCCGGGCTCGCGCGCCGTGTCCCACGGCATCAGCGTGCTGTCGAAGCCGCTCGGCTCATCGCCCTCGCGGTCGCGGATCTGCGACCCGTGCCCGGCGAAGTGGATGACGACCACGTCGTTGGTGCCGGTCGAGGTCACCAGCGCATCGAACGCGCCCAGCACGGCGGTCCGGGTCGCCTGCTCGTTCAGCAGCTGGGTGATGTGCGCGTCAATGAAGCCGAAACGCTCGACCAGCACGCTGCGCACCAGGCGCGAGTCGTTCACGCAGCCATCGAGCGGCCGGATGTGCTGATAGCGGTCGATGCCGATGAGCAGGGCGCGCCTGGCGGCCATGCGGTTACCGTCCGCCCAGGCGAACCGACGGCGTGCCGTTGCGGTAGACGAGCGTCACGGTGGTCTCGCCGCACAGATCTACGTCGTTCCAGACCAGCTGTGTGCCTTTCAGGTCGTGGGTCATGAAGTCCCACGAACACCAGCCGGCGGCCGGCGACATGAAGGCGATGAGGCGCGAGGTGCGCGCCGGCAGCCGCATGGTGCCCAGCTGATTGGCGCCCCAGTCGTCGACGTTGTTGGGCGACAGGAAGACCTCCTCGAGGTCGAAGCCGGTGTCGTTGGCAAGCGAGAACTTCACCTTGCCGAAGGTCGTGTCGGGCGCGTCCGAGGCCGGCGTGCGCAGGATCTGCAGGGCCTGCTCGGCCATCTCGGCATCGGGGCCGCCGGGCACTGTCGTCGTCACCTTCGTCCACAATGCGACCGCGCCGGCCACGTCATCGCGCTCGAGCAGGATGATGCCCTTGCTGTACATCGCGCGGACGTGGACCGGATCGAGACGCAGGGCCAGGTCGTACTGGGCCAGCGCCTTGTCTGGCTGCTGCGTGAACTGATACGCCTCGCCAAGCAGCGTGTGGATGTGGGCGTCGTCCGGCGACAGCCGGCTCGCGGCTTCGTACCACGGCAACGCGTCGTTCCATTGCCCGGCGCTTGCCAGCAGCTCGGCGAGCTCGACCCGTACGTCGGCGCGGGTGGGATTGGCCGACGCGGTGGCCGTGAGCGCGGCCACGCGCGCCTCGTCCAGGGGCTCGACCTCGGCCGGCACAGCCTCGCCCGGCGTCGCGGCGGCGGGAGTGGCCTGCGTCGAGACGTTCGGTTCCGGTGTGTCGTCGATGAACACGGCCAGCGCCACGAGCGCCGCCACCGTGAGGCCGACGCCCAGAAGCACCCCTTTGAGACGCGAGGGCGCCGGCTGCGGCGCGACCGGCATCGGCACAGGCACTGGCGTGGGCTCGACCGGTGCGACCGGTGCGACCGGTGCGACCGGCACGACCACTGGCGCGACATCGAACAACAAGCCGTCGGGTGCGCGCATGAACAGCACCGGAATGCCCCAGTCGAGATGGTCGGGGCGCGCGTAGTACATCTGCAGGCGGCCTTCCGAAAGCGCCGCGTCCACCGCCCAGCCTTTGGCGATGCAGGCGTAGAAGTGTTTCGCGAGCACGACTGCGGCGTCGTCGGGCACCGGCCGCTGCATGGCGACGACCGCCGGAATGCCCTCGAAGACGAGCGACGAGGCGACACCGGCAAAGGGCCCGGAGGCGCTCTGCGTGGCACTCTGTGCGGTGTTGCAGGCGTTCAGGAACACCAGACGCACGGCGCCGCCAGCCTGGAGCGCCGTGGCGAATGCTTCGGCATCCACCTGATCTTCGCCGCCAGCCTGATTGTGCAGCAGCAGCACGCCGCGGCCGTTTCTGAAATCGCCGTGGCCCATGAAGTGCACGGCGTGGATGTCGCGCCCGGCCATGCGGGCCGTGGTGAGCGCGGCGGCGATCGACTGAATGGTGGCCTTGTCGACGAACTCCAGCTCGATCTCGTCGTTGGCGTCGAGCGCCGTCTTCAGGTGGGCGCGTTCCTCGTCGAGCGCCAGGTCCTGCCGCGGGTTGGCCGAGACGACCAGGATGCGCAGCGGCGGCGCAAACGGCGTGACCTCGAACGGCTTCGGCACCTCGAGGTAGCGCACGATCGGCGACTCGGGGCGCAGGGCGAAATATTTGTACTTGGTCTCGTCGTGCAGCAGTTCCCACGGCAGCCGCGCCAGATCCGCCACGCCGGCATCACGCGTGTTGAGCGTGAACTTGAGCCGCACACCCGCCTTGCTGTTGCGCGCATCGGTCATGCACTCGGCCAGCGTGCGACTGACTTCGGGCGGCGAGAACAGCAGGTCGAACAGTTCCTGACCGAGACGGCTCGATGCCGGCATCGGCGGCGGTGGCGCGTCAGGTTGGTCGGGCGTGAAGGCCCGCGCGGCGGCAGCTGAGCGGACGTTGGTATGGAGCTGCTCGGCCGCGGCCAGCAGCTCGTCTACCGTGCGCGACAGCGCAATCGACGTCTGCAGTTCGCCCGAGGCCTGCGACACGACCCGCAGATCGAACCGCCCGTCGCGCAGTGCCAGGATCTCGATGTTGAAGTCGCGAAACCGCATGGGGGACCCCCTGGGGTAGTTGGTGCGACCGATTAGCGTTCGAAGCGTAGCTCTCCGCGCGACGAGGTGAACTG
>JANNIB010000568.1:0-4868 GCA_031404695.1 Acidobacteriota bacterium
GTCGAGCGATGACAGATAGCCGAGACGCGCCGCGTCGGGGCCGCTCGCCGAGACCTTCGCCAGCGCCACCGTCTCGAACGCCTGCTGGATGAATGGCAGTGCATCAGCGCCGGGCGACGGCAGGCGCGACATCGCGCGCGCGACCATTTCCTGGGTGCCGCCGCCGGCCGGGATGAGGCCGACGCCCACTTCCACCAGGCCCATGAAGGTATCGCCGGCCGCCTGCACTCGGTCGGCGTGGAGTGCGATCTCGCAGCCGCCGCCAAGCGCCAGACCCGACGGCGCGACAATCACCGGCACCGGGCTCAGGCGCAGCCCCATCACCGCCCGCTGGAAGCCGCGCACCATCAGGTCCAGTTCGTCCCAGTTGCCCTCCTGCGCTTCGAGCAGCACCAGCATCAGGTTGGCGCCGGCCGAGAAGTTGGGCGCTTCGTTGCCAACGACCAGCGCGCGGTGGTTCTTCGCGGCTTCTGCCACGCCGGCATGGAGCATCGCGATGGTGTCGCCGCCGATGGCGTTCATCTTCGAGTGGAACTGCACCGCCAGCACCCCGTCGCCGAGGTCCACCAGGCTGGCGCCGGCGTTCTTCTTCACCACTTGCGAGCGCCGCGCGGCTTCGGTGAGGATGAGCAGGCCCGGGCGGGCCGGCAATGTTCCCTCGCGCAGGCGGTTACGTCCGGCCGCCAGCGCCTCGGCGACGAGCGGCGGGACGTCGGTCACCCCGGCGGCCCGGGCCGCCTCCACGACTTCGCGCAGGCCGATGGCATCGATGGTCTCGTACGGGCCCAGCTCCCAGCCGAAGCCCCAGCGCATCACGCGGTCGACGTCGTCGATCGTGTGGGCGATCTCCGGCGCGACGCCGGCGGCATAGAGGAGCGTCGGCGCCAGGGTCTCGCGCAGGAACTGCCCGACCTTGTCGGCGCCGAGAAACAGCGTCCGGATGCGGGTGCCGGTGTCGTCGATGGCAGCCGCGGCGGCAATCGACGGGAACGCCGGCTTCTGTTGCGGCCGGTAGTCGAGGGTGGCCGGATCGAGCGTGAAGACGGCCGACGCGCCCGACGCGTCCTTGCGCCGCTCGTAGAAGCCGCGGCCGGCCTTCTCGCCGAACGAGCCGCGCTCGAGCAGGCGCGTGACCAGCGCCGGCTGGCGGAACCACGCACGGTCGGCCTCGCCGGGCAACTGCTCCTCGAGGTTGTGCATCACGTGCGCGAGCACGTCGAGGCCGGCGATGTCCATGGTGCGGAAGGTCGCCGAGCCCGGGCGGCCGATCGCCGCACCGGTCATCGCATCGACCTCGTCGATCGAGTAGCGCCCGGCGTCCACCGCCCGCAGGATCGCGGCGACCCCGTGCAGGCCCACATGGTTGCCGATGAAGTTGGGCGTGTCTCTGGCGATCACCACGCCCTTGCCGAGGACGCGGTCGCCGAAGGCGCTCATGCGCGCGACGATTGCGGGATCGGTGTCAGGGGTGGGAACGATTTCGAGCAGCGCCAGATAGCGCGGCGGATTGAAGAAGTGCGTGCCGAGCCAGCGGCGGCGCCAGTCCGCCGGCCAGCCTTCGGCAATGGCGCCCACCGGGATGCCGGAGGTGTTGGTGCTCACCACGGCGTCGGCGCGGCAGGCGGCGAAGACCTTCGCGAGCAGCTCGCGCTTCACGTCGATCCGCTCCACGACGGCTTCGAGAATCCAGTCGGCCGTGGCCAGCAGACCGAGGTCGTCGTCGAAGCTGCCGGTGCGCACCAGCCGCCACGTGTCGGGCATGAACTGCGGATCCGGCTTGAGCTTCCGGGCCCGCTCGAGGCCGCTGCGCGCCGCCTCGCGGGTGACGTCCAGCAGCATCACCGGCACGCCGGCATTGGCCAGGTGCAGCGCGATCTGCGCGCCCATCGTGCCCGCCCCCAGCACCCCCGCGCTCGTGAACGTCATGCCGTGCCTCCGAGCGGGCGCGTGCGGTCGCCCACGCCATGCAGGAACAGATCGATCACCGTCTCGGCGTCGTTCTCGAGGGCATAACGCCGCCGGCTCAGCATCCAGTTGGTGGCCATCTCGTCGAGGGCGCCGAAGAGGATCTTGGCGGCCGCGGTCGCGCTGACGTCCTTGCGGAAGATCCCTTCCGCCTGTCCGGCCTCCACCGCCTCGCGGATGAGCCCGAGGTACTCGCGCAGGTAACTCGACGAGAAGCGCTCCATGAACTTCGTGGACTGCCGCAGTTCCACCTGGAAGACGACGGCCAGATCGCGATCGCGGCCCAGCCGCTCGAGGTGCAGCCGGGCGATGCGACTGAGGCGTTCGCGCGGATCGGTGGCGCCGGCCAGCGCCGCGCGGCCCTCGGCGATGGCGTCTTTCATCGTGCGCTCGAAGACCGACACCAGCAGGTCGTCCTTGCTGCGGAAGTAGAGGTAGACGGTGCCGGCGGCGACACCGGCCGCCTTGGCGACGTCGGCGACCTGGGCGTTGAAGAAGCCGCGCTGCGCGAACACGCGCGTGGCGGCGCGCATGATGGCGTCGCGTTTGTCACCCACCGGTGGACGCGGCTCGGGAGCACGGCGGGACGGCGCGGCGAGGAGTGCGCGCTTCATGAATGAATGTTCATTCATTGTCGGACGACGACCGGCCCAAGTCAATCGTCGGCGATTTGCGGGGCGCGATGGCGACGCCGGGACCGCGAATCACGGCGTGCCGTCCGCGAATGACCTGTGCGCGCCAGCAGGGCGCTCCTATAATCGCCGCCGATGCCCCTTCGTCCTCGTGCGGCGCGTGTCCGGCGACACACCATCCGGCTCATCCTTGGCGGCCTCTGTGCCGCCACTCTCGCCGGCTGCGGCGGCCCGCCCGCGACGCCGGCGCCGGCGGCCGCGACCACGCGCGACCGGATCGTCTTCGCCGCGGCGGCCGATGCGACCACGCTCGATCCGCACAACAGCTCCGACACCGAGTCCGACCAGGTGATCATGATGGTGTACGAGCCGCTGCTGGCCTTCGACGACACGATGAAGATCGTGCCGCGGCTGGCCGAGCGCTACGCCGTCGACCCTGACGTCGTGACGTGGACGTTCCACCTGCGTTCCGGCGTCACCTTCCACGACGGCGCGGCCCTCGATGCCGAGGCCGTGAAGGCCAACTTCGCGCGCGTGCTCGACCCGGTGGCGAACCACCGCCGGCTGTCGCTCTTCGCCATGATCGATCGCGTCGAGGTGGTGGACCCGCTCACCGTCCGCATCGTCACGAAGTACCCCTTCGGCGCCTTCGAACCCACCATCGCGCACGTCTCGGCGGCGATCGTCAGCCCGGCGGTGGCCGGCAAACACGGCAAGTCGTTTGGCAGCGCCGCCGAGTCGGCGGCGGGCACCGGCCCCTACCGCGTCGCCAGCTGGAAGAAGGATCAGGAGATCGTGCTCGAGCGCTTCGATGGCTACTGGGGCGTCAAGGGCGCGACCCGGCAGGTCATCTATCGGCCGATTCCCGAGGCGGCCGCCCGCGTGCTCGCGCTCGAGAGCGGCGATGTGGACGTCATCAGCCGCATCCCCGCCACCGACATCCCGCGCCTCGAAGCGCGCGACGACATCGCCGTGCACAAGCTGCCGGGCGTCGGCGCCCAGCAGTTCCGCTTCAACGTCTCGAAGAAGCCATTCACCGATCCCCGCGTCCGTCAGGCGATCTCGTACGCCATCAACCGCCCGGCGATCGTGAAGAACCTGGTCGCCAGTTTCGGGCGCCCGTCAACGAGCGCCCTCACGCCCATCATGCGTGGCTACACGAACCTCGGTGAGATTCCATTCGACCCGGAGAAGGCCAAGCAGCTGCTGGCCGCCGCCGGTTATCCGCAGGGATTCAAGACGAAGATCGCGACGACGCCGCGCTATCCGATGGGCGTCGAGCTGGCCGAAGCGGTAGCCGCCGACCTGAAGAAGGTCGGTATCGACGCCGTAATCGAGGTCTTCGACTGGGCCACCATGGTGCAGTTCTGGGCCGGCCTGCCGCCCGACAAGAACCCGCAGGAGATCTTCATCATGGGCGCCGGCGCGTCCACCGCCGATGCCGACTGGGGGTTGCGGCCGATCTTCAGGACCGCGCCGACCAACGAGAACAACTACGGCTACTACTCGAACGCCGAGTTCGATCGGGTGATCGAAGCGGCGATGCGCGAGACCGACCCGGTGAAGCGGCAGGTGCTCTACACGCGGGCCCAGCAGATCGTCTACCTGGAAGACCCCGGGGCGGTGTGGCTCTTCGACACGCTCTACAGCGTGGCCGCCCGCTCGGCCGTGCATGACCTGCGGCCGCAGGCGCTCGGCGTGGTCACCTTCGAGCGCGCCACCGTCAGCCCTTCCTGAGCCCTGATGCGTCACGCCCTCCGGCTGACCAGCGCCGCCCTGGCGCGGCTCGTGCCCGTGCTGGTGGCGATCTCGGTGCTGGTGTTCTCGATCGTCCACATGATTCCGGGCGATCCGGCGGTCATCGCCGCCGGCCTCGAAGCGGCGCCGGCCACCGTGGATGCCATTCGCCGCGACCTCGGGCTCGACCGGCCGCTGGCGGTGCAGTACGGCCGCTTCGTCACGCGCGCGCTCCAGGGCGACTTCGGCGTCTCCATCCGCACCGGCGCGCCGGTCGGCCGCGAGATCCTCGACCGCCTGGCACACACCGTGATTCTGGCCGCTGGCGGCGTGGCGCTGGCGGTGCTGCTGGGCCTGGCCGTCGGTGCGGCGGCGGCGCTCTCGAAGCGCGTCCTGGTCGATCGGCTGCTGACGGCGGCGAGCCTGGTCGCGGCCTCGACGCCTTCCTACTGGCTGGCGCTCATGCTGATGCTGCTCTTCTCGGTGACCCTCGGCTGGTTGCCGGCCATCGGCGTCGGCACCGCCGCGCACTAC
>JANNIB010000569.1:0-4653 GCA_031404695.1 Acidobacteriota bacterium
CACAAGCCGGGATCTCGACTGTGAGACCACAAAATCTCCTTGGCCCGCTCCCGGAGCCGTCGCATTCTCGACCAAGGAGCATTCCGTTCTTCCGTCAGTTTTCAGTGCTTCCGTGACAGTCAGTTGGAGGCGCCGCCGTCACGCGGTCGCATCGCCATTGACGGCGATGCACAGTCTTCGTGCGCCTGAGTCCGGCACGCCCCAGCCCCCAGCCCCCAGCACCCAGCCCCCAGTTCAGCGAAGCAGCGGCGCGGTGTCGCCGGGCAGCAGCAGTTGCCGGTGCGCCCACAGCGGCGCGATGCCGTTCTGCATGATCTGCTCGTGGAACTCGCGCAGGTCGAAGGCCGCCCCGCGCCTGGCCTGCACATCGGCGCGCAGCTTCAGCATCTGCATCTTGCCGAGGAAGTAGCCCCCGTAGGTCGGGTCGTAGGTGCCGCGCTCGGCTTCCTGGAGAGCGGCCGGGGCCGGCAGGTGGGCCTTCTCCTCGAAGAGCCGGGCCGCCTGTGCCACCGTCCACTCACCGGTGTGTTGCCGGATGCCGGAAATGAGGCGGCAGATGCGTGTCATCGCCTCGCTCGACTGGGCCATGCGGTAGCGCGGGTCGTCGGCCTTGAACCCCTGGTCGAGCATCATCTGCTCGGCGTAGTGTGCCCAGCCGTCCTGCCCCGACGACGGTTGTGGAAAGGGATTGAGGCCGATCCAGATGCGCCGGATCTTTCCGGGTGTCTTCCGCATGAAGACGCTGTGCACGTAGTGGCCGGGCATCACTTCGTGCGCGCTGATGACGGTGAGGGTCGGGATGTTGAACTTCTGCAGCCAGGTGTCCTGCCGCGCGGCGTCCCACTCGGCCTGCGCGTCGGTGACGTAGAAGTAGCTCTTGACGGGTGTGGTCTCGAGCGGCGGCGACGAGTGCATCGACGCCAGGCCGAGGTCGAAGGGCGGCGCCGCGGCCACGATCACCTTCTCGCTCGGCGGGAGCGCCACCAGGTTCTTCGCCACGACGAAGGCCTGCAGTTCGTCGACGGCCTTCTGCGCCGCCGGCACCAGGTCACCGCGCTTGGGATGATTGGCCAGCACCGACGCCCACACCTCGAGCGCCGGCTTGCGCGGGTCGACCCGGGCCGCCGCCGCGATGAAGGCGACTTCATTGGCGGCGAGTTCGCGCTCGCCAATCGCCAGCAGCGTCTCGATCGGCAGGTCGATCAGCTCCTCGGCGCGGTAGCGGGCCTCGAGTCCGGCCTTCCCCACCTGATACGGGCCGTCCGCCGACGGCAGCCGCTCCATTTCGAACCAGCGGACGAAGCCGTCGATCTCGCTGGCGGCCGAGGCGGCCGCGGCGAGCAGCCCGCCCTTGAGTGTCGTGTCGGTGAGGGGCGCAAAGGCCAGCGGCACGTCGGCGGTCAGCATCGCCGAGGCGCCACGGAGCATCCGCACGCCGCGTTCGGCCATGACTTTCGGCGGCGCCGTGATGTTGGCCTTCGCTGCCGCCAGCAGCAGCGGCACGCCGCGCAGCTTGGCGATGATGCGCCGGGCGCGGACCTCGGCCGGTGACGACTCCATCGTCATCAGGTTGTGCACGCCGTCGGAGATGGCGGCGGCGTAGGTCATGAGGTTCTTCTGCCAGTTGCGGTGCGTCTCGAGTTCGAGCAGCCACGCGTCGATGAGGCCATCCACGATGCGGTGATCGACGCGCTCGTCCGGCGTGAGCGGCGTGACGGGAATCGCGGCCAGGCGGGTCTTCAGCGCCTTCCAGCCCTCGATCTCGGTGGCGATGGCCGAGGCCGAGAAGTCTTCCAGCCGCTCGTCGTAGACGTGGATGCCGTTGCCGGCCGCAATCGACGGATGGCGCTGGGCGAAGTGATCGAGGAAGGCGTCCACGAAGGCGTCGAAGCGTTCGGGGGACGGTGGCGACGGGGCCGCCGGCGCGCAGGCGGTGACGGCGACAAGGCTCAGAACGACAAATGCGTGGCACGCACCGGCTGGTGACATGCCACGCATTGTTGCTTGATCAGGGGCTAGCGGCTAGTTCATCGACGTCTTGAGCTTCGCCTGCACCTGCGCGAGGCCCTTCACCGCGGGCGTGCGATTGGGCGTGCGCAGCAGTGCCTGCTCGAAGGCCGCTGCGGCCTCTTTGTGGCGTCCGGCCTCGGCCAGCAATTCGCCGTAGAGTTCGAAAGCCGGCTTGATGGGATCGGGCGGACCCGACGGCGCTTCCATGGTCGCCTCCACGTCGGCGGCGGCCTTGGCGAGCGCGAGCGCTTCTTCCTTCTGCCCCTTGGCCCAGCGGGTGATGGCGCCCAGTTCCTTCTCGCGCACCGAGTGCGGGCGCACGGCGTAGGCGTTGGGACCCGCCTGCGCGCGTTCGCGAATGGCCTTGAGCTGCGCCTCGGCGGCGTCGGCTGTCGCCAGGTCGCCGAGCTTCGCCGCGCTGACGCCGACGATGTAGACCCAGGTGGCCGATCCCTGCGGCGGCCCCATGTTCATGCCCGGCATATTGGCGTGGTCGCCGGCAGCGGCGGGCGCCGCGGCGGCCGGGAGCGCGAGCTTCTCCCACTGCCCCGACTCCTGGATGTGGCGCGCGCGCATGCTCAGGTAGCCGTCGCGAATGCCGGCGTTGGCGGGGTTGCGGTCGGCCGCGGCTTTGGCCAGCTCGACGTTCTTCTTCGACTCCGCGACATCGCCCAGCATCAGGTTGGCGTAACCGAGCCACCCGAGCGTGTGGAAGTCTTCGCGGCCTTCCGCCAGTTTCATCTTCGTGTTCAAGTCGACGGCCGCTTTGTAGGCCACGATGTTGGACTGTTTCACCCGCTCCCACATGCCGCGCTGCACGTAGATGTGCGAGGGCATGTGCAGCGCGTGGGCAGCCGACGGGGCGATCTTGGCGTAGGCGTTGGCGGCCTCGAGCGCCAGCGGCGCGTGATCGGGATCGTCGAAGGAATGGATGATGAAGTGGGCCGCGCCCGGGTGATTCGGGTTGGCTTTGAAGATGGTCTCGGCAATCGACGCCGCGAGGGCCTGGCGGCGATAGCCGGCGTCGCCGGGCCGGACCGTGCCAAGCAGCGACAGCGCGTAGAAGACGCCCACTTCGTGGTCGTCCGGATACTGCGCGTACATCTTCGCCATCACGCTCGAATAGGCGAGATCACGCGCGAGTTTGTCGCCGGGGCTGAAATAGAGCACCTGCTGCGCGTCGAGCAACGCCTTCTCTTTCGGCAGCTTCGCCTTGGCCAGCCGCGCCTCCTGCGTCGGCGCGAGCCGCTCGAGGGCCTCCTTGGCCTTGGCCAGGTCCTGCTGGGCCCACAGTGGATGGTTGTGGCTCATGGCCTCGCCCCAGTAGGCCATCGCAAACTGCGGGTCGGCCTTCTGCGCCTCCTGGAAAGCGAGCGCCGCTTCGTCGAACTGGAAATTGTGCAGTGCCTTGACGCCGGTGAGAAAGGCGTTCTGGGCCGACGCGGCGCCCGAGGTGGGGAACGTGATCGAGCCGAACTGCTGGGTGTGGGGCGCGGCCGACCACGCCATCACCGTCGCCGCGGCGACGACGAGCGCGGACATCGTGCGTACACGAGCCATGAGGACCTCCGAACGGGCGATATCGAAACGATGTCCGCAACAGATGGCCGCAGACCCCGGCTAGCTTACACCCGCGGTGCCGGCGGCCGGGTCACGCGAAACGTGAGGAGGCGGGCCGGGCCTTCGGTGACCACCGCGAGGCGGGTGCGGGTCAGGAACGCCAGCCCCTCGGGGCGTTCGCCGTCTTCGAGCGGCAGGTCGTAGCTCTGGACGAGCTGGAGGCCGTCGGCGACGAGCCGCATGATGGCCAGCCGGCGGCTTTCCTCCGACAGCAACACCAGCAGCCCCGACACCGGATCCACGGCCACGTCGGCGAGGTCGTCGAGTACCCGCTTGGCCTCGCGCGGCAGTCGCAGGTCGTGGGTCAACGCCAGCGTGCGCTGGTCGAACATGCAGACACGGCGCGGCTGGTGCTCGTGCACGGCGACCAGCGCCGTCCGGCCCGTGGGCGACAGACGCGGCGCGAGCCAGGCGATCCCCTCGAAGCCCTTGTTCTTCGTCGAGCCGGGACGCTCCAGCACCGCCGTGCGGCGGACGCGGGGCCCGCGCGTGCCAGCGTGGATCTCGACCAGCGTGGCGTGCTCTTCCGAGAGCGCCCACACCACATCGCCGGCGTCGTTGGCGGTCACGCCTTCGAGATCCGCCAGCGCGGGATGCAGGTCGGGCCCGGCCCACAGCGTCGCGGTGCTCCCGCGCAGACGGTAGATGCCGAGATCGTCTTCGACCAGCAGCAGCCCGGCGCGCGAGGTCGTGACCGCACTGGCGCCTTTGACGGGCAGCGCGCGGACCGAGTGGAGCGCAAACGACAGGGCCTGGGGCGACGGTGGCTGTGGCACGGATGTGCAACCGCGGCACGGGGTAGCCGTGGCCGGGTTGCTCCTATACTCTACACACCGAATTTCCCAAGGAGCTCTCCATGCGCATTCGACGCCTGCTCGTGTTGTCCGCCGCGCTGCTGGCCCCCGCCGCCGCGCTCGTCTTCGGGCAGCAGCAGGCGGCCGAAGCGCCCGCCTCGGCCCGCCCGGCCATGACGCGGCCCGCCGTGGCCGGTGTGAACGGCCTGGTGACGAGCGGTCACCCGAT
>JANNIB010000570.1:0-3757 GCA_031404695.1 Acidobacteriota bacterium
GCTGCCGGCCAGGCGCGACCCAACGCGCGCTGACGTCGCCGGCGCCCCGGCCGCGGCGTCGATCACCACGTTCAAGGCGGGCGTCCCTTGTCGCGTGATGGCGCCCACGTACTGTCTGGAGGAATCGAGAGACCCGCCACTCACCTTCAGACGTGCGCGATCCTCGAGCACGCGGTCCACGATCCCGGAAGCGAGGGGCGCGCTCGGCGCCGGACCCGCATCGAGGGCTCCGCGCTCGTAGACTGCAATCTCGGTGACGCCCTCGGCAGGCAACGGGATGCCGTCGATGGCACCGCACGAGAGCCACCAGTGGCCGGCCGCGTCGGCGTCAACCGTCAGATTCCGTCGACCCGAATGTCCTCCCAGGAACACGTCGCGGCCGCTGGCGCCGCCACTCACATGCAGATTGGGCACCTGGTCGGCGACCCGGCTACGCACCTTGGTTCGGACGGCGTTGACCAGGTCCACATAGGTGGCGGATGGACCGAGTGAGCGAACGGCGTGCTCGAACGCGGTCGAGAAGGCGCCACGTGTCGTTTGCGCAAGAGGAATCTCCTTGGCGGTCTGGTCGCTCTGGCACGCGGCGATGGCGACATGGCGCGGCTCGGGCGGGCCATGTTCGGCAATCCGCGCCGGGTCGTACAACAGGCGTGCCAGCTCGAGGTAGTCACCGAGCACACGGGGGCGCATGGTCGACACCGGAGCGGTCCTGGCGGTGTCGCCGTGAGCGCTGGTGTCGCTGTCGTCGCGCGTGTTGCCGCCGGAATGGCACGAGTCGGTCACCGCGACGACCTGCGGCCCCCTGGACGCCACCTCGTGGATGAGGGCGCTCAGCTCCTTGTCAGCGATGTCGAACACGTCGCCGGTGCGGGCATCGACCGGCACCAGCGTCTGGTTCTTCCCTTCGGGCTCGAGGATCCGCCACTGGTCGGGGCAGGGCTCCTGCGAACCGTGACCGCAGAAGTAGAAGAGCGCGATGTCATCGGCACGTGCCTCACACAGGTGGCTGAGAAACCCATCGATGATGGCGGCCCGTGTGGCCTCGTCGTCGCGCAACGTCCGCAGCTTGAGCGACTCGCGCGCGATGCGTTCCGTTAACAGCGCCTCCATGGCGCCGATATCGGCCACCGCGCCGTGGAGCGGCGGCGCCGCGTGATAACGATCGATCCCGACAAAAAGTGCGTAGACCTTTGACATGGCGACTCCGTCGTACTGATTCTGCGCTATGATGCGCGCGCATTTCGAAACCGCACCAACACGAGACGATCACTGGAGGACCGCATGGCTGACAAGAAGAACTCGATGAGCGGGAAGAAGACGGTCAAGAAGGCTGCCAAGAAGACCGCGAAGAAGCGCTAGTGGCGAACGGCGCACGGGCGGGTGTGTACCGCCTGCCCGTGCGCGCCTCGCTAACTCACAGGCACGAGACGCCGCAGTTCGTCGAGCCACTGTTGAACCACCACGAAACTGACCGGCGCCGTCGCCACGGGCGTGTCGGCGGCCTTCTTCAGCACAAGGAAACGCATCCCGTCTGGTGAGACATCGAACGTTCGCCACGCCACGTACGGAGTATCGATGCCCCACCCGAGCGGGGACCGCACACCGCTTCGAAACGTGTCGCCCGTCGAGTCCACAGGCACGGCTGTCAAGCGCCCCGCTTCGTCGGTGTAGATCAGTTCGCGGCCGCCTTTTGTCCACGCAGGGTCGTTAGCTGCCCCGGACGACACCTGCCAGCGCGTGTTGGAGCCAGCCGACAAGGGGTCGCACGTAGACCTCTGATTGTCCGGACTCAACGGACAAATACGCAAGGAGGCGGCCGTCGGGCGAGACCTCGCCGCTCCATTCGTTGAAGGGGGTCGTCACCAGATCGTCCGCGACAGCGGGTGCCTGGTCGCGGCCTCGCGCCAGGGGCACGCGCACCAGGTCGGCTGCGGTTTGCGGCCGAACTTCGTGGCCAATCACGAAGGCACCGTCGGGCGTCACGGAGGTGGGCAACTGCAGGTCCGCTCCGGCGGTGAGACGCACATCGGGACCGGATCCGTCCACGTCGCGAGCGTACATGGTCAAGACGCCCGCGCGGGCCGAGGCGTACACCACGCGGAGGCCGTCCGGTGTCCACACAGGGCTCATGTCGATGTCGGCGTCGAACGTCAACCGGGTCAGCACCTTCCGCGCAAAGTCCCAGAGCCAGAGGTCGTTCTGCTGATCGCGGATGCTGACGACGGCGCGGGTGCCGTCGGGTGAGAGACGCACGCTTTCATAGGGCCGAGCGGGCGCCCCGGTAGGCGTCTCACCCCCTCGGCGGTCCACCCACACGAGAGACCGTGGCGGCGGGCTGCTTGTGCCCCCAGGAACGAATACCAATGTGCCGGCCGAGGTGACGGCGACGTTCAACGCGCTTGTCGGCGTGGCCGCCAGGGCGTCCATCACACGCACCGGCTCCCCCACCAAAGCCTTCGTCCGCAGGTCGAAGCGGACGGCCGACATCGCCAGCCCTGCCATGTACACCAAGTGCCCAGACGACACATACTGCGCGTCGCGCGCTCCCCGGAGCACCGTCGTGCGCTGGCCGGTTTTCAAGTCGAGCAGCGCAATCTGAGCGTTCTCGGGTTGCGCCGCCCCGATGGTAAACAGCACGGCGCCGCCGCCTGGCAATCCGGCTGGCAGCAGGTGTCCTTCCTCGCCCCCGGCCCGATCTGGCGTTGTGAGCACGGTCGCTTCGCCGCCACCCGCCGGCACGCGCATGAGCCCGGTGGTCAGGCTGTTGGTACCGACGACGATGGTCGCGTCGTCAATCCACGCGGTGCCGCGTGGCAACACCGGTAGCCGTGTCAACGTCACGGGAGCCCCCCCGGTAACGGCGACCTTACGCAGGACGAGGTCGTTGTCGACGTAGCCGATCCAGCGGCTATCGGGCGACACAAAGGGCATTTGCGCGCCGGTGACGCCCGCCAGGGGCTCTACCTCGAGCCGGTCGAACCACCGCACGACGAGCTGCCCGTCGTCACCGGCCAGGTAGACCAGAAACGTCCCGTCTGGCGCGACGGCAAAGTCTCGCGAGGCCGCCTGCGGGGTGGGCTGCCACGGCAGCGCGGCGGGCGGGGTGATGGTGAATGTCGTTCGCGGCGCCGGCGCTGGAGGAACCGGCCGCGTCAGTAGCCGTTCGGCGAGAACCGCCAGGAGCCCGCCGGCCACGATCGCACCGATCACGATCGGCAGCACGAAACGCCGCGCCGGCGCCACGGGCGCGGCGTCGTCCTCGGGCGCCAGTGCCTCGTCGAGTTCGAGCGCCACCGCACGAGCCGAGTCGAGGCGTCGAGTCCGGTCCTTCTCGAGACAGCGCCGCAACAGACGCCGGATGGCGGCCGGCGTGTCCGGCGGCAGTAACGCCCAGTCCGGATCCGCGCGCATCACCGCGGCGATCACGTGCGCCGCCGACTCGCCCGCGAACGCGCGCGCGCCGGCGAGCATCTCGAACAACACGACCCCGAACGACCAGATGTCGGTGCGCTTGTCGAGTGGCTTTCCTGCCGCCTGTTCCGGCGACATGTACCGCGCGGTGCCAAGAACCGCGCCTGGGTCGGACAAGTCGTGGACGGAACGCGTGGACCACTCCAGGGCGTCGGACGCTGCCGACGGGTCGTCTGCCTTGGCCAGTCCGAAGTCGAGCACCTTCACGGTGCCGTCGGGGCGCACCTTGATGTTCGCGGGTTTCAGGTCGCGATGTACGATGCCTTGGGCGTGTGCGGTCTCGAGG
>JANNIB010000571.1:0-12261 GCA_031404695.1 Acidobacteriota bacterium
ACTTCTACATCGCGTGGCAGGGCGTGTGGCAGGGGCACTTCAGCCACTTCTGGTCACTGGCCGTCGAAGAACAGTTCTATCTCGTGTGGCCATGGCTGGTGGTGTGGCTGCCGGTGCGTCTGCTGCCGTGGCTCTTCGGCGTGACGGTGCTGCTCGGCCCGGCCACCCGCGCGCTGGCCGACGGTCGTGGCCTGGGCGAGCCGTTCTGGGCGCTCGTGCCGGGCGGCAGCGCCGACTCGCTCGGCGTCGGCGCGTGCATCGCGTGGATGGCGTGGACACCGGCGACGCGCGGGGCGGCCGCGCGCATCTGGCCGCGGGCCGGCGCGATCGGGCTGGCGGCGTGGCTGGCGCTGGCGGTGCCCGAGTGGCTGGGCGCGCCACTGCCGTCCGCCGTCACGATCTGGCGTCAGGTGCTGCAGGCGCTCGTCTTCGGGTGGATGGTGTGGCGCGGCGTGGAGGGATGGCCGGGACCTTCCGGGCGCCTGCTCGGGCACCCGGCCGTGGTCGGCGTCGGCCGCATCAGCTACGGCATCTATCTGGTGCATCCGTTTGCGCCGATCGTGCTCGACGCCGGACTGCGCGCGATCGGCCTGGCGCCCTCACCAGCGCTCGGCGCGCCCGGACGGGCTCTGGCGTCCTGGCTCGTGACGCTGGCCGTGGCGTCGGTGCTCTGGCGGCTGGTCGAAGCGCCCTTCCACCGCTTGAAGGCGCGCCTCGCGTAGGGCGCCCACGCGCGGCCGGCTACCGTCTGCCGCGCGCCTCACACACGACCACATCACCGCCGGCGAGCGTGCCGGGGAAGCGCTGCACGTCGCGGCAGTCGCGCGCCAGCGTCTCGACCAGTGCCGGATCGTGCCAGAACTCGATGAGGGTGTGCACGGCGAGCACGCGCTGGTGGCGCGCCAGTTCCTGCACCCACGCGTCGTGGGTCTCGACACACGGCCACGGGCGGTCGAAAAAGCGCTGCAGCGGCAGGCAGATGGCGCCGGCGCCGATGACGATTTCGCCCCGGGCCGCCGCGGCATCGAGCAGCGCCATCGAAGCCGTGAAGTTCTGCTTCGGCACCTCCGCGTTGCGGGCCAGGGCGGCCGCGGCGCCGGGGGCGAGTGCGAGCAGGAGCGCGACGAGACACGCGCCGTAGACCGCGGGCCCGCCAGCGGGGAGACGGGCGGCCACCGCGCGCGCGGTGATCGAGGCCCCGGCCGCGACAAACAGCGCCGCGGCGCCCGACAGATTGAAGACGAAGCGCGGGCGAATCGGCTGGCCCATGAGCGCCGTCAGGCCGACGGTGGCGATCGCCGGCGAGACCAGCAGCCACACGACGAAGGGCTGCGCCTTGAGGAGGGTGAGTCCGCCGACGCCGGCCGCGACGACGACGACGAGGAGGCCGATGACGCCGAAGCCGTCGGTAACTCCGTTCAGCAGATCGGAGGCGGCACGTCCGGCGGTGGCGACCTTGGCGGCCTCCGGCGGCGCCTGCTCGGCGAAGGTCGCCAGCAGATCCGGCACGTAGGCGGCGTAGGTGGCGGCGATGAGCACGATCGTGACCGCCCACATCACCGCGAGACGTGACGGCACGTAGCGGCGGGCCGTGGCGCCGCCGAGAAGCCATGCGGTGCCGACGGTGAGCACGTGCGCGACGAGCACGAACGCCATCGTCAGGTGCGTGTAGACGCCGGCTACGGCGCACACGACATAGGCGACGTAGTGCCGCCGTTCGCCGGTTGCCGCAATCCGCAGCAGCGCCGCGGTCGAGGCGACCGTGAAGGCGGCCAGCATCGTGTAGCCGCGCGCGTTCTGCGAGAACCACACGTGGTGGCTCGAGGTGGCGACCAGCACCGCCGCGGCCAGAGCTTCGGTGCGGGTCAGGAACATCCGGCCCGCATCCCACACCGTCCACACGGCGACCACGCCGAAGACGACGGCCGGGAAGCGCACGCTCCACGGCGCCTCGCCGGCAACGCCGACGACGCCGTGCGCAAGCACACTGTAGAGCGGATGCTGGTTGACGCCCGGGAAGTCCGTGAGGATGGTCCAGAGCGGCTGGCGGATCGAGAGGACGAGCGTGGCGATCTCGTCGAACCACAGCTCCGTCTGGAGCCCCGGCAGCCGCACCGCCGCCGCCACGGCGAGCACCGCCGCGACGGCCCAGGCCCAGAGGCCGGGCGCCTCGTCAGTCTTCGACGACATTCGACTCGAAGCTCCGGCGCGCCGCACCCCAGGCGCCGCGGTCGAGTGCGCCCGACACCTGCAGGCAGTCGGCCAACGCGTAGGCCATCGCCATCGTGTGGTGCGTGTTGTCGTGCACGAACAGGCCCTGGCGGCCGAATGTGACGAGGCCCTCGAGGCCGCCGGCCCACCCGTCCAGCGCATCGAACGCCTGCCGGTAGCCTTCGGTGTAGAGCGGATACGCCTGCGGGATGCGCGCGACGTGCACGCTGGCGACCGATGGCAGTGGACCGAGCCCGGCGCGCGTGATGTCGCCGCGGAAGAGCTCGAGCAACTGCTCGTCGCTCATCGACCATTCGGCGCCGCCGACCGCACACGGCAGCTCCGCGCACAGCACGGTCTTGCCCGGGCTCGACGTCAGGCTGTAGTTCTTCGGTTCCGACATGCGGCTGATCCGCAGGTGCGCTTCCGGGAAGTAGTGCGCGTCGAACTCCGTGAACTGCTCGGCGTCGAGCGTCGTGTAGATGAGCACCATGCCGCGGTAGCCGAGGCCCTCGGCCATCGCGAGCGGCGGCGGAGTCCTGGCGCCGGAGGTCAGGCGCGCCAGCACCGTGAGCGGAATCGTCGAGAGCACCTGGCGCGATGTGAGGTGCCGGCGGTCGCCGTCGATGGTGGCCTCGACGCCGGTGACCGTGGTGCCCTCGGCCGTCACGGCGTGCACCTGCGCGTTCAACGCGACCCGCGCCCCGGCCTGCACGGCCGCGGCGGCGAAGCTGTCGGCGATTTGGCCGAACCCGTGCTTCGGATAGAAGTAGCGTCCGGCGCCGGGCGGTTTGAGGCCCGGCACCATGTTCAGCACGCGCCGGATCATCTTGCCGAGCGAGGAGTTGGCGACACGGCGCCGCGCCTGCTCGGCATCGAGGGCCTCGGGCGGCAGCCCCCACAGCTTCTGCGCGTACGGGAAGTAGAACTCGCGGCAAATGGTCTTGCCGAGGCCCTGTTCGAGCAGCGACGCAAAGGTGGGCGGGGTGACCTGGGGCGCGAAACGCTTCGTAAGGGCATCCCCGAGCACGCCCAGCGCGAACGCCGGCGGCAGGCGTAGCGCCAGGTCCACGGGCTTGAGCGGGAAGTGGACCCAGCGGCCCTGCAGCCGGATGCGGCCGTGGCGCGGCCGGTCGAGCAGGTCGTCGCCGAGCAGGGCCTTGATGTCGGCCATCAGCACCGGCGCCGTGCTTGGATGGAGGCGATGGCTGCCGAAATCCACCGGGATGCCGTCGAGCACGAAGCTGGCGGCGTTGCCGCCGACGCGCGGCCCGCGCTCGAGCACCGTGACGTCGCGCCAACCGCGGCGCGCCAGTTGATATGCCGCGGCGAGGCCGGCGGGCCCGCCGCCGAGGATGACGATCGGATGATCCACGGACTGACTCATGAACGCTGCACCGGGGAAGGGGTGGCGGGAGCGGGGGAGGCGCCGACGAGGCTGCCGATGGCGAGCCCGAGCAGGCCGCTGGCGATGAGCACGCCCTGCCAGAGCAGGCCCGACGCGAAGACCAGCGCGCTCGGCGCGCCGAAGGGGGCCAGCAGCGACACCAGCGCGGCTTCGCGCACGCCGATGCCGCCCAGGCTGATCGGGAGGACGGCGATGATCTTGGACAGCGGCCAGGCCACGAACCACGGCGCGATGCCGATGTCGAGCCCGAGGTCGGCCGCCATCCACACGTTGGTCATGACGAACGCCGACTGCACGACCGCGGTCACGACCGCCGCGGCGGCCAGCGCGCCGGCGCGCAAGCGGACGTCGGCCGCCAGCGTGCGCAGCGAGCCCCCGGCGCCGCCCTTCTTCCGTTTCCGCACGACCAGCGCGACGCCGGCGAGCGCCAGCGCCACCACCGCCGTGCCGACCAGCGGCCACCGCACGCCGATATTCGCGGCCGAGAGCGCCGGCGGGATGCCGGCTACCAGCGCCCCGACGCCGATGAGCAGCCCGAGGGTGGCGGTATCCACGAGCCGGTCGAGCACGCTGGCGACCGTGGCGGCCTTCGTGCTCACGCCGTGCGGCAACAGGTAGGTGGCCCGCACCACGTCGCCGCCGGCCACGCCCGGCAGGCCGAGGTTGGCGACCAGGCCGGCGAAGTGCGCGCGCAGACACAGGCCGAGGGTCGCATGCGGATCCTGCAGCAGCCAGCGGTACTTGGCGGCATTCAGCGCATGGCCGGCGAGGAACACCGCCAGGCTCGCGACCCAGATTGATCCGCGCACCTCGCCGAAGGCCTGGCGGAGGCCGTCGGTCGAGGCCACCGTGACCAGCACGGCGACCACCGACACCGAGATGACGGTGCGAATGACCCAGCGCAGCATGGCCGTTGGCTCAGGCCTGCGGACCGCGGCTGGCCTGGAGGCGGGTGATCATGTCGGCGAGCAGCCCCACCGACCAGACGACGATGGCCGACAGAAACGCCATCACCGCGGTTTCCGAGAGGTTCCACCGGTAGACGTCCTGCGCCAGCTTGGCGATGCCGATGAAGAACAGCACCGCACCGGCCGGCAGGAACACCTTCAGCGGATTGAAGAGCACGATCGCGCGCACGACCAGCAGGATGAAGTTGCCGAAGTCCTGCGGCCGGATCTTGGAGCGGCCGGTGCGGATGGCGTAGCTGATGGGCTCGTAGATGACCTGGTAGCCGTTGGCCAGCATGGCCATCGTGATGGTGCTCGTGAACGAGAAGCCCATCGGGAGCAGGGGGAGGAACTGCAGCAGCACCGTGCGGCGCATGATGCGCTGGCCCGAGTTCAGGTCGGGAATGTGCTGGCCGACGAGGTAGCTCGCCAGCTTGTTCAGGAACCACTTGGCCGGGCGGCGCGCCCAGGTGATGCCGGTGGAGGTGATGGGGCGCGAGCCGACGGCCATGTCGGCCGCCCGCATATGCGCCCACAACCGCGGAATCGCCTCGGGCGGGTAGGTGCAGTCGGCATCGATGATGAGGATGCAGTCGGCCTTGCTGCCGAGGATGCCGGTCTTGAGCGCGGCGCCGTAGCCCTTGTTCTTCGGGTGCGCGACCACGCGGGCACCGGCGGCGCTGGCTTCATCGGCGGTGCGGTCGGCCGATCCGTCGTCCACCACGACCAGTTCCGACCGGCAGGCCATGGCATTCAGCACGCTCTGCACCCGTTCGACCGTCGTGCGGATGCCGCCTTCTTCGTTGAACGCCGGAATGATGACGGTCAGCTCCGGCGGCCGGGCGACGTCGAGGCCGACCGAATCACGGGACTGCACGGCAATGCCGGTCGTGGCGCCGGGATGGTCGGTACGTGCGTCGAGAGTGTCCATGGACTCGGCAGACGCCGAGCGAGAATCGTACCACAGCGGCCCGTGCAACTGTGGGCGGTCGGCCGGGTAAGTCTGTGCGATTCGAGACTTTCTGCTGCTCCCCTGCGACTCTTCCTGTCACACGGCCGCCGCTCTAGCCTCGCAGCCCCTCGCGGACGATATTCAGGACGGTGGAGGGCGGCGGCGGAAGTTCCATGAGGCGCGACGCCGCGGGGTGTCGCCCCGCCTGCTGTACGATCGCGCCCACCATCCGCGCTCACGAGCTTGATCTGCGGCGGGGCACGGATCCTGATGAGGTTGCAACGCGATGACCGCCCACACACGACGCCCGGCCTGCCGCGCCTGCGGCACGCCGTTCGATGCGCCGTTCCTCCAGCTCGGCCCGATGCCGCTGGCGAACAACCTGCCACGCACCCGCGAGGAGCTCGCCAGTCAGGCGCGCTACCCCCTGGATGTCTGCGTCTGCCGCACCTGCACCCTCGTGCAGACGCCGGATGTCATCGAGCCTGAGGTGCTCTTCGCGCACTATGTCTATCTCACCGGCATGTCCGACACCATGCGCACGCACAACCGCGGCTACGCCGCGCACGTCGTGCAGCTGCTCGGCGCGGGACCCGCCGAGCTGGTGGTGGACATCGCCAGCAACGACGGCTCGCTGCTGCTCGAGTTCCAGGCGCTCGGCGTGCGCACGCTCGGCATCGAACCGGCGGCCAACGTCGCCGCGATCGCGCGCGGCCGGGGCGTCGACACGGTGACGCGCTTCTTCGACGATGCGGCCGGGGCGGCGCTGCGCGAGAGCCACGGCGCGGCCCGGGCCGTGCTCGCGAGCAACGTGCTGGCGCACGTGGACGATCCGGTCGGCTTCCTGCGCGGCGCCGGACGGATGATCGGACCAGAGGGCATGGTCATCATCGAGGCGCCCTACGTCGGCGAGATGCTCGAGCGCCTCGAGTACGACACCATCTATCACGAGCATCTGTCGTACTTCTCGATCGGCGCGCTGGCGCGGCTGGCCGAGGAGGCGGGCCTGTCGCTGGTGCGCGTCGACCATGTGGCCATCCACGGCGGTTCGCTGCGCGCGCATTTCGGGCATCGCGCCACCTGGCCGTCGCACGGCGCCGAGGTCGCCGCGGCTGTGGCGCTCGAGCGCGCGCACGGCTTCGCCGACCCGGCGAAGTACGAACGCTTCGCCACCGCGGTGCACGCCAATCGTGAGGCACTGCGCACGATGCTGGGCGAGCTGACGGCGGCCGGGAAGACCGTGGCCGGCTACGGCGCGCCGGCCAAGGCGACGACCCTGCTCAACTTCTGCGGGCTCGGCGCCGAGGACGTCTTGTTCACCGTGGATCGCAATCCGCTGAAGGTCGGCGGCTTCGTGCCCGGCGTGGGCGTGCCGATTCTGCCGGTCGAGGCGCTGGCCGAGCGGCGTCCCGACTACGCCGTCATCTTCCCGTGGAACCTTGCGGCCGAGATCGCCCGTCAGCAGGCCGCCTACCGCGGCGCCGGCGGCCGTTTCCTGCTGCCGCTGCCCATGCCGCGCCCCTTCGACGGCGACGAAGAACGGAGTGACTCGTGAAAGTCGTGATCCTCGCGGGAGGCAAGGGCACGCGGATCGCCGAAGAGACGGTGACGCGGCCCAAGCCGATGGTGGAGATCGGCGGCCGGCCGATCCTGTGGCACATCATGAGCATCTACGCGGCGCAGGGGTTCGACGACTTCGTCGTCGCCTGCGGCTACCGCGGCGAACTCATCAAGGAATACTTCGCCAGCTACTTCCTGCATCACAGCGACTTCACGATCAACCTGAAGGACGGCACCCGCGACCTGCTGAGCGCCGGGGCGCCCGACTGGCGGGTGAGCGTCGTCAACACCGGGCTCGACACCATGACCGGCGGCCGCCTGCGGCGCCTGAAGACGCTGCTCGAGGGCGGCACGTTCATGGTCACCTATGGCGACGGTCTCGGTGCCGTCGACATGAAGGCGCTGCTCGCCTTTCACCGCGCCCACGGCAAGCTGGCCACGGTCACCGCCGTGCGTCCGCCGGCGCGCTTCGGCAACCTCGCGCTCGACGGCGATCTCGTGCGGGAGTTCGCCGAGAAGCCCCAGACCGGCGAGGGCTGGATCAACGGCGGCTTCTTCGTGTTCGAGCCGGCGCTCTTCGACTACCTGCAGGACGACGCGGTCTCGCTCGAGCAGGAACCGCTGACGAACATCGCCGCCGCCGGCCAGCTGATGGCTTACAAACATGAAGGGTTCTGGCAGCCCATGGACACCGTACGCGAGCGTCAGCTCCTCGAGTCCCTGTGGCAGAGCGGAGGTGCGCCGTGGAAGCTGTGGTGAGGTCGTGGGAGAACCGCCGGGTGTTCGTGACCGGCGCAACCGGCCTGCTCGGCGCCTGGCTGTGCGAGGAACTGCTGGCGCGCGGCGCCGAGGTCGTGTCCCTGGTCCGCGACTGGGTGCCGGGCTCGCACTTCGCCCGCACCGACCTGACAGCCCGCACGACCATCGTGCGCGGTGACCTCGACGATCATCCGCTGCTGGTGCGGGCGCTCAACGAACACGAGATCGACAGCATCTTCCATCTGGGCGCGCAGACCATCGTCGGCGTGGCCTCGCGCCATCCGCTGTCGACCTTCGAGGCCAACGTGCGCGGCACCTGGAATCTGCTCGAGGCGGCGCGCGCCTGCGGGTCGCGCATCCAGCGCGTCGTCGTCGCCTCCAGCGACAAGGCCTACGGCCAGCAGGAGGTGCTGCCGTACACCGAAGAGACGCCGCTCCAGGGCCGTTTCCCCTACGACGTCTCGAAGTCGTGCGCCGACCTCATCTCGCTGTCGTATTTTCACACCTACAACCTGCCGGTGGCGATCACGCGCTGCGGGAATCTGTTCGGCGGCGGCGATCTCAATTTCAACCGGCTGGTGCCGGGCACCATCAAGTCGGCGCTCAAGGGCGAGTCGCCGATCATCCGCAGCAACGGGCTCTACATCCGCGAGTACTTCTACGTCCGCGATGCCGTGGATGCCTATCTCGCGCTGGCCGACCGGGTGCCGGAGTTCGCCGGGCAGGCGTTCAACTTCGGCAGCGGCGAGACGCTGACCGTCATCGACATGGTGGGCCGCATCCTCTCGGCGATGGGCGCGACCGCTCTCACGCCGACCGTGCTGAACCAGGCCGTGCACGAGATTCCGGAGCAGGCGCTCGATTGCACCAAGGCCGAGCGCGTGCTCGGCTGGACGCCGAAACACCGCGTCGATGCCGGCCTGCGTGAGACGGTGGCCTGGTATGAGACGCTGCTGGCGCGCGGCCACTCGCCGCGACCGCGCGCCGGGGCCCTCGACGCCTGATCCCGCCGCTGGTCCCCGCATGCACACCGTCGGCGCCGGGTCGCCGCCCCGCCCCGTGGCCGGCCGTGATACGGTTCGGCCCGAGGGAGGACGTGCCAATGGAGCGTCGCGACGTGTTACAGGCAGGAGTGGCGGTACTGGTCGGTGCTGCGGGCGCGGCGGCGCCGGCGCAGGCGCGTCAGGCGCGCCCGGCCACGCAGTCGAAGCCGCTCGGCGCCAATCCGCTCGGGGCGTCGTTCGAGGGCTGGCAGGGCACCATGCTCGAGGTCACCTATCCGCCCGGCGCCGAATCCGCCGCGCACCAGCATCCCGGTCCGACCTTCGGCTACGTGGTGCGGGGGAAGGTCAAGTGGGCGATCAACGGCGAGCCGGCGAAGGTGCTCGAGGCGGGGCAGTCCTTCTTCGAGCCGGCCGGCTCCGTGCACAGCACCTCGGCCAATGCCAGTCAGACCGAACCGGCCGTGATCTCGGTGGTGATTCTCGGCCGGCCCGGCGATCCACTGTCGAAGCCGGCCACGGCTAAGAGCGGAGCCGGCGAGTAGTCGACCACCTGGAGGCGCTCCGCGGGAGGCATCGCCCCCCGCGGACGCTGGACGGGTTACTCGGGAGGATTCCCGTCGAAGCTGATATTGCAGACGCCGAACGTCGTCGCCGGCCACTGCTCGGTCGAGGCGTTGCCACGGTGCAGCTGCACGTTGCCGCCGGGGCGGGCCGTTCCGAGCGTGAGCACCGGCACTGAGTAGCTGTTCGAGAGCTTGAGCCCGAACTGATCGGCGCCACCCGGCTCGCCGTTGTCGATGAGACGCGCCACGAAGAACACCGTGTCCGGGTCGGCCGGGTCGTTCGTCTGGGCGATGCCGCAGACATCGCGGGCGTTCTGGTTGCCGCCCGGGGCGACCACGTACCCGGTGATCGTCACGCTCTGCACGTGATACCCGTTGGCGTGATCGACGAAGTTCAGGTGACCCCAGAAGTCGCCGTTCTTGCAGCCACCGTGGACGCCGAAATTGGCCTTCTTACCGGTGGCCGGGTTCACGACGAAGCCGCCGCTGGTCGCAAAGTCGCACGGCACCTCGCTCTGCTCGACGCGAGCCTCAACGGTGACTGGGGCGGCGATGGTCGCGATGACGGGTGTGAGCGCAATCGCCACCGCGGCGACGATGCCGGCCGTGCCGAGTCGCGCGCGCCATCCCGAGTGAGCCTGCTGAATGTTGCGAACTGCCATCATGTCCTGCCTCCGAAATTGGTACCGTCTGCGGCTGAAGCCGCGGTGATACCCCTGACGGAGCACGTGCAGTGCCAATAGGCGAGACCGCGCAGGCTCACGCACCGGCGTGCGCGACGCCGGCGGGCGTGGCCGAGACCCGCGCCGAATCCGTGATCGGTGTGCTGTTGCGGGACGCGCGGGGCGATTCAGAACGTGCGGGCCTGGGGCACCGGCCACCAGCGCACCTGCACCTTGCCGACGATGTAGCGCTTCGGCACGAAGCCGAAGTGGCGGCTGTCCTGGCTGTTGTTGCGGTGATCGCCCATTACGAAATAGTGGCCCTGCGGGATGACCTGCGGGCCCCAGTCGTCGTGGCTCTGGTATTCGACCGGCACGTATTCGCTCGGCATCGGCACGTCGTTCACGTAGACCCGGCCGTCGACGATGCGCACCTGATCGCCTTCTTCGGCGATGACCCGCTTGACGAACATCTTGTCGGGGTCGAGCGGGTAATAGAGCATCACGATGTCGCCGCGGCGCGGATCCGACATCCGGTAAATCAGCTTGTTGACGATCAGGCGATCCTGGTCGTCGAGCGTCGGCGCCATGCTCAGCCCCTCGACGCGCGCCACCTGGAACACGAAGGTCACGATGACGATGGCGTAGAGGGCGGCCGAGGCCAGCGTCTTCATCCAGGCCCAGAATTCCTCCTGCCAGGCGGCCATCCGCTCGCCGCGCGTCGGCGAGGCAACGGCGGGTGTGAAGGCGGCCGGGGGCTGCGGGCCGGGGGGCGGGGCATCGAATCCGGGAAGCGGCACGGCGGTGTAGGCGTCGGCCGGCGATGCTTCCATGTAGGCGCCGGCGGCCACCGGCGCTGGGGGCAGGGCGGCCGGCTCGGGCAGCGACGCAGCCAGCGGCGCGGCCGCCTCGGCGGGCGGCAGGGCCTCGGGCGTCACGGGCGCATCGGCGTCGGCGCGTTCGGGCTGATCCACGTTGGCGGGCTCCTCGATTACCTATACGGTCCGACCGGGCCCGGCGTTTCCCGGCGCTTCCACCCTCCCATGGTAACCGAAGGCCGCAAGAGACGTCGCTACCGCCCGGCCCTGCGCCCCGATGCTACAATTACGGGTGTACGGGGTGCGGTCCTGCCCCGACAGGGGAGCGGCATGATTCGCCCGTTGGTCAACGGTTTCGCGCTGACATTCAAGCATCTGTTCCGGAAGCCCATCACGGTGGACTATCCCAACCAGAAGGTGCCGATGTTCCCCCGGTACCGTGGCAAACAGGTGCTCATGCGCGACGAACACGGCATGGAGAAGTGCGTCGCCTGCGGCCTCTGCTCGGTGGCCTGCCCAGCCGACGCCATCTACATGGAAGCGGCCGAAAACGACGGCACGGTCATGGCCGGCCCCCGCTACGCCGCCGTTTACCAGATCCACAAGACGCGCTGCATCTTCTGCGGCTATTGCGAAGAGGCGTGCCCGGTGTCGGCCATCTTCATGGGCAAGGACTACGAGCTGGCCGTCTACAGCAAGGACGACTTCGTGTGGGACAAGACCGAGCTGCTGGTGCCGGCCCCGGCCGGGGTGAGCGCGCCGCAGTCGGTCCGTTAGGTGTCACGTCCTCCTTTCCTCGAAGCCCTGGCCGCGCGTGTGCTCGTCTGTGACGGCGCCATGGGCACGATGCTGTACGGGAAGGGCGTGTTCATCAACCGCTGCTTCGAGTCGCTGAACGTCTCGCAGCCGGATCTCGTGCGCGATGTCCACCGTGCGTATCTGGCGGCCGGCGCCGATGTCATCGAGACCAACACCATCGGCGCCTCCCGTCTCAAGCTGCGCGCGTTCGGCCTCGGCGACCAGGTGCACGCGTTGAACCTGGCGGGCGCGCGACTGGCGCGGGCCGCCGCCGGCGAGACGGCGTATGTCGCCGGCGCCATCGGGCCGCTCGGCGTGCGCATCGAGCCGTGGGGCAAGACCGGTGTGGACGAAGCGCGGGAGTTCTTCCGCGAACAGGCCGCGGCGCTGGTCGAAGGCGGCGTCGACCTGCTGATGCTCGAGACCTTCCGCGACTGGAACGAGGCGGCCGCCGCGGTGGATGCCGTGCGCGCGGTGTGCGACCTGCCGATCGTGGCGCAGGTCACCACCGAAGAAGACGGCAACAGCCTCGACGGCACCCCGCCCGAACAGTTCGGCCCGGCGCTGCTGGCCCGCGGC
>JANNIB010000572.1:0-3986 GCA_031404695.1 Acidobacteriota bacterium
CGACGCGCGCACCATCTACGAACGCCCGGCTACGCGCTTCGTCGCCCAGTTCATCGGCAACATGAACCTGCTGGATGTGGTTGCAGCCGGCCCGGCCGTCACACGCCGTTCTTCAACGGCTATCGTCCGCAGTTCTACTTCCGCACCACGGACGTCACGGGCTCGCTCAACCTGAACGAGGGCGTCGAGATGATCATGCCCGGCGACAACACCAGCGTCAACGTCGAGCTGATCGCACCGGTGGCGCTTGAAAAGGGCGCCCGGTTCGCGATTCGTGAGGGTGGCCGCACCGTCGGCGCCGGCACGATTTCGGAAATCATCGAGTAAGGGCAGGTTCTGGGGGCTGGGTGCTGGGTGCTGGGACATGTCCCGCACGCCCTAGCCACCAGCCCCTGGCCTCCAGCCCCTGGGGATCGCAATGAGAGACATCATCCAGATGGCGTGCGGCGACTGCAAGCGTCGCAACTACAGCACGACGAAGAACAAGAAGAAGACGACGGAGCGGCTCGAATTGAGCAAGTACTGCCGCTTCTGCCGCAAGCACACCGCTCTTAAAGAGCAGAAATAGACACGGGTTCCGGGTCCCCGAGGGTCCGGGTTCCGGCTTTGAAGGCCAATAGCTCAATTGGCAGAGCACCGGTCTCCAAAACCGGGGGTTGGGGGTTCGATTCCCTCTTGGCCTGCCACTGTAGACCCGGCCGGCGAACGCGTCGCGCACTGAGCTGACGCCGCCGCGGTACGGGGCGAGAAGAGAATCGAGATATTCGTGGCAACCGAAACGCTCGACAACGTAGGAACGCGAGCCGCCGGCGACGGCGTGCCGGAGGGCGGCCCGGTTTCGACCGCGCGCGGCCCCGGCAGGCTCGTCGAGTTCATCGGCGAGGTGCGGGCCGAGTTGAAGCGGGTGACCTGGCCGTCGAAGGCCGAGGTCTACGCGACCACCATCGTCGTGATTCTCACGTCGCTGATGTTCGGCCTCTACCTCTTCGGTATCGACCTGCTGCTCAACTCGGCCGTCCAGCGCCTCTTCCAGCGGTTCGGTGGAGCATGACGGACGTCGCCGCAAAGCACTGGTACATCGTCCACACCTACTCGGGCTTCGAGAAGAAGGTGGCCGAATCGCTCCAGCAGCGCGTCCAGGCGTACGGCCTGCAGGATGAGATCGGCGAAGTGCTGATTCCCACCGAAGACGTGGTGGAGATGCGCGCCGGCAAGAAGGTGGTCACCTCGAAGCGTTTCTTCCCGGGCTACCTGCTGGTCGAGATGCACATGTCCGACAACGCGTGGCACTGCGTGAAGAACACGCCGAAGGTCACGGGTTTTGTCGGCGCGGGTTCGAAGCCGACCCCGCTCAGCAAGGAAGAAGTCGAACAGATCCTCGTCCAGGTCAAGACCGCGCACGAGAAGCCGAAGCCGAAGTACTCGTTCGAGCGCGGCGATCAGGTGCGCATCAACGAAGGGCCGTTCACGAGCTTCAACGGCACCGTCGACGACGTGAACGTGGACAAGAACACGTTGAAGGTCATGGTCACGATCTTCGGCCGGGCAACGCCGGTGGAACTCGACTTCCTTCAGGTAGAGAAGCTCTAGCGGCTAGCGGCTAGGGACTAGCGGCTAGGAGAACGATACAGCGATGGCGAAAAAAGTTCAGGCAATGGTGAAGCTCCAGATTCCCGCAGGCAAGGCCACTCCGGCCCCGCCCGTGGGCACGGCGCTCGGTCCGCACGGCGTCAACATCATGGACTTCGTCAAGGCGTTCAACGCGCGCACGGCGAAGGACGAGGGCCTCATCATCCCGGCCGTGGTCACGATCTACTCGGATCGCTCCTACACCTTCATCACCAAGACGCCGCCGGCGCCGGTGCTGCTGAAGAAGGCCGCCAACGTGGCCAAGGGATCGGCCGAGCCCAACAAGGCCAAGGTCGGCACGGTCACGATGAAGCAGGTCGAGGACATCGCCCGGCAGAAGCTGCCCGACCTGAACACCGAGTCGCTGGCGTCGGCCATCAAGTCCGTGGCGGGCACCGCCCGCTCGATGGGTATCGACGTCATTTCGTGACAGCGGCTAGCGGCTCGGGGCTAGCGGCTGGAAAGGCTGCTCGTTTCGGCGTGCGTCGCATTGGAAGTTCGTCGTTCGTTCACTAGCCGCCAGCTGCTGGAACCTAGCCGCTGGCAAGCAACGTGGGAGGGTGAGTCCACCCGCATGAACCACGGAGGAGGCACATGAGAAAACGCGGGAAGAAGTACCTCGCGGCACGCCAGCAGGTCGAAGAGCGTGCCTACGGGCTGGAGGAAGCGCTGCCGCTGCTCCAGAAGCTCAAGTTCGCCAAATTCGACGAGACCGTCGCGCTGTCCATCCGGCTGGGTGTGGATCCCAAACACGCCGACCAGATGGTGCGCGGCACCGTCGTCCTGCCGCACGGGCTGGGGAAGACGAAGAACGTCCTCGTCATCGCCGGTCCCGAGAAGCAGAAGGAAGCCACCGAGGCCGGCGCCGACATCGTCGGCGGTGAAGACCTCGTCGAGAAGATTCAGGCCGGCTGGACGGATTTCGATGCCGTCGTCGCCACGCCCGACATGATGCGCGTCGTGGGCAAGCTGGGCAAGGTGCTCGGTCCCCGCGGCCTGATGCCGAACCCGAAGACCGGCACCGTCACGGTGGATATCGCCAGGGCGGTCAAGGAAATCAAGGCCGGCAAGGTCGAGTTCCGCGTCGACAAGACCGGCATCGTGCATGCTCCGGTGGGGAAGACCTCCTTCTCCGCTGAAAACCTGATTCACAACGCCTCCACGCTGCTCGAGAGCATCGTGAAGGCGAAGCCGTCTGCGGCCAAGGGCAAGTACCTCCGCAGCATCACCGTCTCGTCCACCATGGGCCCCGGCATCCGCATCGATGAGCTGCGGATCGAGTCGGCGGCGAAACAGTAGGAGGCGCCAACCATGGCAGTGACGAGAGCTGACAAGGAAGCCGAGCTGCAGACCCTGGCCACGATGTTCCAGGGCGCGGACGCGGCGATTGTCATCGACTACAAAGGCATCAACGTGCCGCAGGTCACCGAACTGCGGCGCGAACTGCGCAAGGCCAGCTCGAGCTACCGCGTCGTCAAGAACTCGCTCGCGAAGCGGGCGCTCAAGGGGACCTCGTTCGAGTCCCTCGAGGCGCACTTCGCCGGCACGACGGCCATCGCTTACACCGAGAGTGATCCGGTCGGGCTGGCCAAGACGCTGACCACCTTCATGAAGACCGCGCCGTCGCTGCAGATCAAGGCAGCCGTGGTGCAGGGACAGACGATCAAGGCCGCCGAGGTCACCGACCTCGCCAACATGCCGGGCAAGCCGGAGCTGTACGCCAAGCTCCTCTTCCTGCTGAATGCGCCCGCCACCAACCTGGTGCGCGTCCTGAGCGCGGTGCCGCGCGATTTCATGAACGTGCTGGCGGCATCGGAAAAGAAGCGGGCGTAGGCCCACACTCACATTTCGCTTTCATCTCAGACGGAGACAAGATCAATGGCCGACGTGACGCAGCAGCAGGTTGTGGACTACATCAAGAACATCAGCGTGATGGAGCTTTCGCAGCTCGTGAAGACGCTGGAATCCGAGCTCGGCGTGTCGGCTGCGGCCGCCATGCCGATGATGGCGATGCCGATGGCCGGCGGGGCGGCCGCGGCGGTGGTCGAGGAGCAGACCGAATTCACGGCGGTGCTGACCGAGATCGGCGGCAACAAGATCAACGTCATCAAGGCCGTCCGTGAAGTCACCAGCCTCGGACTAAAAGAAGCCAAGGACCTCGTCGAAAGCGCGCCCAAGCCGATCAAGGAAGGCGTGACCAAGGAAGAGGCCGAGGCCATCAAGAAGAAGTTCGAAGAAGCCGGCGCCAAGGTCGAGATCAAGTAAAGACGGCGCGCTGCGCCGCCTCTAACCGGAAACCGGGGAACGAGGCCCGGGGTCGACCGACCCCGAGGCCTCGCCCGCGCTCCGGCTGTTCC
>JANNIB010000573.1:0-5668 GCA_031404695.1 Acidobacteriota bacterium
GCTGGCGGCTGGGCAGAGCGATCGCACCGACGACCAGGGGACGTTTCGCGTGTTCGGACTTCCACCGGGCGACTACGTGGTGTCGGCCACGCTCAACGAAGATCGCGCGCTCTTCAGACCGCGTGCCGGCGGTGCCGACGACGAAGCCACGACCGGCTACGCCCCCACTTACTTCCCCGGCACCACCAACGCCGGCGACGCGCAGCGCGTCACCGTCGGCCTGGGCCAGGAGGTCAGCGGCATTGGCTTCGGCCTGTCGCTGATGCCGCTCGCCAAAGTGAGCGGCCGCGTCGTCGGCATGGCCGGCCTCGAGCTGGCCGGCGTCGTGATGGCGATGCCCGACGACTCGGTGCGCCAGGCGATGAGCCAGCCGCGCGGCACCGGCGTGAACGCCGACGGCACGTTCGAACTGACTGGTCTCGCGCCCGGCCGCTACACGCTGGTGGTCGGCGGACGCGGCCAGCGCGGCGCCGGCGAGCCCACGGGACGGACGTCGATCACGGTGAGCGGCGTGGATCTCTCCGGCGTCACGATCGCGCTGGCACCGCCGGCCGGCGTGCGCGGCGTGGTGCAGACCGACAGCGGCGCGGTCGGTCTCAGGTCGTCGCAGATCCGTGTCAGCTTCTCGCCGGCGCAGCCGGCCGGCGCCGAGGCGTTTCGCGGCGGACGCGGCGGCGGTATCAACGGCGACTTCACCTTCGAGCTCGCCGGCATCACCGAACCGGGCTACCTGCGAGTGAGCCCGCCGCCGGGATGGCACCTGAAGGCCATCCTGCGCGATGGCCAGAACATCACCGATCAGCCGTTCGCGCTCGAACCCGGCGCGCAGATGGCCGGAGTGCGCGTCATCCTCACGCAGACGGCCACGACGTTTGCGGGCAGCGTGCGCGACGATCGTGGCAACGCGGTGCTCGACACCACCGTCGTCGTGTTCCCTGACGACCAGGCGCAGTGGGCCTGGCAGTCGCGCTTCATCCGCACCGCGCGTCCCGACACGTCGGGCCGTTTCGAGATCCTCGGCCTGCCGGCCGGCGCCGACTACCGCGTGGTGGCGCTGCAGGGGCTCGAAGACGGCCAGGCGACGGATCCGGAGTTCCTGGCGACGCTGCAAGGTCGCAGCGAGCGGCTCACCCTCGCCGAGGGCGAGGCCAAGGCGCTCGACCTGCGTCTACGCCAGTAGGTTTTCCCGAGCCCGGGACCCGGGACCCGAGCCCCGCCTAAAAAAGATCCCCGTGCCAGAAGACGATGTCGGAGGCCGCCATCGGCGGCATCGGCAGCGTGCGGTCGCGCAGCGGCCGGATCATCATCACTTCGGCAGTGGGCTTGCGCGCGATGGTCTCGAACTGCGGCGGCATCAGGTCGTGCGGCCACAGGCCGACGATCGGCGGCGGCTCGACCGACGGCTCGCGCGCCAGCATCACCTGCAGCATGGCGCCGAGGCGGGCGCCGGTGGGATCGCGGTCGCCGGTCTCTTCGATCATCCACTGGCCGTTGTGGACGCTGCACACGAGATACGCCACCGCCATGTGGCCTTCCTCGGCCACCAGGAACTCCACCTGCCGCAGGCCGGCCGGGCCGAGGCCCGCGAGCATGCGCCGTTTGCTGATGGCGTAGCGGATGTAGTCTTCGCTGCGATCGAGCGCCAGACGCGCCTTGGCGCCGCGCGTCGCGCTCAGTTCCGTGATGTGGGCCAGATCGCGATCGTCGCCGCTTCGCACCAGCGTCGCCGGCGCGCCGGTGAAGGGCCGCACGGTGATGGTGGCGGCCTCGAGCGGCACCGGCACGAAGTCGAGCCGCTCGTAGAGCGCCGGGCCGATGTCGGAAAAGAGCATCGCGAACTCGTAGCCCTCGGTGTTGGCGGCATCGACCAGATGGGCGATGAGCGACGATGCCGCGCCGCGGCCACGCAGTTGGCGGGTCGTGAACACGGCGCCGATGCCGAGCACGCGGCGGATGCGGCCATCGACGCGCGCACTCAGGTCGTAGCGCTTGGCGCTCGCCAGCATCCGCGAGCCATCGAAGAGCGCTACGCGCTCGATGTGCGCGGCGCCCCACGAAGTGCGGCGCTGGCCGGTCTGGAAGCTGCGGTAGGCCTCGAACGACAGACCGCCGCCCCAGAGGGGATAGGTGTCGCGCAGGATGTGGTCGAGCACCGGGCCGGTGGCCGGTGTCAGGGTGAGCGCCATGTCGTCTCTCTCGGCGGCGAGGGCCGGCCGAACCTGCCAAGGTTACCTCAGCCGCCCGGGCCTGCGAGCCCGCCGCGTATCATGTCCCTCGTGACCCTCGCCGACCTGCCGACGCCTGCCGTCCTCATCGAACGGCCCCGCCTCGACGCCAACATCCGCCGCATGCAGAGCGCCGCCACCGCCGCCGGTATCGCCCTGCGCCCGCACGCCAAGACCCACAAGAGCCCGCTGGTGGCCCGCCGCCAGATCGAGGCCGGCGCCATCGGCATCTGCTGCGCGAAACTGGGCGAAGCCGAGGTGTTCGCCGAGGCCGGCATCGCCGACATCCGTCTGCCTTACCCGCTGCAGCCGGTCAATGCAGCGCGGGTGCTGGCGCTGCAGCGCGCGACCCGGGTGTCGTTCATCGTGGACGACCTCGAAGTGGCGCGTGGCTGGTCGGAGGCGATGAGTGCCGCCGGCACGCGCACCACGGTGCTCGTGAAGGTGGACGTCGGCTTCCATCGCTGCGGTATCGCGCCGGAGCCTGCGACGGCCGTGCCGTTCCTGCGCGCGGTAGCGGCGCTGCCGGGCCTGCATCTGGCCGGCATCCTCAGTCACGCCGGCCACGCCTACCACGCACGTTCGGAAGGCGAACTGCGCGCCATGGCGGAGGCCGAGCTGGCGACGATGGCGCAGCTGGCGCGAGAGGCCCGCGCCGCCGGCCTCAGTATCGACGAGGTGAGTGCCGGCGCCACGCCGCCGGCGCGCTTTTCGATCGCGGCGGGGGGTGGCACCTTCACGGAGTTCCGTCCCGGCAACTACGCCTACTTCGATCGCACGATGGCCGGCCTGGGTGCGGCGACGCTCGACGACTGTGCCCTGAGCGTGCTGGCCACAGTGGTGAGCGCACCGGTGGCCGACCGTGTCGTGCTCGACTGCGGCAGCAAGACGCTCGCCGCTGATGGGGCTCGCGGCTTCGCCCCGGCGCCGGGACACGGCGCGGTGCTGCGTGCGCTCGTGGCGGCGACGGGGCAGACGCCGGATCCGCACTTGCTTGTCGAGCGACTCTCGGAGGAACATGCGACCGTCCGCGTCACGCCGGGCGCACGGCCCCTCAGGCCGGGCGACCGGGTGCGCGTCGTGCCGAATCATGCGTGTGTCGTCTCGAATCTGGTGGACCGCGCGTGGCTCGTCGATGGCCCGGAGCTGGTCGGCGCCCTGCCGATCGAAGCTCGCGGCCGGATCGTGTAGCGGGACACGCGCCGCCAGATGACCGCACGACAGAAGGGAACGGACGTGAGCGATACGGGCAACGTCGGCGACGCGCTCGGCATGGTGGAGACCCGCGGCTTCGTCGGCATGGTCGAGGCCGCTGACGCGATGTTGAAGACCGCAAACGTCGTGTTCGTGGGCTGGCAGAAGGTCGATGCCGGCCTGGTCACCGCGATCGTACGCGGCGACGTCGGCTCGGTGAAGGCCGCCACCGACGCCGGCGCCGCGGCCGCGCGCCGGATCGGCGAACTGGTGGGCGTGCACGTCATCCCCCGCCCCGGCGACGAGCTCGAGAAGGCGTTCCCGATCCGTCCGAAGAAGTAGCGTCGCCCGCCGCCCTAGTCGCGGCGGAGCCGATAGATCCGCACCAGCCCGCCGTCGTCGGTGGAGGTCGCCACCGGCTCGATGTCGGTCCGCTGTTCGAGCCCCTCGATGACACGGGCGAAGGCTTCCCGCGTCGGATAGTGCTGGGCGTGCACCAGCACGTACTCGACGTCCATGTCGCGCAGGGCGGTGAGCGCGCGGTCGTCCGGAAAGTCGCGCACGCGGCCGATGAGCAGCAGATACGACGGCGGATAGAAGCCGCTGTTGCCGTTCACCAACTCGTGCCGGTGGTACTGGGCGAAGTACTGGAAGTCGGCCTCGGGGCCGGGCAAGCGCTCGGGCAGGGGCATCGGCAGGTGCGCGATGACGGTTGGCGGCAGCGTGGCCAGCAGCGCGTAGACGGGTGGCGCGCGGCGCGGCAGGCGGCGCACCGGCACCGCGCTGACGTACTCCGCCATCATCGCGACCAGGGCCACGGCGGCAACAATCGACGCCGCGCGGCTGGCGCCGGCGGCCCGCGCCATGGGGCCGACGCCGATCGCCGCCAGCAACGCCACCATCGTCAGCACGACCATGCCGTAGCGCGCCGGCACGCGGAGTCCGCGGTAGGGCGGCACGAAGGTGCGCAGCAGCGGATACACCAGGCCGTGCACGCCCCGTGAAGCGTCGAGCGCGACCACGCCGGTCACGACCACCGCGGCCGTCCACGGCGCAACCGGCGCCGCAATCGCCGAGACCGCCAGGGCCGAGCCGACCAGCCCCGGGAAAAGACGCCGCTCGGCGTCGCCTGGCGAGGCCGTCCAGCCCCACAGACGGCTCGACGGCGGCGAGATCGCATAGTCGGACCAGGTGGCGCTGTAGCGCGCCACTTCGTCGTCGCCGCGATCGCCCACCACCTGCCGCGCGCGCTGATACGGCAGCGCATACGCACCGGCGACCACCGCCGCCAGCACGAGCGCGGCAGCCGTGCGCGTCACCATCCCCGAGGGCAGGCGTCCACGGCGGCGCAGCCACTCGACCCCCGCCAGCAGCGGCCACACGGTGAACAGGAACACACCGTAATAGATGCAGCAGAGGAACTGCCCGGCCATGGCGGCGCCGAGCGCCCACATCGCCCGCCCCCCGCCCTCGAACGCGCGCACCGTGGCCAGCACCGTCAGCGGCAGGCCCGCGCTCCACAGGAGCTCGAGGTGCATCACGTGATCGAGGCGCAGCGGCGCGCCGGTGAAGATGACGGCGGCGACCAGACCGCCCCAGTGACTGGCGCTCACGCGGCGTGCGCAGGCGTACATCGCCAGGCCCGCCGTGAGCACGCTCAGCCAGAAGAGCGCCGAGTAGACCAGCGTCACCGGCACGCCGGCCAGCACGAAGGGCGCGGCCACGAGCGCCGGGAGCATGATGGCGTCGGAATAGAGCAGGACGTCGGGCGTGGGGTGGAAGATATTGCCCGAGAACAGGCCCCCGGCGCCGGTATCGGCGAGATTGCGCGCCCACTGATACAACCGCCACGACGAGAACAGCGGATCCTGGTGCTGCGGCACCAGCCACGGACTGGTGGCGAGCGGCCACGTCGAGACGACACCGGTGACGAGCACGGTCAGCACGGCGACGGTCCAGTCGCGGCGACTGGCGCGGGAGGTGGGCGGCGGCAAGCTCACGCGCGCGTTGCCGTCCGGCCGGCCGCGCGTTTCGCGACCGGGCGTGCGCGCCGGGCGCGGGCGCTCTGGTCGCGCGCGGTGAGACGCCGCAGCGTGGGTTCCTGATCGAGGACGAGCAGCGGCTGGCGCGGATTCTCGAGCAGGTTGTAGTAGGTGCCGTCGTTGGTGCGGGCGTAGATGTCGTGGCCGTCCACGTAGAGCGTCACGGCGCCGCCGTCTTCCACCGCGTCGAACAGCCGCACCTTGAAA
>JANNIB010000574.1:0-5302 GCA_031404695.1 Acidobacteriota bacterium
GCCGCCTCGGCGAGTTCGTAGTCGTCGACACCGTGCCAGAGCTCGCCTTCGGCGACATCGACCGGCAGTGGCCACGAGGGGGCGGGACCCACCAGCGCGAGACGCGTAACTATGGTCTGCGCTTCTTCGATCCACACCAGCATCTCGTCGCGTTCGTCCTGCGCGGCGGCCGACGCCGCCTTGAGCAGGGCGACCGCATAGGCGGCTTCGGAGCGCGGCGGGCCGATCGCGGCCAGGACCTCGACCGCCTCGGCGACCGGCGCGAGCGCCTCCGGGGCGCCACCGCGATCGGCCGCCGCGGCCGCCGTGATCCAGCCTCTGGCGGCCCAGGCCGCCAGACGCAACGGCGCGCAGGCGCCGCCGCTGTCATCGCCGGTGCGCACCCGTTCGGCGGCAGTCGCGTAGTCGCCGCGCAACACCTCGGCGGCCGCCTGATCGAGCACCGCCTGCACGGCCGGCGGGCAGCGTGGGGCGAGCGTCTGCGACGGGCCCGCAAGCGCGATCGCGAGCATCCATCCGGTCACGATCGGGGACATTCGTATACAACCAATTATGCGCTGCCAGCCCTGCGCTGGCAGCCATCTGGAGTTATCATGAACCCGACTGGAAGGAGTCGCCAGATGAAGATTGCACGTTCCTCCGCGTCGCGCCGACGCGGCCTTGCCGCGATGGCGACGACGATCGCCGTTGCCTCCCTGGCCATCGCTGGTGCTCAACAGAAGCCTGCCGCGCCCGCCACGCCCGCCGGGCAGGCTCCGGCCGCGCCGGCGGCCCCGGCCACACCGGCGGCGCCCGCTGTCGCGACGCTGCCGGCGCCGACGCGCGCCATCGTGCCGGTGGCCGCCAGCTCCGTGGCTGCCAAGCCCGATCAGTGGGTGGGCGAATACGTCGCGCTGACCGGCATCGTCGAAGCCAGCGTCGGCAAGATGGCATTCACGGTCGATCAGGACAAGACCAAGGCGGCACCGGACGTCCTCGTGCTCTCGCACCGGATGAGCGACCCGGTCACGCCCAACACCTACGTCACCGTCATCGGCCTGCTGATGAAGTACGACCCGGCGGATGTCGCCGCCAAGTCGAAGGCGCATGCGCAGGATCTCGGCCCCGACGCCGCGAAGTACACGGGCAAGCCGGTCGTGCTCGCGACCTCGGTCGTGAACGACAGGATGCTCGATCTCGCGCGCTTCATCCCGCCCACCATGACACCGGACGAAGAAGCGCTGCAGAAGGCGATGCGCGGAGTGCCGGCGGCGTCGGGCGAGATGCGCAAGGGCGCCGATGCCTCGAACGTCGAACTCGCGACCAAGAACGTCGCCACGCTGGCGGCCGCCTTTGCCGAGACCGAAGCCTTCATGAAGAAGCGCGGCAAGCTCGACGCGATGAAGTGGGCGGCGGATGCGCGCGCAAACGTGCTGGCCGTCGAGAAAGCCGCGAAGTCGGGCACCTGGGACGCCGCCAAGACCGCAGCGGCCGCCGTGGGCTCGGCCTGCGGCACCTGCCACACCCCGTATCGCGAACGCCTCGAAGACGGCTCGTTCCGCTTCAAGGCGGGCAGCTAGCGCCCGTTGCTGCTGACGATTCGGCGCGTGGCCGCACTCACGCGCCGAGTCGCTCCAGCATCCGGTAGAAGGCCCGCCGGCTCACGCCGAGCGCCACGGCGGCGGCCGACTTGTTCCCCCCCACCGCCTTCAGCGCCGCTGTTACCCGCAGGCGCTGAGCCTCATCCGCCGCCCGCCCGCCTGAACCGCCGCGTCCCTCCGTGCGGCGTTCGAGATCCGGACCGCAGGCTTCGCGCACGGTGTGCGGAGCAATCACCGTGTCGTCGCTGAGCGCGGCGGCGCGCAGCACCACACTGCGCAGTTCGCGGACGTTGCCCGGCCAGCGACGCTCCTCAATAATCGCCAGGGCCGCGCTCGCCCACGATTTCTCCATGAGCCGCAGGCGCCGGCAGGCGTCGCGCAGCAGCGTCGTGGCCAGGGCCGCGATGTCTTCGCGGCGCTCGGCCAGCGACGGCACGTGGAGGCGCACGACGCCGAGACGGTAGATGAGGTCGGCGCGCACGGCGCCGTCGGCGATGAGCTGCGCCGGCTCGCTCGAGGTGCCGGCGATGACGTGCAGCCCCTCGCCGAGTGGGAGATCCGCCGAGGCGACCACCGCGCGCACCAGCGCCGCCTGCGTATCGCGTGACAGATCGCGGAGTTCCGGCACGAAACACGTCACCGGCGCACGGGCCCCGCGCGACGCCTCCCGCAGGCAGTCACGCTCGTGGGCTTCGTCGGCGCCGAGCAGCGTGATCTGCGCCCCTCCGCGGCTCGGCCCGAGGCGATGCACGACGGCGCCGAGCGTCGCCTTGCCGGCGCCGGTGCCGCCAGTGATCAGGGTGGCGCGGGCGTGCGGGGCCAGGCGCTCGACGGTGCGGAAGAGCGCCTGCATCACCGGCGACTGGCCGACCATGCCGTAGCTGACGCGCCAGTCGTCGCGGCCGCGCCCGAACGATGTCTGCGCATCGAGCACACGGCCGGCGGCCGGGTCGTCGAGCGGGCGAGCCGTGGCGTCGGGCATTCGGGAGGACCTCTCCGCCAACTGAATCGGCGCCAGCGGCGGGAACTTCAATGCGCCTGCGCCGTCGAGCTGGTGAAGTCCGGAGCGTGGCCGCCGATTGATCCCGCGTGAGCGCCGTCGTTACGCGACGTCTGGGCCCGCTGGCGGCCCTGGCGGCTGCGATCCTCTGTCTGGCGTCCGGCTCGACGCCGGTGCGCGCCGTCACGCGTACGGCCGCCGACGCCGCTCTCGCCCGCGCCAGCGCCGCAGCGGTGCGCGGCGTCGTCATCGCCGTGGGCGCGCGCCGCGACCCGGCGGTGGATGCCATCTATACACATGTGCACCTGGCGGTCACGCGCGCGTGGGGCTTCGCCAGCGTGCCGTCGGTGGTGGAACTCAAGCTCCTCGGCGGGGCCACGGCCAGCGCGGCCCTCATCGTGGGCGGCCAACCGGGCTTCTCTGCGGGTGAAGAGGTGCTGGTGTTGCTCGACGTGCGCCCGCGCGACGGCTCGTTGTCGGTGACCGGACTCGACCGCGGCAAGTGGACGCTGCGGCGCGGCGCCGACGCGGTGCCGGTCGCAACGCGTGAGCTCCACGACCAGCCGGGGCCGGTCTCGGGCGATGCCGTGCCCGCGCGGGATCTCGAGGCGCTGGCGGCGTTGGCAGGCACGACCGTACGACTGCCGGCCGCCGGGCCGCCTCCGGCGGCGGTCGTGCCCGCCATGCCCGCAGCCGCCGATGCCACCGTCGTAGGGGCTCGTTGGCACGAGGCCGACTGGGGCGCCCCGGTGTTCGTGGATTCGATGTCCACCGGACATCCACTCTTCCCCGCTGGCGGCTTCGCGCAGTTGCTGCGCGCCATCGATGCCTGGAGCGGCCCGAGCGCGCTGCGCCTGCAGCCCGGGGTGCTGCGCGGTCCCCGCTGCTTCGGGAACACCGACGCGGCCGATGGACGCGTGTCGGTGAGCTACGACGATCCGTGCGACGAAATCGCCGACACCAGCCCGACCCTCGCCATCGGCGGCGCCTACGTCTCGAGCGCAGATGTGCGGATGGTGCGCGGCGCGGCGTACTGGAAGATCACCAAGGGCATGGTGGTGCTCGACAATGCCCGCGCCAAATTCTCGGGGCTGAGCACCGGATGTTACGAAGAGGTGCTGACACACGAGCTCGGCCATGCGGTCGGTCTCGCGCACACCGCGGCCACGCCGTCGTTGATGGCGCCATGGCTGGCGCCCGAGTGCGTGAACCGCAGTGAATCGCTGCCGCTGCAGCCGCTGGATCTGACGGCGCTCGACGCGTTGTATCCCGCCGGATCGTCGGCGCCCGGCCCGCCGGGCACGCCGGCCGGACTGAGCGGCGTGACCACGGGCACCACGGTGCAACTGGCGTGGCTGCCGACGGGAGCAGCAGCGGCGAGCTACGAACTCATCGTCGGCAGCCTGCCGGGGGCGGCCGACGTCGGCACCTTTCCCACCGCCGCCACCCGCCTGACCGCCACCGGCGTCGGACGGGGCGTGTACTACGCGCGAATCAGAGCGATGAACACGTATGGCGCGAGCGCGCCGTCGCCGGACATCATCGTCATCGTCGGCGACGGACTGCCTGGCGCACCAGTGGGACTCATGGCAGCCGCGGGACAGACCGGCGATGTGCGCGTGTTGTGGCAGGCGCCGCGCACCGGCGCGCCGCCGGCCGGCTACGTGCTGCTGGTCGGCACGTCGGCGGATCATCCGACCACGCGGATTTCGATGGCGCAGACGACGCTGGCCGCACAGGGCGTGGCGCCTGGCACCTATTTCGTGCGCGCGATGGCAGTGAACGGCGCCGGCGCCGGACCGGCGTCGCCGGAGATTCTCGTCGTTGTGCCATAGGCACGCAGGCGTACGTGAATCGAGGACGCCCGCCGGACTTGAGCCGGTCGAGCGTCCCCCGTCGATTCCGCCATGCCGCAAACGCGCGGTTACTGGATGGTCAATGTCTGCAGTTGAATCGCGCTCAGGGCGCGGTTCTGCACCGTCACACTCGTCGACAGCGTGCGGCACGACAGGGTGACCGTGGCCGAGGCCGCCTTCTGCAGTGGAGCAAGGAACGTCGGCACGATCGAATTGGTGGACGACACAAACGCGGTGATCGACTCGACCACCGTCACGCCGTCCAACAGGTCGCACGTCACGGAGACAGAGCCGCCAGCGGTGCGACGAACGTCCAGTTTGCCCGTCACCAGGTAGTTTCCGGCCGCGAGCGTGATCGTAGCCATGACGGTGTTGGCGTTCGTGTTCGGCAGGACCGATGCAGTTGCCGTTCGGTTGATGACGCCTGAAGCCGCGCCGTTGAGCCCCGGTGCACCAGTGGCGCCAGTAGGACCTTGTGACCCGGTTGGCCCCTGCGGGCCCGGCGCACCGATCGGGCCCTGCGGACCGGCCGGACCCTGCGCGCCAGTGACGCCAGGCGCGCCATCCACACCGTTGGAGCCGTTCGCGCCCGCGGGTCCTTGCGGACCAGCAGCGCCGTCAACGCCCGCAGGTCCTTGCGGGCCTGCCGGACCAATCGCCCCCGGGGCGCCGTCCACGCCATTCGTGCCATTCGTGCCGTTCGCGCCGGCCGCCCCGTCGTTCCCCGCCGGCCCTTGCGGACCGGCCGGCCCCACCGCTCCCACCGTATGATAACCGCCTGTTGCCATTGGCCAGCCGGGAATATCAGTTTTCGTACCAGATTCCAACTCAGGCGGAGGGCTTGAAAGTGAGGACTCGTGTGCAAT
>JANNIB010000575.1:0-21026 GCA_031404695.1 Acidobacteriota bacterium
GGCGCGCCGGCCGGCACCGGCGCGAAAAGTGCCAGCCAAACCCCCCGCGCCAGCCCCGCTCACACGTGTGCCGGCCACGCTCGTGTGTCCGTCGGAACTCGGCGACGGGGTGGCAACCAGGCGCCGCTTCTGCGACGTGCTGACCGGGCTCGACCCCAGGGCCGGCATCGTCATCACCGTGCCGCCGCATCGCGGCCCCGTGACGCTGTCGTTCGAGCTCCACAACCGCCACACGTATTCGGCCGACCTGGTCAAGCGCAAGATCGCCTACCGGCGCTACACCGCGACCATCGGCGTGCTGCTCATGGATGGCACGCTCATCGACCGCGCGGTTGTGGAATCCGAGTTCCGCACCGAGAGAGATCTCTACGACCGCGTCGGCGGCGGCGCCGGGCCCGGCGGCGTCAAGGCGGTGGCGCCGACTGGCGCCGAGTTCATGCAGTTCACGCTGCCCGAGGGCACCGTCGAGGTGGCCGTGCTCGGCGAGAAGCTGACCGAAGTGCGGCCCGACGGCACCGATCAGTTCACGGCGCCGGGCCGTCCGGTGGCCACCATCAGCAACGTGATGCTCGAGTACCGCCCGGGGCCGCCGCCGAAAAACCGCTGACCTACGCGCCCGGTCCGACCAGCGCCGCGCGGTAGCAGCCGACGATGGCGTCGGCCGAGCGATCGATGTCGGCCTCGGTCGTCGACCAGTTCGAGACCGCAATCCGCATCGCCTCGTGGCCCTGCCACGTCGCGCCGCCCGCCCAGCACGTGCCCTCGGCCTGCACGCGGGCGATGACGTCGCGCGTGAGCGATGCCGACACCTCGCCGCCCGGCCGGTCGAAGGCGACCAGCACCTGGTTCAGTGCGATGTCGTTCAGGATGCGCAGGCCCTCCTGGCGGCCCAGGCGCGCTGCCATGCGCCGCGCCAGCCCGCAGGTGCGCTCGATGAGGTCGCGGATGCCATCGGCGCCGAGGGCCCGGATGAGGGCGTAGAGCGGCAGCACCCGCGAGCGGCGCGATGACTCGGGCACCCAGTCCATGCCGATCCGCTCTTCGTCATCGCCGCGCTGGAGGTAGGACGCACGCAGGCTCATCGCGGCGCGGTGCGGCGCCGGATGCGCGACCATCGCGAAGCCGGAATCGTACGGCACGTTCAGCCACTTGTGAGCGTCGGTGGCCCAGGAATCGGCGGCTGCGACGCCGGCCACTTGGTGCGCCAGCGACGGGACCGCGGCCGCCCACAATCCGAACGCGCCGTCGACGTGCACCCAGGCGCCGCGCGCGTGGGCGAGCGGAATGAGCGCCGCCATCGGATCGGAGGCGCCGGTGCTGACGTTGCCGGCCTGCAGGCACACGAGGCACGGTCCGTCGATGGCCGCAAGCGCCGAGGCCAGGCCGTCCGCCCGCATGCGGCCCTGGCCATCCACCGGCACGCGCACGAGTTCATCGGTACCGAAGCCGAGCATGCGCAGGCTGCCCACGGTGGAGATGTGCACTTCGTCGCCAACCACCACCGTGACACGCGGCGCCCGCTGCAGGCCGCCTTGCTCCACGTCCCAGCCGGCGCGGCGCAGCACCTCGTGGCGCCCGGCCGCCTGGCACGTGAAGTTTGCCATGTGGCAGACGGTGACGAAGCCCACGCTCGATCCGGCCGGCAGGCCGAGCATCTCGACGACCCAGCCGCCGACGATGTCTTCGAGTACGGCAATCGCCGGCGCCATGACGTAGAGCGCGCCGTTCTGGTCCCAGGCCGAGCCCAGCCACTCGGCGGCCACGGTGACCGGCACGGCGCCGCCGGTCACGAACCCGAAGTAGCGCGGCCCGGCAGTGGCGACGAGCCCCGGATCGATGGCGCGGGCGAGAGACGCGATGACGCGGGCGTGGTCCTGACCGGCCACCGGCAGCGGCCCGCCGAGCGCGGTCCGCAGCGCCTGGTGCGAACTGGTGCCGCCGACGTGCCGGGCGCCGAGGCCATCGAGGTACGCCACCGCGCGCATCGCGGCCGAGAGCAGCAGTTCGCGGCTGGACATGCGCCATCGTATCCCGCCGGGAGATACTGGACGCCCCGTGACGCCGCTGGTCAGCATCCTGGTCCCCGTTTTCAACGAATCGTCCACCGTGGCCGCCGTCATCCAGCGCCTGCTCGAGGTGCCGCTGCCGGCGCCGCGCGAGATCGTGGTCGTGAACGACGGCTCGACCGACGACACGCGCCACGTGCTCGACGGGCTGGCGCCCGACGCCACGGTGCGGATCATCCACGCGCCAGAGAACGGCGGCAAGGGCCGCGCCATCCGCATCGGCCTCGCCGCGGCCCGGGGGTCGGTCATCGCGATTCAAGACGCCGACCTCGAACTCGATCCGGCGCAACTGGCGGCGCTGGTCTCGCCGATCCTCGACGGCGAGGCGACCGTCGTCTACGGTTCGCGCTTCCTGCAGCCCACCTCCACCGCGCCGTGGGTGACCGTGGTCGCCAATCGCACGCTCACCGCGGTCACCAATCTGCTCTACGGGTCGTGCATCACCGACATGGAGACCTGCTACAAGATCATGGACGCCGCGGTGGCGCGCAGTCTCGACTTGGAATCCGATCGCTTCGACATCGAGCCCGAGATCACGGCCAAGCTGCTGCGCCGCGGCCACACGATCGTCGAGCGGCCGGTGCGCTTCGAGCCGCGCAGCCGCGCGCAGGGCAAGAAGATCGGCTGGCGCGACGGCGTGCGGGCGCTGCAGGTGCTGGTCAAGTACCGCTGGTCATGATCGCGGCGCGTGCCCCGGTCGTCGCCGCGCTGCTGGTGAGCCTCGCCGTCGGCCTCACGGCCTGGCGGTGGCGCACGGGCGCGGTCGGTGGGTCGGATTCGGCCTGCTACGCCCTCATGACCAAGGCCTACGTGGACGGGCGGTGGCAGCCCGACAGCCCGCTGGCGCGCCAGGCGCCGTGGCCCGAGGCGACGCGCGTCGCGGCGCCCGGCGGCTTCCTGCCCTCGGCGATTCGCCCCGGCGCCGCCGTGCCGGTCTGCGCGCCGGGCTACGGGTTGCTGGTGGCGCCGCTGGCCCGCGTGGCCGGCCTCGACGGCGTGCATCTGGTGCCGCCGGCGGCGGCGGCACTGCTCGTATGGCTGGCGTTCGTGCTGACCAGTCGGCTCACCACGGCGTGGGCCGGGGTCGGCGCGGCGCTGCTGGTTGCGACTTCGCCGGTAGTGCTCTTCCAGGCCGTGCAGCCGATGAACGACATCACGACCGCCGCCCTGTGGGCCGGCGTGGCTGCGGCGATGCTCGCCGGACGGCCGGTCACGACCGGGCTCCTCATCGGACTGGGGCTGCTGGTGCGGCCGAACCTGGCACCGGCAGCCGTGGCGGCGGTGCTTGCCTGCGGTGTGGTGGCGGCGGGCGTCGAGGTGACGGGCCGCCTCCGCCGGGCCGTCACGGCGATGAGCATGGCGTCGCTTGCGGCGCTGCCGGGCGTGGCCGCGGTCCTGGCGCTGAACGCGTCACTCTACGGATCGGCGCTGCAATCCGGCTACGGCGATCTCGGCGTGCTCTTCGCGTGGGCGCATGTGCCCGAGAACGTGGTTCGCTACGGACGCACGCTGCTGGCGACGTCCACTCCGTTGGTGCTGCTGGCCCTGGCGGCGCCGTTTGTCGTGGCGGCATCGGCGCGGCGTGCGGCGCGGCTGCTCGCGGTGCTGGCAGCGGCGCTGTCGGTGGTGTATCTCGCTTACCGGCCGTTCCCCGAGTGGTGGTACCTGCGCTTCCTGCTGCCGGCCGTGGTCCTCGCGATCGTCCTGGCGATGAGCGCGCTGACGGCGATCGCGGCGCGCACCGGCAGGCGCGCCGGGATGGTGGTAACGGCGCTGGTTGTCGTGGCCGTCGCCCTGACCACGTCGCGCACCAATGAGGCGCGTGAGGCCGTCGGCCTGGCCCGCCTCGAGGCGCGCTTCCCGATGACGTCCGACGTGGTGGCGACGCGGCTGCCGCCGGCCGCCGTGCTCGTGACCGGGTGGGCGAGCGGCGCCATACGCTTCCAGCCCGGTCGCGAGGTCGTCATGTGGGACGCGCTCGATCCGGCGTGGCTCGACCGGGCGCTGGCGTGGCTGGCGAGCCACGGCCGCGCGCCGGCGATCGTGCTCGAGTCCTGGGAGCAGGAAGGGTTCCGGGCCCGCTTCGCCGGGCAGACCTTTGGAGCGCTCGACTGGCCGCCGCGCTACGACCTCGACCGCCGCGTGCTCATCTTCCTGCCGGCCGACCGGGCGCGATACCAGGCCGGCGAGACGATTGCGACCGAGCGGGTGTTCGCGGCGCGGCCGAGGCGTTAGCCGTCGCCCCGTTCGCTATAGTGAGCGCCAGCTCCGGAGGCAGGTCATGACCGAGGTCGTCCCCGTTCCTGTCCGCGTGCGTGCGGCGACGCCCGGCGACGCCGACGCCATCACGCGCATCTACAACGAAGGCCTCCGCGGCCGTGGCGCCACCTTCGAGACGCGCGAGCGCACGGTGGACGACGTGGCCGCGTGGTTCGACGCTCCGCGCTTCCCGGTGCTGGTCGCAACCGACGGCGACACGGTGGTCGGCTGGGCGGCGGCGTCGGCTTACCGTGCCCGTGCGTGTTATGCCGGCATCGCCGAATATTCGATCTACGTCGCGACCAGCCACCATCGCCGCGGGGTCGGTGGCGCGCTCATGCCGGTGTTTCTCGAGGCGCTGGACGCGGCTGGCTTCTGGAAGGTCCTGTCGCGGCTCTTCCCCGAGAACACCGCCTCACGAGCCCTGTGCGCGCGGTTCGGCTTTCGCGAGGTCGGCGTCTACCAGCGGCACGCGCAGCTCGACGGCGTGTGGCGCGATGTCGTCATCGTTGAGCGGTTGCTCGGCGCCGCGGGACGGTGAGGTTCTCGCTCCCTCGCCCCGAGCCCCGGCACGCTACGCTTCTTCGCCCAGGTGCAGTTGCCGTTCGGTGGCAGCGAACTTCGCTTGCGCCGCGGCTTCCGGCGCTGCCAGCGACACGACGATGCCGACGACGAAGCTGAGCGGGATCGAGATGATGCCGGGATTGCGCAGCGGCACCAGCGCCGAGGAGTGCTTGAGCAGGTCGATCTGGATGGTGGGCGAGAAGTAGATGAGCAGCAGCGCCGACGCGGTGCCGACGACGATCGAGGACACGGCGCCGGCCGTGGTGAACGGCTTCCAGAACATCGACAGCAGCAGGGCCGGGAAGTTGGCGCTGGCGGCAATCGCAAACGCGAGGCCCACCATGTAGGCGACGTTCTGCCCCTTGAAGGCGATACCCAGCCAGATCGAGACCATCGCCAGCAGGATGGTGGCGCCGCGGGCGACCAGCAGCTGCTCGCGGCCATCGGCGTGGCCCCGCCGCACGACGCCGACCCAGATGTCATGCGAGAGCGCCGCGGCGCCGGCCAGCGTGAGACCGGCCACGACGGCGAGAATGGTCGCAAACGCCACCGCGGCGATGAAGCCGAGGAAGGCCTGGCCGCCCACGGCTTCGGCCAATAGCGGCGCCGCCATGTTGCCGCCGGCGTCGATGGCGCGAATGGCGTCCTGACCCACCATCACCATGGCCCCGAAGCCGAGGATGAAGGTGAAAAGATAGAAGAGGCCGATGGCGGCGGTGGCATAGGCGACCGAGACGCGGGCGGTGCGCGCGTCTGGCACCGTGTAGAAGCGCATCAGGATGTGCGGCAGGCCGGCCGTGCCGAACATCAGCGCGATGCCGAGCGAGATGGCGTCGATGGGATCCGACACCAGACGTCCGGGCGCCAGCACCGATGGCCCGAAGCGCGCGGCGGCGTCGGCGAACAGGGCCAGCGGGTTGAAGCTGTATCTCGCAAGCACCAGCAGCGCCAGCATGCCGGCGCCGCTCATGAGCAGCACCGCCTTGACGATCTGCACCCAGGTCGTCGCCAGCATGCCGCCGAAGAGCACATAGGCGAGCATGACGACGCCGACGATGACCACCGCCATCTCGTACGAGAGGCCGAAGAGCAGCCGGATCAGGTTGCCGGCGCCGACCATCTGCGCGATGAGATAGAAGGCGATGACGGCCAGCCCGCCGAAGGCCGAAGCCACGCGCACCGGACGCTGCTGGAGACGGAACGCCACCACGTCCGCAAAGGTGTAGCGGCCCAGATTGCGTAGCGGCTCGGCGATGAGGCACAGCACCACCGGCCAGCCGACGAGAAAACCGATCGAGTAGATGAGCCCGTCGAAGCCCGAGAGCGCCACCAGGCCGGCAATGCCGAGAAAGCTGGCCGCGCTCATGTAGTCGCCGGCCAGCGCCAGGCCGTTCTGCACCGCGGTGACCGAGCGGCCGGCGGCGTAGAAGTCCTCCGTCGTCTTGGTGCGGCGCGCCGCGAACCACGTGATGCCGAGCGAGGCCGCGATGAAAACGAAGAAGAACAGCATCGCCAGCGCATTCGGCTCGCCAATGGCGCCGCTCATCGCTGACCTCCGCGGATGGCGGCCACTTCGCGATCGTAGTGTTCGTTGGCCCAGCGCACGTAGATGAGGATGAGCGCCCACGCGGCGACGATCACGAACACGCCGAGCGCGATGCCGATGCTCAGGCCCGGCAGCAGCAGTGTCCCGAGGACCGCCTTGCCGTAGGCGACCAGCAGGATGAAGACGACGTAGATGAGGGTCATCGCGGCGGTGAGGCCGAGACCGATCCGCCATCGGGCGGCCGCGAGGGCGACGAGCGCGGCGTGAGAAGACGTCGACGTGGAAGGCATGGTCACCAGGGTGGAAGGAAGCGGCGCGGCATCATAGAACGCCACGAATGTCGGCGCAACGAAGTTGTGACGGTGCTATAGTCCGCGCCAGGTCCGGTCGGCGCATGCACGCCGGCACTTCGCAGCGGAGGTTTCAATGGTCCATCTCCTGGGCAGGCGCCTGCTTCTGGCGGCAACGCTGCTGCTGTCGCCGCTTGCCGCGCTCGCGCAACAGAACGCCAATATCACAGGCGCCGTGACCGACGAGTCGAAGGGCGTCTTGCCCGGCGTGACCGTGACGGCCACCGACCTCGGCACCGGCCGCGTCGCGTCCGCGGTCACCGACGCACAGGGTGACTATCAGATTCGCAACCTGCCGCCCGGCCGCTACTCGCTCGTGGCGGAGCTCTCGGGGTTCGGCACGGCCACGGTGCCGGTGCTGGAACTGCGCGTGGGTCAGAATGCCACGGTGCCGCTGTCGCTCAAGGTCGGGGCGCTGGCAGAGACCATCACGGTCACCGGCGAGTCGCCGCTGGTCGACATCACGTCGTCGGAAGTGGCCGGCAACGTCGACCGCCGCCAGATGGAAGAACTGCCACTCGCCGGCCGCAACTGGATGGAGCTCTCGCTGCAAGTCAAGGGCATCACCGCCAACAACGTCGACAACCGGCCGGGCGTGGGCGATGACAACGCGTTCCAGCTCAATCTCGACGGCCAGCAGATCACCAACAAAGTGGCCAGCTCCGGCTTCGGCCAGCCGAAGTTCAGCCGCGAGGCTATTGCAGAGTTCCAGATCATCACCAACCTCTTCGACATCACGCAGGGCCGTTCGACGGGCGTGCAGGTGCAGGCCATCTCGAAGTCGGGCACCAACAACCTGCGAGGGTCGCTCTACGGGTATTTCCGCGACGACAAGTGGAACAGCGCCGACTTCGTCGCCAAGCGGGTGCTGCCGTATCAGAACCAGCAGACCGGCGCGTCTCTGGGCGGGCCGCTGCGCAAAGACAAGCTCCACTACTTCCTGAGTTATGAGTACGAGCGGGAGCCGGGCACGGTCTTCTTCGCCCCGGTGAACCTGGCCACTATTCGCACGTCGGCCGCCGATAAGCAGGTGAACCACAGCGCACTCGGCCGCGTCGATCAGGACTGGACGGCCAACTCCCACCTCTCGTACCGCTACTCGTTCTGGCGGTTCGACCGGCCCAACGACAAGCAGGCCGAACACCCGACGCAGTCGGCGTCGCGCACGCGCAAGGCCGACAACTTCCTGGTCAGCTGGTCGCACGTGCGCTCGGCGAGTCTGGTCGAAGAAGTGCGGGTCGGCTACAACACCTTCGGCTGGACCAACGGCGTGGCGCTCGATCAGCTGGTCACGGCCGCCCCTCCCGGCTGGCTCGGCACCGGCACGCCGTCGTTCAATTTCATCAACGGCACGATCGGGCCACCCCAGAACTTCCCGCAGGAGTTCAACCAGAGACAGATCACGGCGCGCTACGACCTCACGTGGACCAAGGGCTCGCACGACATGAAGATCGGCGCCGAGTTCCTGGGGTGGAAGGACTCGGGCGAGTGGCACCTTGGCGAACGCGGCGTCTTCAACTTCCGCGCCAATCCCGCCGACATGGACCGCCGCTTCCCGGGCAACGATCCCACGCAGTGGGACATCACGGGGCTCGACAGTGTCGCCACCAACTTCCTGCAGAACACCGGCAACTGGGACGTCGACATCCCCCGGCCGACCTATGCCATCTGGTTCGGTGACAACTGGCGCGTGAACGATCAGCTCACCATCAACTACGGCGTGCGCTACGACCTCGACCAGGGGGCCACCGACCCGCCCGACACGAAGAACTCGACCGTGTTTGCGCCGTTTGGCGGGCCGCTCTTCAAGAGCGGCATCCGCGACAACAACAACATCTCGCCGCGCGCCGGCTTTGCCTGGAACGTCGGCGGCGGAAACGACCTGGTCGTCCGCGGCGGCACCGGCCTCTATTACGGGTCGGTGGTCTCGAACGTCACCTTCAGCCAGCAGTCGTTCGGCAATCGCATCATCGTCAACAGCTTCCCGAACGACAACCAGCCGGGCTGGTTCCTGAACCCCACCCGCAACTTCACCCCGGCCCAGATCGCAAGCGGCGCCGTGCCGCAGGCGCCGCGGGTCATCGCACACGACTTCGAGTTCCCGGTCACCTGGCAGAGCGCCATCGGCTTCCAGAAGCAGATCACTCCGGTGCTGGGCATCGAGACGGACCTGACCCACTGGCGCGAGTACAACCGCACGCGCGGTGTCGACATCAACATGGTGGTGGATCCGGCCACGGGGTATCCGGCGCAGGGGCGTGTGGCTGACCCCGCCTGGGGACCGATTGTCTGGATTGAATCCGGCGGCAAGGCCGACTTCATGTCGCTGGCCAACGGCATCACCCGCCGCTACGCCAACAATTTCCAGGCGGGACTGACCTACACCTACACCTTTTTCGCGCGCGACAACACGCCGGCCAACGGCTTCGGCCCGAACGCCGACAACCCGCTCGACATCGACAACGACGACGAGTGGGCCACGTCGCAGGAGTTCCAGCGCCACACGCTGCGCCTGAACGGCATCTGGGCGCCGGGCTGGGGCCTGACCTTCTCGGGCGCCTACCAGTTCGGCTCCGGGAACTATTTCAACACGTCGGTAGGCGGGAACCCCTTCGGGAAGAATCGTGCCGCGCTCAGTCACACCAATCGCCTCTACGTCGGCGCCGCACCGCTCGACGTCAACACGGCGATCGCCGGGGACCGCTACGATGGGCCGACCACGCTCAACTCCGGCGATCGCGTGCCGAGGAACGCTCTCAGGGGCGCTGCGATTCACAAGGTGGACGCCCGCGTCACCAAAGCGTTCAAGATCAACAACGTGAGCCTGTCGGTCGTGGCCGAGGTGTTCAACCTGCTCAATCACGAGAACTTCGGCAGCTACAACGCCGTGGTCACGTCACCACTTTTCGGCACGCCGCAGCAGAACATCGGCAATGCCTACCGCCCGCGCACCGGGCAGCTGGCGTTCCGCGTGTCGTTCTAGCGGCAGTCAGGTCGGCATGTCTCGCGAAGGGCCCGGTGTCGCCGGGCCCTTCGAGCGTACGGGACCTGGCGCAGTCAGAGGTACGACAGCCACCAGTCGCGACGACGTGCTTTCACCTCGGCCAGCCACCGGCACGCGGGGTAGAGCGCGGTGACCAGCAGCAGCCAGGCGACGTACACCACCCACAGCGGGTAGCCGAGATCGGCCGGAAACACCTCGCGCGCGCCGCCCATCGACGGCAGCGGGTGCCAGAAGAAGGCCCACGTGGCGGTGCCGTAGCGGAGCAACGCCGCCAGCGCCGCGACGGCGTGCAGCAGCCAGAAGTGGACGACGTAGTAGGCAAACGGCACGCGGCCGAACACCACGAACGGGTGGCGGGGGCCCGGCATCGCGCGCTCGAGCCAGGCCAACAGCAGCGCTGCCGGTCCGAGCGTCATCAAGAGGAAGATGAGCGACGGCGGGTATTTCGCCGTATTGAAGAACGACACCGTGGTCATTACCGGCGTGGCCTGCGGCGTCCACGGCGTCGGGTCGCCGTAGCCGTTCAGTGTCCGCAGCACGACGAAGCCGGCCACCGCGCCCACGCCGGCGATGCGAAGGGCACGCTCACGCCGCCCCGCCGGCCACGCATAGATGCCTGCGGCCCAGAAGCCCAGCGCCATCACGCCGATCCATGGCAGCACGGGATAGCCCGCGATGGCCGAGACCGCTCCGATCGTGATGAGCCCGGGCTGGTGCAGCACGTGCCAGAGCCAGGCGAGCGGCCCGAAGGACGAGGCCGCCACACCATCGAGCGTGTTGTGGCCGACGATGATGGCGAGCCCGATGATGCCGACGACTCTGGCGGAAAAGTGGATGAGCCCTGCCAGCGCCACCATCGACCAGCCAAGTGCCCACAGGATGATGAGGAACACTGGATACCGCAGGTCGAGCGTGAAGTTCATCGCCAGGCGCATGACGAGGAGTTCGACGGCGATGAGCCACAGCCCGCGCGTCACCAAGTATCGCGAGAGTTCGGCCTTCGAGCCGCCGCGGGCCAGGCGCAGCCCGGCGGCCATGCCGGCCGTGGCGAGGAAGACCGGCGCGCAGATATGGGTGACCCAGCGGGTCAGGAACAGGATCGGCGTGGTGCGCGCCAGATTGTCTGCCGAGAAGGACATGGCGTCCACATGGAGGAACTCGCGTGTGTGGTCCAGGGCCATGATGATCATGACCAGGCCGCGCAGGGCGTCGACGGCCGTGACCCGGGGCCGCGGTGCGGTCATGCTGGTTCGCCTCCCCACGCACCCATGGTGCGGGCGCGACACCGCTGTAGACTGACGCCGCCGCAGGGGCATCACCGCCGAGGTTCGTCCCGGTCGTTCGCACGGAGGCTAACATGAAGTCGCGTTTGTTCTCGCCCGGTGTCACCGCCGCCGCGGCACTCGCCCTCGCTGGCGGCTGGCTCGCCGCCCAGCCCGCCGCGCAGTCACAGGCCACGCCGCCGGTCGCCATTCCCATGCAGGGCGGATCGATGCAGCAGGGCACCCGCGGCGTGACCGGGTATCCCGCCGCGCGGACCGGCGCGACCTACATGCACAACTTCTATTTCCCGCCGGCGGTGGCCTCGACGCCCTGGTGGCCCGACTGGTCGCCCGACGGCACATGGATCGCCGTGGCGATGCACGGCTCGATCTGGCGCGTGGATCCGGCGACGGGACGGGCCAGCGAACTCACGGCCGGACCCACCTACCACTCGTCGCCTGATATCTCGCCCGACGGGAAGTGGTTGATCTACACCGCCGATTACGACTCGCGGAAGATCCAACTCGAGGTCCTGAATCTGGCCACCGGCGCCACCGCCACGCTCACGAACGACGAGCAGATCTACACCGACCCGGTGTTTTCGCCTGACGGTACTCGCGTCGCCTACGTGTCGACGGCGCCGAATGGCTACTTCAACGTCTACATCCGGCCGATCAAGGACGGCCAATGGGCGGGGCCCGAGATCGCGGTCACGTCCGATCACACGTATCCGAGCGATCGCCTCTACTTCGGGAACGTCGACGTGCACATCAGCCCGGCGTGGCTGCCCGATGGCAAGGAGTTGCTGCTCGTGTCGAACCGGAACGTGGCCCTCGGATCGGGCAATGTCTACCGGGTGCCGGCGGTGGCCAAGGGCATGGAGAAGGCGGTGGTCGTGCGGGCGGAGCAGACACTGTACCGGCCGCGGCCCGATGTGTCACTCGACGGCAAGCGGTTCGTCTACGCCTCGACGTCAGGCGCCGCAGACCAGTACAACAACCTCTACGTGCAGCCGACGATTGGCGGCGAGCCCTACAAGCTCACGTTCTTCGAGCACGATGCCTTCCATCCGCGCTGGTCGCCCGACGGCGAATGGATCGCCTTCATCTCGAACGAAGGCGGCCTGCCGCAGCTGGCGCTGCTCGAAACCTACGGCGGCGCGCTGCGCACGGTGCAGATCATGGACCGGCACTGGAAGCGCCCGGTCGGCACGCTGTCGGTGCGCGTGGTCGACGACACCACGGGGGAACCGCTCGCCGCCCGCACCCACCTGGCGGCGGCAGACGGGAAGCAGTACGTGCCGAACGATGCCTACGCCCGCGTCGGCGGCATCGGCGACCGCATCTTCCACACGCCGGGGCCCTTCACCGTCCAGGTGCCGGCCGGCAAGGTCACGATGACCACCGTCGCCGGCTTCGAACGGCCGTTTGTCACCACGGCCGCCGAGGTCAAGGCCGGCGACGTGACGCTCGTCACCGTCCGCATGAAGCGTCTGACCGATTTGAACGCCCGCGGCTGGTACAGCGGCTCCACCCACGTGCACATGAACTACGCGGGCAACCTGCACAACACGCTCGAGAACCTGATGATGATGTCGGCCGCCGAAGATCAGGACATCGTGAATGAGCAGGTGGCCAACAAGGACAACCGCATCCTCGACTATCACCACTTCGTGAAAGGGGGCGGCGCGCATCCGTTGTCTACGAAGGACCGCGTGCTCGTCGTGGGCCAGGAGTTCCGTCCGCCGTTCTACGGGCACGTGTTCATGTTCGGCATGCGCAATCACCTGATCTCGCCCTACACCACTGGGTATGAGGGCACGGCGATCGAGAGTCTGTACCCGAGCAACACCGATATGTTCCGCAAGGCCAAGGCGCAGGGCGCCACCGTCGGCTATGTGCATGCCTTCACCACCGATCAGGACCCGATTGCGTTGGGTCTGGGCGGCGGCAAGGGCTTCATGGTCGACGCCGCGCTCGGCACGACCGACGCCGTCGAGTGGTCCGACGCCGGCCGTGGTTCGTTCGTGCCGTGGTACGCCGTGCTGAACAACGGCTTCCGCGTGACGGCGACAGGCGGCGAAGATTCGATCAGCAGCATGCACGCCAGCAAGCTCGTGGGTTCGGTGCGCACCTACGTCTACACCGGCAATCGTGGGCTGTCGATGGAAGCGTGGTTCGAGGGGCTGCGTGCCGGGCGGGCTTTTGTGACGACCGGTCCGCTCGTGACGATGACCGCCAACCTCCGCGGTCCCGGCGAGGAGATCACGCTGCCGGCCGGCGGCGGTACTGTCGAAATCGCGGGCTGGTCGCGATCCATGACGCCGCTCGTCGAGGCGCTGCTCGTCTACAACGGGGAGGTGGTGGAGAAGATTCCGTTCACGGGCGACCGCACGGCGCTCGACTTCACCCGCACGCTGAAGGTCACGAGGAGCGGCTGGTATCACCTGCGCGTCGAGGGCGCGCGCAGCGAGCGTTTCCCGCTCGATGCCGGATTCGCGCAGGCCTTCACCAACCCGGTCTGGATTACCGTCGGGGGCGCACCGGTGCGTAGCGCAGCCGCCGCGGCCTACTCGGTGAAGTGGATCGACATGCTGCGGCTGATGGCCGAGGCGTGGCCGGGCTGGCGGTCGCAGAAGGAACGCGCGCATGTCTTCGCTCAGTTCGACGAGGCGAAGAAGCTGTACCAGCAGCGCGGGGCCGAGGGCGCCGGCCGGTGAACCTGTGGCTGCCGGTTGCGGACTCGGCACCGGCCAGCAGCCGCTCGGGGACGTAAAGCGCGAAGGAGAGCAGGCGGAGTCCGGAAAGAGCGGCCACGGCCGGCAGTCTACCGAATGTAGACTGCACTCATGCGCTCCCGCCGCCTCCTGCTGCCGGCCACGACGGTCGCCGCGCTGGCCCTCGTCCTGACCGTGACTGGCCGGGCGCAGACACCCGCGCCGCCGGCCCCGCCGCTGCTCCTCGCCAACGCGTCGGTCGTCGACGTGGCGAGCGGAGAGATTCGCCACGGCCAGTTCATCGTGCTGCGCGATGGCCGCATCGCCTCAATGGGCGCCACGGTGCCGCCTGCCGGCACCGCGACAGCGCGCGTGGATCTGCGCGGACGCTTCGTCGTGCCGGGGCTCATCGACGCCCACGTGCACATCGCGACGCCGGCCGCGATGCGGGCCGCGCTCGACAGCGGCGTCACCACCGTGCGAAGCGCCGGCGTCTCGCACTTCGCCGACGTCGGCCTGCGCGAGCTCGTGAAGGCGGGGCATCTGGCCGGTCCCGACGTGTTGGCCGCCGGCTATCACCTGCGGCCGCAGCCGGCGGTTGAGGCCTACCTCGACGCGCCGGACCTGGGCGACCTGCTGAAGGGGCTCACCACGCCCGACGCCCTGCGGCGCTTCGTGCGCTTCAACCTCGCCCGCGGCGCCGACTGGATCAAGGTGCTGGCCACCGAGCGCGCCGGCACCCCCGACACCGATCCGCGCAAGCAGGTCTACAGCGAGGCCGAACTGGCGCTGGTCGTGAGCGAGGCCGCCGCGCGCGGCGTGCCGGTGCTGGCGCATGCGCACGGGGCCGAAGGGGCGTTGGGGGGGGTGGGCGCCGGGGTGCGGTCGATCGAGCACGGCACCTATCTCACCGACGAGACGCTGAAGCTCATGGCCTCGCGAAACGCCTACTTCGTGCCGACCGCTGACGTCGTCAACGACCTGGCCAAGCCCGGCGGCGACTACGACGAGGCCGGCCTGCAGCGCCGCGGCCAGATGATGAAGCCGGTACTGGTCGAGACCATCCGGCGCGCCCGCGCCGCCGGCGTGAAGATCGTGACCGGGTCGGACACCGGCTACGGCCCGGCGAGCATGGCCCGCGTCTCGCGTGAAGTGGTTGAGCTCATCGAGGCCGGCCTGCCGGCGTTGGCCGCCCTCCAGGCGGCCACCAGCGTCAACGCCGAGATGCTGCGCCTCGAGACCCGAATCGGCCACCTGCGTCCGGGCTTCGAGGCCGATCTCATCGTCGTGGACGCCAACCCCCTCGAGCGTCCACGCACCCTGCTCGATCCGCTGTATGTCGTCAGCAACGGCCGTGTGGCGGTCGACCGGCTGACCTTCGGGAAGTAGGCGTCTGGCAATGCGGGCGATGGTCCCGCGTATGGAGTGTTCCGTGCATATCACCCGCACCTTGCGATTGGCGGCCCTCGGCTGTTGTCTCATCACCTCGCCCGCGTTCGCCCAGCACGACAACCACGGCGGCGGCGCGCTGTCGGCCGAGCAGGTCGGCACCGTCGACTTCCAGACCTCGTGCAGCCCGACGCTCAAGGCCGACATGAACCGCGCCGTGGCTCTGCTGCACTCGTTCTGGTTCCCCGAGGCGCGCCAGCAGTTCGAGGCCATCGCGGCGAAGGACCCGGCCTGCGCGATGGCGCACTGGGGCGTGGCGCTGACCCACTGGGGCAATCCGTTCGGCGGGCTGCGCACGGCGCAGACGATCGCCAACGGCAAGGCGGCGATCGTGAAGGCGCAGAGCGCCGGCACGCCGTCGCGGCGCGAGAAGGGCTACATCGACGCCGTGGCCGGGCTCTTCGCGAGTGACGACGTCGTCACGCAGCGCGCCCGCATCGTCGCCTACGAGCAGGCGATGGCCCAGGTGTCGAAAGACAATCCGCAGGACATCGAGGCGCGGATCTTCTGGGCGCTCGCCGTGGCTCAGACGGCCACGCCGACCGACAAGACCTACGCGGCCACCCTGCAGGCGGCCGAGCTCCTCGAGCCCATGTTCAAGAAGATGCCGTCGCATCCCGGGGTGGCCCACTACATCATCCACGCCTACGACGCGCCGACGCTCGCCCCGCGCGGCCTCGAGGCGGCGCGGCGCTATGCCGGCATCGCGCCCGCGGTCCCGCACGCGCTCCACATGCCCTCGCACACCTTCACGCGCGTGGGCTACTGGAGGGAGTCGATCGAGACCAACCGCCGGTCGGCCGAGGCGGCGCGCAAGGCCGGCGGCCTGGCCGGCGCCGGGGAAGAACTGCACGCGCTCGACTACCAGACCTACGCCGCGCTGCAGTTGGCGGACGACGGCGCCGCGAAGGTGGCGCGCGACCGGGCCGCGTCGTTCGAAGCCGGCGCCGTTGGCGGCCCCTACGCGTTCGCCCTGGCGGCGATCCCGGCCCGCTACGCGCTCGAACGCGAGGCGTGGGCGGAAGCCGCGGCCCTCACCCCGCGGCCGGCGCCGAGCGCGCCCTACACCGAGGCCATCACGCACTTCGCGCGGGCGGTCGGCGCCGCCCGGGCCGGCACCCCGGCAGCCGCGGCTGCCGATATCGAGCGGCTGGTCGCGATTCAGAAGCTGCTGGTGGCGACCAAAGAGACCTACTGGGCCGAACAGGTCGACATCCAGCGGCGGGTAGCCGAAGCGTGGAAGGTGTATGCCGAGGGCGACAAGGCGAAAGGCGTCGAGTTGTTGTCGGCTGCCGCCGATGCCGAGGACCTCACCGACAAGTCGGCGGTCACCCCCGGACCCATCGCGCCGGCCCGTGAGCTGCTCGGCTTCATGCTGCTCGACGCCGGCCGGCCGGCCGAGGCCACCGCCGCGTTCCAGAAGACCATCACCAAGGAGCCGGGCCGCGTCCTCGGACTCTAGGGGGCCGGACGCGCCGCCGAGGCGGCCGGCGACCGCGCGGCGGCGGCGGCGCTCTACAAGAAGCTGCTCGCGGGTGTCGGCGCGACGACCAGCGATCGGCCGGCGCTGTCGCACGCGAAGCAGACCGCGTCGCGGTGACCAGGGGCCGTGGGCGGCGGGAGGGCGCGCGCCGCTGCGTGTGGCTCTCCGCCGCCGGCGCGGCCAGCGCTCAGTCGTGCAGCACGACGCTCATGAGTGAGCTGTGCACCTTGAGACCGCCGTTGTTGTAGTCGATGAAGCCGAGCCGCCGGAACTTGTTCATGAAGAAGTTCACGCGCGACCGGGTGGTACCCACCATCTCGGCCAGCACCTCCTGCGACAGCTTCGGAATCACCCGGTGGTCGCCGTCGCGTTCCTTGCCGTAGCGCGCCAGCAGCAGCAGGGTCCGCGCCAGCCGTTTTTCGCTCGAGTTGAACAGCTGATCGACCAGATCTTCCTCGATGCGGATGTTCCGCGCGAGGATGTGTGCGAGGAAGCGCTCGGCGAACTCGGTGTCGGCATGCAGCAGGGCCGTCATGTCGGCCTTCGCGATGCGCAGGACCACGGTGGGGAGGACGCTCACGGCACTGCCCATGCGCACGGTCTGTCCGGCCAGGCAGCCTTCACCGCAAAAATCTGCCTCGCCCAGCATGCCGATGACGGCTTCCTTCCCGGTGGACGAGAGCACCGTCAGCGACACCCCGCCTTCCAGGAGGTAATACACGCTGGTGGCGGCGGCACCTTGCGCGAACACCTTGGCGCCCCGCGCCAGCCGGCGCGTGCGGTAGGGCACACCGGCGGCGTCGAGCATTTCCTTGACGTCGTGCAGTGGCGTCGACAGGGCGGCGACCCGGGCGGGCGCTTCGGGCATGCGCGACATCTTCGCACGCCCATGTGCCGCCGCTGCACAATCCTTCGCGGCTGGCTGAGGTCAGGCGCCTGGCGCCCCGTAGGTCACTTCGACCACGACGGCGTCCGCGCCGTGGGTGGGGTTGCCGGGCGCCGCGACCGCCGGACGGAACCGCGAGAGCTGCTCCACCCGGCCGGCGCCATCGTCGGACCACACATCGACGCCTCGCTCGCGGGCATAGTCGCGCGCCATCCGCGCGGCATCCGCAAGGCAGGGGAAGCGGACCTGGTCGGGGCCCGGGATCTCGCTCAGCGTGTACCTCGCGCGCGCCCCGAAGGGCACCGTGCGAATCAGCACGTCGCCGGTGACACCGGACTCGCCACCGCGGGAGGGCCGAGCCGCGCACACGCTCTCCGGCCTCTGGTCACGAGTCATGGTGCCCGCCGATGCGATGTGACCGGGGTCGAAGCGCCATGTCGGGCACTGTACTGACGGCGCTGAGGCGCGGATGTGCATTCGGGTACACCGGTCGGTGATCGGGGTGGGCCAGGGGCCCGGTTCAGAAGCGGAACACGAGGCCGAGCGTGCCACGCCAGAACGACAGCGTCGCGAAATCGAGATCCACGCCGTCGCCGGCATTGGAATCCTGCACCGCACGGAAGTACCGCACGTCGCCGCGGATGCCGACCTTGTCGCCCATGAACCCGATCGCGCCGACCCCGAGGTTGACGCCGAGGTTGTTCTCGTCGAGCTCGAAGACGTTGCCGACGCTGGTGGCCTTCGCGTGCATGATGCCGACCCCGCCCGAGGCGTAGGGGCGCAGCCGGGCGCCGCTCATCGGCGCCGACACCATGAGGTTGGCCATCACCGTGGACACGTTGCCGTCTTCGAGCGCATTCGAGTCCGAGTCGAAGAAGTTCGGCGTCAGCGCGGCATCGATCTCGAGGCCGAAGGTGCCGCCGGCCAGCAAGGCGAGGCTGACGCCGTAGTTGAACTGGCGGGCCGGCGCTTCGCCGCCAAAGACGACGCCGAGAAACGGCGTCAGCAGCACGTCGGCACGCGCCGGCGCCGCCGAACCGAGCAGCAGCGACAGGAGGGTGAGGGGCAGAACGATCAGGCGTCGTGTCATGACGTGATGCTAGCGGCCGCCGGACGCGCTGTCTGTGCGCTTGTGCACAAGGCGCGACGGGGGCATCGCCGGCGCCTGCGCCGCCGTGTCGCTGTCCGCCTCGAACAACGCATAGCGACCGTGGCCTTGTGCCTTGGCCTGATACATCGCGCGATCGGCCCGCAACAGCAGGGTGGCGACGTCATCGCCGTCGCGCGGCGACACGGCGAAGCCGAGGCTGATCGACACGTGCACCTCGCGTCCGACGTCCGGATACAGCCCTGTGACCGCCCTCAGCAGCGCCGTGGCGACCGACGGCAGGCTGGCGGCGCCGCCGATGTCGGGCAGCACGACCACGAACTCATCGCCGCCGTAGCGGCCAACGGTGTCCGATTGCCGCACCGCGCTCTGCAGCCTGATGGCGATCGCCTGCAGCAGGCGATCGCCGGCGGCGTGCCCGGAGTGGTCGTTGATCGTCTTGAACTCGTCTACGTCGAGGAAGCCCACGGCGACCAACGCCTGGCGGCGGCGGGCGATCGACAGCGCCGACGACAGGCGGTCGGCGATGAGCAGCCGATTGGGCAGGCCGGTGAGAGTGTCATGCAGCGCGGCGTGGGTCATGAAGCGCGAGCGCGCCAGCGCGGCGCCGACGTGGCGGAAGACAATGACGGCGCCGCTGACTTCGCCGCCGGTGGCGTGGATCGGCGCGGTGGAGTCTTCGACCGGGGTCTCGCGGCCCAGCCGGCCGATGAGCACGCAGTCGGGCGGCAGGCCCACGCTGCGGTCGCTCGCCATGGCCAGCAGCAATGGACTCGGCACGTCGAGGCGGGTGGTGCCATCGACGAGACGGAGCACCGAGGCGATGGGGAGGCCCATGGCCGCCGCGCACGTCCACTCCGTCATGACTTCCGCCGCCGGATTCATGTAGGTGATGGCCCCCGCCGCATCGGTCGCGATGACCGCGTCGCCGATGGCGTCGAGGGTGGCCTGGGCCGACGGTGGCAGTTGGCTTGGCAACATCGTCACGACACTCGGCCGCGGATCGGACCGGGGCTGATAATGCGGGCCCGCAGGATCACCGAGGCGGTGGCGGCGCCGCGCAGGAGGACGGACCCGGCGAGCGCGTAGGTGCTGGCGACCCCGAACAGCCACAAAACGGCGAGGACGACGGGCGGCATGAACGACTTGGCCCTCCTGAGCGACGCATAGAGCGTGCTGCGCGGCGGCTCGCGCCGCTGTTCAATTGAGAACACGTTTCGGGCGCGGCTCTGTTCGGCGTGTGCCTGCGCGCGACCCTGTGCGATCGGACACAGTGCGCGGGGCGCGGATGGCTCATGCTCATACGACGAGGCTGGAGAGCCGCATGAAATGTCCACACAAACTGCCGGTTCACCCTTCGTTGCCGATCTCGTCGAGACCGCGGTGGCGTCGGATTTCACCCTGCTCGTCGCCGCGTTGACGGCCGTCAGGCTCGTCGAGATGCTCAAGGGCCCGGGTCCCTTCACGCTCTTCGCGCCGTCCGATGAGGCCTTCGACCGCCTGCCGCCAGGCACGCTCGACAACCTGCTGCGGGCGGAGAACCTCGATACCCTCCGCGGCATTCTGCGGCACCACGTCGTGGCTGGCCGGGTGCCCGCGGCCGAGTTGGCCAGCCGGCACACGGTGCAGGCCCTAGACGGACGGGACCTGGACGTCGCGACCACGGACGGGGCCGTCACGGTCGGGGCAGCGCGCCTCGAGACGACCGACATCGTGGCGTCCAATGGCCTGATCCACGTCGTCGATACCGTGATCCTGCCGGCGTAGCGCCACAGCGACGTGTGCTGTAATGCACAGGCAGCAGACGGCTGCCTGCGGCATGCTATCTGCGATGAAATTGAAACGCGCGCCGAAACGCCAGGTCACGGTGAGCGCTCCGGCGACCTTCGACGCCCATGATTATCTCGAGTCGGTTGGCCTGGCCCGCCCCCCGATGCAGTTCGCCCGCGACGCCTCCGTCTTCCGGCAGGGTGATGTCGCCGAACACGTCCTGTACATCCAGTCGGGCGGCGTGAAGCTGTCGGTGGTCTCGAAAGCCGGCCGCGAGGCGGTAGTGGCGATGCTCGGCCCGGGCGACTTCTTCGGCGAAGGCTGTCTGGCCGGTCAACGGCTGCGGATGGGAAGTGCAACCGCCATCACGCCCAGTGCGATCCTGCTCGTGCCGAAGCTTGCCATGGTGAGCCTGCTGCAGAAGCAGCACGAGATGTCGGATCGCTTCATCTCGCACATGCTGTCGCGCAACATCCGCATCGAGGAAGACCTGATCGACCAGCTCTTCAACTCGAGCGAGAAGCGCCTGGCGCGAGCGTTGCTCCTGCTGGCCCGCTACGGC